>JACQEG010000068.1 GCA_016200665.1 Chloroflexota bacterium | reverse complement strand
GGCCGGTCGCGCGGCCAGGCGGCCCGCAGCGCGGCGAGCGCGGCGATGGCCCGGTCGCCGGCGTGGGGCACGGCCCCGCGCTCCAGCGCGAGCCGGATGGTGTCGTCGCCGTCGCTGCCCTTGAGCCCGACGGCGCCGCCGAGTCCCGCGATCGGGTTGACGAGGAGGCCCAGGATCGGCTGGTCGTCGGGCATCGGTCGCGCCGAGGGCGGCCTCAGCCGCCGGCGTGCTTGCGCCGGTACGCCCGCCACGTGATCGCCCACGTCGACGGATCGTCGAGCGGGGCGTGATCAATCCGGTGGATCGTGCTGCGGTGCGGCGCCGAGAGGAGGTGGTCGCGATCCTCGTACGCCTCGCGGGCGACCTCGGCGAGGATCGCGGCGTACTCGTCCAGGTCCGCGCGGGAGTACGACTCGGTCGGCTCGAGGGTCATCGGCTCGGGCACGACGTACGGGTGATGGCTCGTCCAGTAGTGGGTGCCGAAGTCGACGACCCGGGCGGCGATGTCCTCGGTCGTGACATCCGTGTCGCGGTGAAGCGCCTCCCACGAGTAGCGGACCTGCTCGATCCGGCGTCGGCCCGTCGCGTATGGCGCGGACACGCCGCGGGCCTCGAGGACCTTCGCCAGGAGGTAGTTGTTGTTGAGCACCGCGATCTCGGCCACCTCGCGCAGGCCCGCCGCCCCGAGGGCCATGATCCAGGCGTAGGCGCGCACGAGATTCGGGGTGTTGCCGTGCCACGGCCGGACCTTGCCGATCGACCGGGGATGGTCGTCGTCCAGCCGGAACGTGCCGTCGTCCGCCCGCTCGATCGTGGGGGTCGGCAGGAACGGCACGAGATCCGGCGCCACGCCGACGGCGCCGGCGCCGGGCCCCCCACAGGCATGCGGCGTCGAGAACGTCTTGTGGATGTTGAAGTGGCACAGGTCGAACCCGGCGTCGCGGGCCCGGGTGATCCCGAGGATGCCGTTGGCGTTGGCCTGGTCGTACGCGCACAGCCCGCCGGCCTCGTGGACGACGCGCACGAAGTCCTCGATCCGTGGGTTGAAGATGCCGGTGTCCTCGGGATTCGTGATGAGCAGCGCCGCGGTCCGCTCCGAGACGGCCGCCCGCAGGGCACCGAGGTCGGGGTAGCCGTCGGCGTCCGGGTAGAGCGTGATGACCCGGTAGCCGGCGACCTTCGCCGCCGCCGCATTCGAGGGGTGGCTGAAGATCGTCGTCACGACCTCGTTGCGGCCGCCGCCCGGCCCATCGAAGCCCTCGCCCCGCGACTCGTGCCAGGCCCGGATCATCGCGACGTTCGCCCAGATCGCGGCGGAGCCCGACGCCGGCTGGAGACTGACGCGCGCCATCCCGGAGATCTCCGCGAGCATCCGCTCGAGCCGCCACAGGATCTCGAGCGTGCCCTGGACCGTCGCCGGGTCCTGGGCGGGATGGGTGTCGGCGAGCTTCGGGCTGCGGATGAGCTGGTCGTTGACCTTCGGCGAGTACTTCATCGTGCAGGTGCCCTGGCCGACGTCGATGTTGAGATCGGCGCCGAGGGTCTCCTGCGAGAGCCGGTCGTAGTGGCGGAGGACGTGGACCTGGCTGAGCTCCGGCAGGGCCGGTGGGCGCTCGCGGCCGATGCCCGCCGGCAATGCCGCCGCGGGATCCCCGACGAGCGCCTTGATCCCGGGCTCGGTCGCCGGGGGCAGGACGCCCCGCGCTCCGGGTACCGACAGCTCGAGGATGATCGGCTCGTCCCAGGCCGCCTGGTGGAACCGCCGCGGCACCGGCTTCGGGGCGATCGGCAGCCCGCCGGCCGCCGTCGGCGGGCGCGTCGCCGTCGTCATCGAGCCGGCCTCGTCGCCGGCCCGCCGAGCGCGTCGACGAGCTCCGCGGCGAGGCGGTCGATGTCCGCCCGGGTGTGGACCTCGGTGACGGCGACGAGGAACTGGCCGGCAAACTCCGGACCCTCGCTCCGGAGGTCGTAGCCCAGGAAGATGCCCCGGTCACGCAGCCGGGCGGCCACCGCAGCTGGTGGAGCGCCGGCAGCCGAGAGGTCGAGGGCGAACTCCTTGGCATGGGGCGTCGCCGCGAACGGGATCCGGACGCCCGGAATCCCGGCGAGGCGGGTCATCGCGTAGCGGACCCGCGCCATGACCGTCTCGCCGAGCTCGCGCATGCCCTGCGGCCCCATGAGCGCGAGGTAGACGCCGGCGGTGATGCCCCACAGCGACGCTGCCGTCCCGACCCACTCCTTGCCCTCCTCGCGAACCGCGAACGAGGTGCGCTCGTACGCGACGTCGCCGAAGCCGTACTCACCGGGCACCGAGGTCGGGGCGATGCCGAACAGCCGCGACGGGTACTCCATGACGATCCGCGGGTCGTCGTCGCTGGCGATGAAGCCGCCGTGGCCGCCGCCCCAATGCTGGTGGATGCCGAGCGCCTGGATGTCGCCACAATCGATGTCCGCGCCCCACGCGGCCGGCGGGTTGAGGACGCCGAGCATCGATGGGTCCACCGACACGACGGCAAGGGCGCCCGCGGCATGGGCCAGCCGGACGATCTCGGGGCCGCCGGTCTCGATCGTGCCGAGGAATGTCGGGTTCTCGACGAGGACGCAGGCCACGTCCGGACCGAGCCTGGCCTCGAGCGAGGCGAGCTCCAGCGTGCCGGTCGCCGGATCGATCGCCACGAGCTCGACGTCGACGTCCGGCCGCACGTAGTCGACGACCTTCGAGCGCTTGTCGCGCGACATCGAGGCCGGCAGCAGCGCTCGTCGCCGGCCGGTCACGCGTGCGGCCATCCGGACAGCGGTGGCCGCGGCCTGGAAGCCGTCGTACGTGGGCACGTTGACGACGTCGCGCTCGAGCAGCTCGGCCATGAGCGACTCGTACTCGAACAGCGACTGGAACCGGCCGTGGTCCTCGTACGGATCGCCGGCATAGGCGGTCAGGAACTCGCCGCGGCCGTTGATCTCGTCGCAGACCGCGGGGACGTGGTGCTGGTAGCAGCCCGCCCCGAGGAAGCTCAGCGCCTCGCGGGTCGAGGTGTTGCGGTTCAGCAGGCCCTCGACATGGCGAACGAGCTCGGCCTCCGAGCGGAACGGGGCGGGCAGGTCGAGTGGTCGCTTGAGCCGGATCGAGTCCGGGACGTCGACGTAGAAGTCCTCGATGCTCGTCGCGCCGACGGCGGCCAGCATCGCGGCCTTGACCTCGGGCACGGCATTGGGGACGTATGGGTGCACCCGCGTGTCAGGCCCCCCGCCACCGCCTCCCGGGCCGCCGGCTCGCTCGGTCATGCGTTCTCCCCGCCGTCGATGTCGATGGTCGTGCCGGTGACGTAGGCCCCCTGGTCGGAGGCCAGGAACGCGAACAGGGCCGCGACCTCGGCCGGCTGGGCGTGACGCCGCAGCGGGATCGTGGCGTTGACCGCCGCGAGCATCTCCGGGCTGTACTCGCGCTCCTGCATCGGGGTGAGGACGTAGCCGGGGTTCACGGCGTTGACCCGGATCGAGGGTGCGACCTCGAGGGCGATCGTCCGCATGAGGAGCATGACGCCGGCCTTCGAGGCGTTGTAGTCCGCGTAGTTGGGGTGGCCGCGGAGGCCGTTCGTCGACGCGGTGAACAGGAGCACGCCGGAGCCCTGGGCCTGCATCCGGCGAATCGCCTCGCGGGCGGTCAGGAAGGCCCCGGTCAGGTTCGTGCCGATGACCGCCTGCCACTGGGCGTCGTCGATCTCCGTGAACGGGGTCCGGTAGCTGACCCCCGCATTGGCGATCACGACGTCCACGCCACCGAGCAGCCGGTCAATCTGCTCGAATGCCGCGGCCATCTCCGCCGCCGCCGCGACGTCCGCGACGACCGTGCCGGCGAGGCCCGGGAGCTCGGGGGCGAGGCTCGCGAGCCGCTCGCGGTCACGATCCAGGACGGCGACGCTGCTGCCCTCGGCGATGAATCGTCGGGCGGTCGCCAGGCCGATCCCGCTCGCGCCACCGGTCACGACGACGCGCCGGCCGCGCAGCTCGGGATAGCAGGGCGGAAGGTCGGAGTCGGGCGTCGGGAGGTCCTCCACTCGTGAGGAGGAGAGCGTACCGCTGGATCGGGGGCTCGCGAGCCCCGCCGCGGCGTTCGGGAGCCGCGCTGCGCCGCGCGCTCGGCTAGAGTCTGGCCGTCGTGACCGATCCCCAGGCCCCACCGCCGGATGCGCCCGCGCCCGCCGACAGGCCCGCGCCGGGCGGCAACCCGGATCCCGCCGACAGGCCCGCGTCTACGCCCTCGTCCGTCCGCGACGTCGAGTACAAGGGCGCGCCGCTCGATGCGGCGAAGGGCCCTGGCCTCGGCTGCTTCTGGCTCCAGCTCGCGGCGCTCGCGCTGCTCGTGGTCGTCACTCCCCTGAGTGTCGGTTGGGGCTGGCCCGCGATCGTCAGCGGCGCGCTCCTCATCGTCACGCTCATCCTGCTGCTGTTCGCGGGCCAGACCGTGATCTTCCTGCTGCGCCTCGTGGCCGCCGATCGTCGGGCGGAGCTCCGACGGGCGCCGCTCGCCTCGCGCACCCCGACCGTCGGGCAGATCGAGGACGAAGGCCCGGCGAGCGAGCGGCCTGGGGACGGCGGCTCCGCCGTGCCAGAATAGGCCCGCCCCAACCGAGCACCGACAGGAGGACCACACAGCCCGTGCCCGTCCTGGCGACGTACTTCTCCGTCCGCCGCGGCCGCGACCCGTTCTTCAAGTTCTTCATGAAGACGCTCTTCCCGCGGCAGGCGAAGGAGTACTCCGAGAAGTACGGCATCAAGTTCCTGGGCTGGTACAACGTCGCCCACGGCTGGGACTTCGACAACGTCATCCTGCTGGAGCTCCCGGACTACGCAACGCTCGACCGGCTCGAGGCCGACGAGAGCGTTCGAGCGCTCGGCCATCGGGCCGGCGAGTGGATCTTCCAGCGCCACCATTCGATGTTCCTCCGCGAGCGGATGGGACCCGATCTCGAGTACCACGGCTAGGAGGTCGAGACCATGGATCGCATCGAAGCTCGCCGCACATCGCTCCTGTCCGAGATCGGCCGGGACGCGTCGCTGGAGCGGTCCGACTTCCTCGTCCGGGCCGGGGACCAGCTCGACCGGTTCATGGCGGCCAACGCCGGCCGAATCCGCGAGCTAGGCGGCCTGACGCTCATCGACGACGATCCGGACTACCTCGCCGTCACCCCGGACGGCACGTTCCGCAGTCGCGCCCGCGTCTTCGACGAGGCGACGAACGAGTGGGTCTCCGAGACCGAGGTCATCGAGACGGCCGCGGAGCTCGTCGAGATCTACAACCCGGCGGACATCCTCCAGGCGTTCATGGACGCCCGCGAGGGCGAGGGCTGGACGGAGGCGGAGGAGGTCACCGAGGAGCCCCGACGAAGCCGGAGCGGCGGCGGCTCTCTACGACCTGACGCTCGACTTCCAGGAGCGGAGCCAGCGCGCCGAGGCCGGCCTGCTCGAGCAGTTCGAGAACGCCGCGAGCGGCCTGCTCGGCCTCCTGTCCCAGCTCGTCATCGTCGAGGACGACGACGAGCAGCTGACGCTCGGCGTCGGCGGGTTCCGGGGCCGCGTGATCCCGGAGGGCGAATCGAGCTGGCAGGACCTCGCCGGGCCCGACCAGGTCGTCCGCTTCTATGACCCGACCGATGTCTTCGGCGACCTGGCCGAGGCGATCGCCGAGGCGTATCCCGACGCGGTGGACGACGAGGACGCCGACAGCGGCGAGGCCGAGACCGCAGATGGCGAGAACGCTGACGCCGACACCGGCGACGCCAGCTAGCGGGTCGGACGAGCGCTCCGACCGATGACGGTTCGCGCCCGCGTCCGCAACCCCGGCGCCCCGAGCGGCGGACCCCCGCGAGGCGGCGAACCCCCACGAGGCGGCGGATCCCGACGAGGCGGCGGGTCGCCGTCACTCGCCGGCGCGCCGCGGATGCGCCTTGCCGGTGCCGAGCTCGTCGAGAGCCGCGAGATCCTGCCGGGTCAGTGGCTCCAGACGTACCGCGCCCCGGACATCATCGCGGGAGCGCGGGCCGGCCAGTTCGTCCACGTCCGGGCCGGTGACTACTCCGGCCTCGTCCTTCGCCGGCCGTTCTCGATCAACACGATGGACCTCGCCACCGGGACGCTGACGATCCATTTCCGCGTCATCGGCCGGGGCACGGCGTGGTTCACCTTCCTTCGGCCGGGCGACCGGATCGAGATGCTCGGCCCGCTGGGTCGGCCGTTCGAGGTGGATCCGCGCAGTCGCCACCTGCTGCTCATCGCCGGCGGGCTCGGGATGGCGGGCGTCCGATCGCTCACGGACGAGGCGATCCGCGGCGGCCGCCAGGTGACGCTCCTCTTCGGCGCCGCGACGGCCCGCGACGTCTATCCCTCGTCGCTCCTGCCCGACGAGGTGGAGTACGTCGTCGCGACCGACGACGGCTCGATGGGCCACCACGGCTTCGTCACCGAGCTGGTCCCCGAGTACGAGGGGTGGGCCGACCAGGCGTTCGCCTGCGGCCCGCTGCCGATGCTCCGGGCGCTCGCCCGGCTGGCGGCGACGCGGCGCGATCGGCTCGGGGTCGCGACGCTCGGCCGCAAGCGCGGCGGCGGCCGACCCGCGGTCGCGGGCAGCGCGGCGGCTCGCCGGAAGGCGTTTCTGCAGGTGTCGATGGAGCAGAACATGGGCTGCGCGGTGGGTGCCTGTCTCGGCTGCGTCGTGAAGGCCGCGGCCGGTCCCCCGGTCCGGGTCTGCCGCGAGGGCCCCGTGTTCGCGGCCGAGGAGCTCGACTGGGCGGGCGGCTGGTGAAGGCCAGGCGGCGGGTCGTGACCGCGTCCGGCGCGGCCGTCCCGGCGAAGCGGCGGCCGACCGTGCGCCGGATCAAGCCGGCGATCGTTCCCGTGACGCGGCGCGACGGCCCGACCGGCGGCCAACTGACCGGACACGCCGCCGGAGCGACGTCGGTTCGCGCCACCGGGCCGGCCGAAGGCCCGTCGCCGGCGGCCGCGCCCATCCACGAGGTCGACCTGGGCGTCGACCTCGGTCGAGGGCTCGTCCTCCGGAACCCGGTCCTGGTCGCGTCGGGGACGTTCGGCTATGGCATCGAGTACGGCGACGTCGTCGACGTCCAGCGGCTCGGCGCGATCTGCTGCAAGGGCACGACGCTCAGGGCCCGGTCCGGCAACCCGACGCCGCGGGTGACCGAGACGCCCGGCGGGATGCTCAACTCGATCGGGCTCCAGAACCCCGGGGTCGATGCCGTCGTCGAGAAGTACGCGTCGACCTGGGCCGGCTGGCAGGTCCCGGTCATCGTCAACGTGGCCGGTGAGTCGATCGCCGACTACGTCGAGGTCGTCCGGCGCCTCGAGGGTGTGCCGGGCATCGCCGGGATCGAGCTGAACATCAGCTGCCCGAACGTTGGCAAGGGCGGGCTCCAGTTCGCGATCGACGCGGAGGCCGCAGGCGCCGTCACCGCGGCCGTTCGCCGGGCGACCGACCTGCCGCTGCTCGTCAAGCTCTCGCCGAACGTAGCGGACGTCCGGCCGATCGCCCGGGCGATCGAGGATGCCGGGGCGGATGCGCTCACCGCGATCAACACGCTGTCCGGGATCGCCGTCGGCCCGACGCGCGAGCGGCCGCTGCTCGGCAACGTCTTCGGCGGCCTCTCCGGGCCCGCGATCAAGCCCGTCGCGCTCAAGGTCGTGTACGAGGTCGCCCAGACCGTCGACATCCCGATCGTCGGGATCGGCGGCGTGACCGAGCTCGCCGACGTGCTCGACTTCCTCGCCGTCGGGGCGGTCGCGGTGCAGGTCGGGACCGCGATCTTTGCCGACCCGACGCTGCCGGTCCGGCTCATCGACGAGCTCGGCGCCGAGTGCCGGCGCCGCGGACTGGACTCGCACCGGGCGCTCATCGGGACGGCCCTCCCGAAGCGGGCGACGGCGACATCGGCCCGCGGGGCGGAGTACCGGCCCTAGGGTCCAACGGCTCTGGCGGGAACCATCCGCCCCGGCGCACCGTCTGCCGACCGACACCGAGCCCCATCACGGGCCGGCCGCGCCAGGAGCACCGCCGCCATGACGCACTTCGCGGGCCCTCGAACCCGGCACTCCCTCCTCGTCGCCCTTGCCATCCTCGCCGTCGTCGGCACCGTCGCGGCCTGCAGCGGCGGCGCCGCGATCGGTGATCGGCAGCTGGAGCCGGCCGGCAATCCGCTCCCGGCCGCCAGCGCGGCCCCGGCCGAGGCGCCACAGAACGACCAGTCCGGCAGCGGCAGCCAGGGCGGATCCGCCAATGGCGGGCCACCCCTCTACGACGTGACCCGCCCGGAGCTCCTCATCATCAAGACCGGCCAGCTGAGCCTCGAGGTCCAGGGCATCGATGCCGCCCTCGCCGCGGCCACGGGCAAGATCTCGACGCTCGGCGGCTACGTCTCCGGCTCGGAGCGCAGGGGCGACGGCGACCAGATGGTCGCGACCGTGACCTACCGGATCCCGGCCAGCCAGTGGGACGAGGCCCTGGTGGCCCTCCGCGGGCTGGCGACCAAGGTCCTCGGCGAGCAGACCCAGACCCAGGACGTGACCGGCCAGGTCGTCGACCTCGGCGCGCGGATCACGAACCTCCGGGCGACCGAGGCCGCCCTCCAGGCGATCATGGCCAGAGCGACCAAGATCAGCGACGTCCTCGAGGTCCAGTCCCAGCTCACGGACGTCCGCGGCCAGATCGAGCAGCTGTCCACCGAGCGCCAGCACCTCACGGAGCAGGCGGCCTACTCGACGCTGACCGTCGCCTACAGCCTCAAGGCCCAGGCCGCGGTCGTCGTGAGCCAGAAGAAGTTCGATCCGAACGACGAGATCGACAAGGCCTCGGCGAGCCTCGTCGACGTGCTCCAGGCGCTGGTCACGGCCGGCATCTGGTTCGCGATCGTGTGGCTGCCGATCCTCCTCGTCCTCGGGATCGTCGGCGTCGTCACGTTCCTGGTCCTGCGGCGGCTCGTGCCGCGCCGCCCCGACATCGGCCCGGGGCCCGGCATCGGGCCGGGGCCCGGCACCGGCCCGATCCTCCCGGCGCCGACCGAGGGTCAGCCCTAGCCGGCCGGTCGAGCCGTCGCGTTGCCCTGGCGGGTCGCCCCGAGGATTTCGTAGCGGGCGTGGCGGAAGCGATAGCGCTCCGCTGCCTTGATCCGCGTCGCGATCCACTCGTGGCGCTCGCTCCAGGCGGACAGCCGCTCGATGAAGGCGTTCGACTCGGCCCGCGAGCCGCGGTCCTGGGTGGCGAGGACCTCGGCGAGCATGCCTTCGATGGCCGACGGCAGCCGCGCGTGATCGACGTGGACGCCGTCGTCGGCCATCCGCAGGACACGCTCGTCGAACAGGTGATTCCCGAGCATGTGCCAGATCGTTGGGTAGGGCTGTGATCGAAGTGGCCGGTTCGGCCGGAGGACCGCGAGGATCTGGGCGGCCTCCACGGCGCGGACCTCGTCCGGGCTGAAGGCCCCGATCCGGCCGAGCCACTCGCAGGCGAAGATCGAGCACAGTTCCGACTTCAGCTCCTCGAGCGGTGGCCCGTCCTCGCCCAGGGCCTCGTCGAACGGGCGACCCTCCCGGGTCGTGTCCGGGCCCAGGTAATGGCCGACCTCGTGCCAGGTGATCTGGCGGAACGACCCCTCCGGCGTCAGCTCGGCATGGTGGCCGGGCGCCATGACGGCCTGCCAGCGGTTGGCCAGCCGCTCGAACGGCTGGGGATGGACAGCCGCGTTGCGACGGAGCGCGATCTTCCGGCCGTACTTGCGGATGAGGTCCGGGTCGTTCGGCAGGATCTCGGCGGCGGTGCCCTGACCCTGCCCGAAGGCGGCGACGACGTTGAAGCTGCCGACCGGGATCTCGGCGGCCACGGTTCGGTGCCGATCGATGGGCAGGGCGTCCTCGATCGCCTGGAGGTGGGGCGTCCGCTCCCGGAGCTCCCGCGTGCCGGCCTCGTCGCGGATCAGGATCGAGAGGCCGAAGAAGGCCTTCGCGCCGAAAAGGTCATCGTCGTACGGCTCGTGGGCCCCGACGACCACGTCGACGTGGTCGAACGAGCCTCGGACCCAGGCCGCGTCGCCGGCCTCATTGTCGTCGGTGAGGAGGTCTCGCGAGCGTTGCCGCAGGAACGCCGCGAAGTCGCCATCCTCCGGCTCCACGGCGACGGCAGCGCGCCACAGCTGGTCGGCGATGCCGAGGATCCGCTTCGGCCAGGCAACGGAGTAGGGGACGGCGTAGAGCGGCTCGGGATCGGCGGCGGCGGCGAGCGCGGTCAGCTGCGCCTCGAGGCCCGGATGCAGGGCGGAGAGCTCGCGGTGGCCGCGCAGCGTCGTGAGGTCTCGACGGAGGGCCGTCGGCGTCGTGCGTCGAACGACCGTGTGGAGGCCCAGGATCGCCGGACGCCGATCGGGGTGCGCCGCCTGGAACGCCTCGATCTCCGAGGCGTCGATGGCCCACGGATAGACGTTCCGGCCCGGGACCCAGCCGTCGACCGGCAGGAACGGCAGGAGCTCGTTGTCGAGGGTGGTCGCGATCGGGCCCTGGGAGATCTCGTACAGCTCCAGGAGGTCGGCGGTCTCGCGCGGGCGACCGAGACGGTCGTGGACCGCACGCAGGCGGGCGCGGGCGTCGAGGGCCTGGTGGTGCTCGGTGAGCTCGGCCAGCTCCTGCAGGATCCGGCCGGCCGCGACCAGCTCGTCGACCGCCGAGCGCTCGCCGGGTCCGAGGTCCGACAGGTCGGCCTCGAAGACGGTGATCTGGACTCGGTCGAGGATCGGCCGCACGCGGTCCGGGCCCCAATAGCCCCTGGGCAGCTTCGTGGCGGGCATCCCGGCACGATAGCGCGCGACCCCGTCGCCCACGCGGCGGCCCTACACTCGCGCATCGATGACCTCCCTCGCGAACGCCCAGGAGCAGGCTGCGCGCGCCGTCGTCGCCGAGCGCACCGAGGCGCTGTTCCGCCGCTCCGGTGCCCTCCGCGACGGCCATTTCCGGCTCAAGAGCGGGCGCCACTCCGACGCCTACCTCGAGAAGTTCGCGGTCCTCTCCGACCCGGCGGCGACGAGCGAGCTATGCGCGTTCTGGGCCGCCCGCCACCGGGGCGCGGACGGGGCCGCGAGGGTCGACCTCGTGGCCGGCCCGACGACCGGGGGCGTGATCCTCGCCTTCGAGACGGGTCGGCAGCTCGGAACCCGGGCGATCTTCGCGGAGGAGGTCCACGGCGACGGAGGCGGGACGCGGCGCGAGTTCCGGCGCGGCTTCGGGATCCGGCCCGGCGAGCGGGTGCTCCTCGTCGACGACATCCTGACGACCGGGGGCTCCCTGCTGGCGATGCTGCCCGCCGTCGAGGCGGCCGGCGGCGAGATCGTCGAGTGCGTCGTGCTCGTCGATCGCTCGGGCGGGCTCCAGGCGCTCACCTCGCCCGCCACCGGCCGGGTCTACCCGCTGCGGGCGCTGTGGTCGCTCGAGTTGCCAACGTACGAGCCCGGGGCGGCGACGTGCCCGCGCTGCGCCGCCGGCGAGCCGCTCCATATCCCGGGCAGCAGCGGGACCGTCTCGGCGACGTGAACGGGCTCCGGCGAAAGGCCGCCGCGGGCGCCCTGGCGATCCTCCTCGGCGCCTGCACCACCGCGATGCCCTCCGCGCCCGGCCCGACATCCGCCGCGTCGCCGGTCGATGGCGTCATCGTCGCAATCGACGCCTCGGGCCTCTCGGACGTGCGCGGCTTCACGCTGCGGCTCGTGGACGGCTCGACGATCGCGTTCCGGCTCGGACAGCTGGAGAACCCTACCCAGTTCCCGCCCGGCCACCTCAAGGAGCACCAGGCGACGAGCGTCGCGGTGCGCGTGTATTTCACCGTCGGTCCGGAAGGACCTGTGGTGTACCGGCTGGAGGACGCTCCGTCGGCGAGCCCCGCCGCGACCTGACGGCCCGGCCCGCCGCGACCTGACGGCCCGGCCCGCGCGACCGGCCTGGCCCGTGCCGCGCCGCGCGACCGGCCTCCGATGGGCATCCCTGGCCCGCGATGTGCAGCAGATGCCCATAACGTCGGAGAACACGCCCGAGGGCGTCGTTCACTCCTCAAATGAGCGCTGGACGCTCACGCTGAAGGCTGAACCGGCTCGGAATCGTGCGGGGGGCCGCACGGGTCGGCCTTCCTCCGACGTTACGAGCGCCAGGCGCTCATGGAACGCCGAGGCCAGCGCGCCACCAACGCGCCTCCGCCCCGCGGCGAGCCCGGCTGCGTCCTGACCGCTATTTGACGGCGTCGAGTGCGGCCGTCAGCTCGGCGTCCGAGAAGATGAGCTCGAAGGACGCGCGGACGATGCCGTCCTTGTCGACCACGAAGACCCACGGCTCCGAGAGCAGGCCCCAGGCGGCGGTGACGTTGGTCTGCTGCAGCTGGCTGGCGGAATCGAGATCGGCCTGGAGCGTGCCATGCTCGAGCTTGAGCTTGTACGGCTCGACGTGGATGAACGCCACGCCCGGGTAGCGCGCCACGAACGGCTTGATCCGATCGAGGGTCGGCCCGCACTGCGCGGTCGTGCAGAACTTCGGGGTCGCGAACACGACGACGAACGGCTTGTGGGCCGCCAGGTCCTGGTCGACCGAGGTCTGGTACAGCGCCGGATCGGGGCTCGGGTCCGTCGAGATCTTCGTGGCGTCGCCGCCGGCGTCGGCGAGGGTCGGGGTCTTCGTGGCTGGCGCCTTGTCGCCGACCTTGACGACCCCGCTCGAGGGCTGGACGTCGAACGTCAGCCGCATCTTGTCTGGTGTCGCCGAGCCGAGCTGGGTCTTGAGCTCGAGCCCGTACGTGCCGGCCTCGGGGAACGTGAGGTTCGCGACGTAGATCCCGCGGTCGTTCTCGATCGCCCAGACGAACGTGGCGTCGGCCGACTGGATCGCCTTGCCCGGGTCGCGCCCGAGGTCGTAGATCGTGACCGAGGCGCTCCGATCCGGTGAGCCGATCGGTCGGTTGCTGTCGTCGATGAACGAGAACAGGACGCGGTTCGCGCCGCAGATGAGCTCGCCGGGGTTGGCGATCAGGACCGGGATGACCGACTTCGAGGTCGTCGTCCCGCCCCAGGCCGACAGGTCCGCCGGCGCAGGCGCCGTGCCGCAGGCCGTCCCGGAGGCCACGGGCGCGGTCGCGCTGGGTGCGGCGGGGCCCGAGCACGCGGCCAGCGCGACACATGCCGCGGCGAGGAGGGCAGCGATGGGGGAGCGACGCATGCGCCAAGCGTAGCGGCGACGGGCGCAGCGGGTAGAATTCGCGGTCGCACCGCCCTGCGCACCCCCGGAGGCTTCTTGACGCGCTTCCAGCGGCTGGCTGCCGCCACCGTCGCGACCGTGTTCCTGCTGGTCACGCTCGGCGTGATCGTGCGCGTCACGCAGTCCGGCGTGGCGTGCCCGCACTGGCCCGGCTGTTTCGAGGGCCAGTTCCTGCCGTCGCTGTCGTCCGACTACCACGTGTGGCTGGAATGGATCCATCGGACGGTCGCGGCGATCATCGGCTTCGAGGCGCTCGCGCTCGCATGCATCGCCGTCGCGGACTTCCGCCGCAGCCCCTCGATCCTGTGGCCGGCCCTGGGCTCGGTCGTGCTCGTCGGGTTCCAGGCGTGGCTCGGCCAGGAGACGGTTCGGCTGGGCAACAGCGGACCCTCGGTCACCGCCCACCTCGCCGCAGCGATGGCGCTCGTCGGGTTGCTGGTCTACCTGCTCGTCCGGGCGGCCTACCCCGCCAGGATCACCGGGCCCTCCGGCAGCCAGCGGTTCACGCTGATCGCCGCCTTCGGGGCGGCCGCGACGTTCGTCGTGCTGCTCTTCGGCTCGAACGTCACGGCCAACGACGCGGCTCTCGTGTTCCCGGACTGGCCGCTCATGAACGGCACGCTCCTGCCGGCAATCCCGGCCGACCCGGGCGTCGCGGCGATGTACGCGGCCCACGAGCTGCATCGCTACGTGGCCGCGCTCGTGCTCGTCATCCTCGCCGGCGTCTGGTTCGCCGCCCGGCGGATGGAGCGCGTCCACCCGCGGCTCGTTCGACTCGCCGGGATCATCGTGCTCGCCTACCTGCTGCAGGCGCTCGTCGGCGGGCTCCAGGTCCTGACGACGCTCGCCCCGTGGACCCTGACGCTCCACGTCGCCCTGGGGGCGGCCGTCTGGGCCCTCGCGGCGGCGCTCGGCATCGCGGCCTACTACGAGGCCCGGACGGTCTCGATCCCGGCCGGCCTGGCCGGCGCAACCGGCGGGCCCGGAGGCGGCAGAGATGCCGGCGCGGGCTCCGCCGAGGGCCAGCCGCGGGCGAGCACCGGCGACACGATCCGGGCCTACATCGCGCTGACGAAGCCCCGGATCATCGAGCTGCTCCTGGTGACGACCGTCCCGGCGATGGTCCTCGCGACACGTGAGGTCCCCGGCCTGCCGGTCCTGGACTGGCTGCGCCTGACCGTCTGGACGCTCGTCTGCGGGACGCTCGCCGCCGGCTCGGCGAACGCGATCAACCAGTACCTCGAGCGCGACATCGACGTCCTCATGAACCGGACCCGACGCCGGCCGCTGCCGGCGTCGCAGGTGTCGCCCGAGAATGCGGTGGCCTTCGGGATCGTCCTCGGGGCGGTCTCGGTCGGGCTCATGGCGTGGGCGGTCAACCTCGTCGCGGCACTCCTGACGCTGCTCGCGATCGGGTTCTACGTCGTCGTCTACACGATGCTCTTGAAGCGCACGACGCCCCAGAACATCGTCATCGGCGGCGCAGCCGGCGCGCTGCCGCCGGTCATCGGCTGGGCGGCCGTCACGGGCAACATCGGCGTGCCGGCGGTGCTCCTGTTCCTCATCGTCTTCTACTGGACGCCGCCGCACTTCTGGGCCCTCGCCCTCCGGATCCGGCGGGACTACGCCGCGGCGGGCGTGCCGATGCTCCCGGTCGTCCGGGGCATCGCCGAGACGAGCCGCCAGATCGGGCTCTACACGATCCTGCTCGTGGCCCTGACGCTCGTCTTCGCGGTCGTCGCCCGAATGGGACCGGTCTATGTCGCCGCTGCGGTCATCCTCGGGGCGATGTTCCTGTGGCGGGCCTGGGTCCTGTGGCGCCAGGGGATCGCGCCGGAGGAGTCCACGGCCCAGGCGGTGCGGCTGTATCGCTGGTCGATCACGTACCTGACGCTCCTCTTCGCGGCGGTCGCCATCGACACGCTCGTCAGGCTGAACGTCGCGTGACGCCGCACGTGCCGTCCGACGACCGGTCGGTCCACCTGGTCGTCCAGTCCTTCACGTTCACGCCCTAGCCAGCAGAGGCGGTCCCCGTGCCGAACCTGTCCTTCCTCGGTGGCGCGGCCACCGTCACCGGCTCGCAGTACCTCCTCGAGACGAGCCGGGCCCGGATCCTCATCGACTGCGGCCTCTTCCAGGGCCTGCCGAACGAGTCGATCCGGAACCGTGTCCCGCCGCCGTACGACCCGAAGACCCTCGACGCGGTCGTCCTGACCCACGCCCACCTCGACCACTGCGGCGCGCTGCCGCTGCTCGTGAAGCAGGGCTACCCGGGTCCGATCTACGCCACGATGCCGACGATCGAGCTGGCGGGCCTCGTCCTGCTCGATTCCGGCCGGCTCCACGAGGAGTTCGCAAAGCGCGAGGCCCGCTGGGAGCGCCGCCACCCTGACAAGGTGGCGGCCGACGACGCCCGCGAGGAGCACGACTACGAGGCCGCGATCGAGCTGGCCCACACCGGCGACGACCTGCCCCACATGGTGACCCTCGTCGCGCCCGCGCCCGGCTCGGCGGCCACCGGCGAGCACGTCGCGACGAGCATCGAGCCCCACCCGTCCGGCGCTGCGGCCATGCCGGACCCGGAGGCGGCGATGCGGCCCGCGCCTCCGCCGCTCACGGTCGATCTCGATGCACCGCTCTACACCGAGGACGACGCCGCCGCGGCGCTGCCGCACTTCCGGCCCGTCCGGTACGGCCGGTCGATCGAGGTGGCGCCGGGGATCACGGCGACGTTCGACGATGCCGGTCACATCCTCGGCTCGGCGATCATCCGGCTCACGGTCCAGGACGCGGAGGGCGGGCCAGAGCAGCACTTCGTGTTCTCGGGCGACCTCGGCCGCCGCGACGCGCCGATCCTGCGCGACCCGACCCGCGAGACCACGGCGGACTACGTCGTCTGCGAGTCGACCTACGGCGGCCGCGAGCACGATCCCCAGGACGAGGCGGTCCGGATTCTCGCCGAGACGGTGCACCTGGTCCAGCAGGCGAACGGCGTGCTCCTCGTGCCGTCGTTCGCGATCGGGCGGACCCAGGAGGTCGTGTGGCAGCTCGACCGGCTGCTGGAGGAGGGCCGCATCCCGCAGCTGCCGCTCTACCTCGACTCGCCGATGGCCAGCAAGGCCACCGCGATCTACAAGTCCCACCCGGAGGTCTACGACGCCGAGACGCGCCGGCTGTTCGACAGCGGTGCGACGCCGCTCGACTACCCGACCCAGCACGTGACCAACGACGTCCGCGATTCGCAGGCGATCGAGCGGGCGGCGCGACCGTACCTGATCGTCGCCTCCAACGGGATGCTGACCGGCGGCCGCGTCGTCGGCCACCTGCGGTTCCTCATCGATGACCCTGATGCGACGATCCTGTTCGTTGGCTACCAGGGCAAGGGCACCCTCGGCGCCCACCTCCAGGCCGGCGCGACGACGGTCATGCTCGATGGCCAGGCCCGCCAGGTCAGGTGCAAGGTTCGGTCGATCAGCGGCTTCTCGTCGCACGCCGACGAACCCCAGCTGCTCGATTGGCTCGGGTCCTTCGCGGCCGGCAGGCAACCCGGCAGCGACGGCTTTCCGCGGACCGTCTTCCTCGTCCACGGCGATCCCGAGGCCCAGGCCGCCCTCGAGCCGAAGGTCGCCGCGCTCGGATTCACCGTCCACGTGCCCAAGTGGCACGAGCGCGTCGTCCTCGACTGAATCCGGGCCCCCGACGCCGATGCGTCCCCGCCTGGCGGTCCTCGAGCCGTCGCTGATCGGGGCGATCGTCGACGAGGCCCTGGGTCTCCTCGCCGATGTCGGGATGGAGATCCGCGGCCGGGAGCTTCGGCGGCGGCTCCTGGAGCACGGCCTTCCGAGCGACGCCACGGGGCGGGTCCAGTTCCCGCGTGAGGTCGTCGAGCGGGCGATCGTGTCCGCGCCGTCGTCATTCGTGCTGTTCGACCGCGACGGGCTGCCGCACGCCGACCTCGGCGGCGATCGCGTCCACTTCGTGCCCGGGTCGAGCGGCCTGAAGGTCCTCGACCACCGGACCGGCGAGGTCCGGCTCGCCACG
Source organism: Chloroflexota bacterium (assembly GCA_016200665.1). Taxonomy (GTDB): domain Bacteria; phylum Chloroflexota; class Limnocylindria; order Limnocylindrales; family CSP1-4; genus UBA5189. The sequence continues at coordinate 1,622 of JACQEG010000068.1, read as the reverse complement.
ACCGCCGACTTCGTGGAGTACATCCGCCTCGGCGACGGGCTCGAGCACATCGCCTACCTCGCGACCGCGTTCTCGACGAATGCCGACATCGAGCCCCAGGTCTCCGACGCCTGGCGCCTCCATCTGGCCCTCCAGAACACGAAGCGGCCGATCGTGTCGGGCGCGTTCACCGAGCACGGCGTCGGGCGGATGGTCGAGCTCATGGCCCTCTTCCGGCACGATCTCGCCGACCTCCGGGCCAGCCCGATGTCGATCTTCACGATCACCGCGGCCGGGAACTTCCGGTACAGCGAGGACTCCTGCCAGAACCTCATCGACTGCGTCGAAGCGGGGATCCCGGTCGAGATCGTCCCGGTGACCCTGATGGGCCTCATCGCCCCGGTGACGATCGTCGGCGCGACGGTCTTCCACACCGTCGACGTGCTCGCCGGAATCACGATGGCCCAGCTCGTCCGACCCGGCGCCCCGGTGCTGTTCGGCGGCGCGCCGGCCACCTTCCACATGAAGATCGCGAGCTCGCCGATGGCCGCGATCGAGGCCCAGCAGCTGAACGTCGCGTACGTGGAGGTCGCGAAGTCGCTCGGGCTGCCGACCCAGGCGTACATGGCCCTGTCCGATGCGAAGGAGGTCGACGCGCAGGCGGGCGCCGAGACGTTCGGGTCGGCCCTCCTGGCGGCGCTCGCCGGCGTGAACTCCGTGTCCGGCCCGGGCCTGCTCGACTTCCTGCTCGTGTTCAGCCTGCCGAAGCTGCTGCTCGACGACGAGCTCTGCGGCCAGGCGCTGCGCTTCGTCCGCGAGGTCCGGCCACTCGACGACCTCCCGACGCGGGCGCTCGTCGACGAGGTGCTGGGCCAGGCGCACCTGATCATGGCCGACCATACGACCCGCCACTGGCCCGGGGAGCTGTACCTGCCCTCGCGAGTCTGGGACCGCGACAACCGCGAGAACTGGACGAAGGCCGGGGCGCTCGACGCGGCCCGCCGGGCCGCCGCCGAGGTGGATCGGCGCCTCGCGACCTACCAGCCGCCGGAGACCGATCCGGCGATCCTCGCGGAGATGGACCGGATCATCCGATCCGGCCTCGTCGCGCAGACGGAGCTGCCGGCGATCCCGCCACCGCCGGACACCGGGGCCGCCCGGGCCGCCGCGGAGGCAGCTGCGGCCCCGCGCCGCCGGCCCAACCCGCGCCGAGGCCGGTAGCCGGCGCGCCGGCTCGAGACCGGTCAGCGCCCGGAGCCTCCGCGTGGTCGCTCCGTGCCTCCCGCCGTGTCCCACGAGATCCTGTCAACTGTCGCCGTGGGCGACTCGGCCACGCCGATTCCGTGTCAGGTGTCGGTGGAGGCCGACGTCTGAGCGCCGGACGTGGGGTTTGGAGGATGCCCTGTCGCCAATTCCGACATCTGACCGGTTCCGGGCCATCGAGGGCCCGAAGAACCATCGTGCAGCTACGTCCCGAGGTCTGCCACGAGGACGGCCGGCGTCGTCGGGCTGGACGGCGGCATGCCGCCGTCGGCCTCGAGGGTGACGACGAACTGCGTGCCGGGATCGAAGGCCACCGCGGCCCAGTCGCCGACCGAGCCGGTCCAGTAGGCCGTGTCGCCCGCGAAGTCCATGACACCGAT
>JACQEG010000067.1 GCA_016200665.1 Chloroflexota bacterium | reverse complement strand
GTGCGGGCGCTCGCCTTCATCGGTCCCGCCGAGGCCCAGGGCATGGGCAACGTGACCTTCATGACCGAGTCCGGCGAAGCGATCCAGCCGACGCCGATCGATCTTGCGGGCCTCGCGGCACGAGTCGCCGCCCGCTCGGCGGTGCTCGACGGCGAGCTGGTCGTCGTCGACGCCGAGGGCCGCCTCGATGGCGCCGAGCTCGAGCGGCGGCTCGCCGGCGAGGCCGGCCGGCCCCTCGCCTATCTCGCCTTCGACCTCCTCGACCTCGACGGCAGCCCCCAGCTCAGGCTCCCGCTCGAGAAGCGCCGCGCGCTGCTGCGGCGGGTCCTGCGACCGGGCGACGAGCTGGTTGCCGTGCCCGCGATCGCAGACGAGGGCCGGGCGCTCTTCGCCGCCGTCGCGGCCCAGGGCCTCGCCGGGATTCGGGCGCGCCAGCGATCCAGCCCGTACCTGCCCGGCGTCCGGAGCCGGCTGTGGCGCTCGATCGCCGTGACGCCGGGGCTCCGCACCCAGGCCGACCTCGTGGCCGCCTCTCCCGAATCCGACTCGCTGGCCACCGCGGGTCGCGGAGCGGGCTCCGGCAGCGGCGAGGCGCCCGTCCTGGCGCTCATCGCCCGGCTGCCGCTGGGCCTGGAGGACGAGCCGGCCGCGGGCTGATCCCGGTCTCGGCGACGAGCTGAACCCCGCCTCCGGCGAGGGCTGATCAGACCGGCGGGTGGACCACCGCGCCGACGATCGCCCGGAGCCCGGGCCGCTGGCCGTACAGCAGCACGCCGGCCGAGTAGACCCGGACCGCGATCACCCCGACGACGAGGATGGCCGCGACGAGGAACGAGAAGGCCGCGGCGACCTCCCAGGGCTCGGTCCGGCCGACGGTCATGCGGGTCAGCATGATGAAGGGGCTCCAGAACGGCACGAGCGAGGCGACCCGGACGAACGTCGAGAGGCCGCCCGACAGGGCCGTCACGGCGATGAGGTACCCGGCGATCGCCACGAGGCTGAGCGGCAGGGCGAGCACCTGGAGGTCCTCGGCCCGGCTGACGAGGGAGCCGGCGGCCGCGTAGATGAGCGAGTACAGGACGAACCCGAGGATCCAGAACCCGCCGTAGGCCGCCAGCAGGCCCGGCGTGACGACCTCGAGGTTCACCCCGAGCGATCCCGTCGTGCCGAGCACGGCGCCGGCGATCCGGTCCTCGAGCAGGAGCGTGACGAACGCCGGCACGACGATGCCGACGTACTGCACGAGCCCGGCGAGGCCGATGCCCACGACCTTGCCGATGACGAGCTGGGCCGGCGAGGCCGCGCTGATGAGCAGCTCCATGACCCGGCTCGACTTCTCGGCCACCACGCCGGCCGCGACCCACATCCCATAGATGACGAGGGTGATGAAGATCAGGACCACGAACACGACGCCGACCACGCGGCGGCTCGCGAACTCCGCCGCGCCGAACGGCTGCCCGGCGGCCTGCGGGCCCGCGGCGGCGACGAGGTCGAGCGTGGGCATGAGGAACGGCTGGGTCGCGCCGTGGTTGTTCTGCTCGGTCCAGTCGAGGATCGCGACGGTCAGCGTGCCGACGCCGACGAGCTGTGCCCGGTCGGCCCCGATCGAGGGGCCGGTCAGGAACGTGAAGCCGAGCCGGCCGGTGGCGTCGCGACGGGCCTCGAGCGCTGCGTCGTAGCGTCCGCCTGCGACGTCGTCGCCGATCGTCGGCGACTCGCCGGCGCGCACGAAGGCGTACGCCGGCGGCCGGCTCGTGTCCCCGGAGGTGGCGTTCAGGATGCCGCCGAGGATCGAGATCGTCCGGCTGGCGAGCCCGTCGTCGGTCGTCACGATGGCGATCGTCGAGGTCGTACCGCGGTCCATCGCCCGGACCAGCAGCGGCGTGAGCGCGACCGCGACGGCGAGCGTCGCGAGGAGCAGCGTCGAGACGCCGAAGAGCCGGCTCCGGACACGCTCGACGAACTCGCGCCTGGCGACCAGCCAGGTGTTGGCCGGGCTGCCTCGCTGCCCGACGATGGGCGGCTCGCCGACCGTGTGCGGCTGCCCGACCATGGGCGGCTGCCCGCTCACGCGACGGCCTCCGCCTCGGCCGGCAGCACGACAGGGGCCACCTCGACGTCGGCCGGATGGCCGACGCGGTCGATGAAGACCTGCTCGAGCGACGGCTCGGCCAGCTCGAAGTGGGTTACGCGGGCGCCCGCCGCCACCGCCGCCGCGAGGATCCCGTCCGGAGCGACGCCCGAGTCGAGCTCGATCTCGGACCGTTCGATCCCGGGCCGGATGACCCGGACGCCCGCCACGCCGGCGAGCCACGGCAGGCGATGGTCGCCCTCGACCGAGATGAGGACCATTCGCCGGCCGGTCGATCGCTTGACGTCACGGAGGCTACCGGTCACGACCGTGCGACCTCGATCGACGATGGCGACCGATTCGCACATCGCCTCGACCGTCTCCATCTGGTGGGTCGACAGGATCACTGTCCGACCCTGATCGCGGAGCTCCAGGATCGCCTCGCGCAGCAGGACGATGTTCACCGGGTCGAGGCCCGTGAAGGGCTCGTCGAGCAGCAGGACCTCGGGCTCGTGGAGGACGGCGGCGAGGAACTGGACCTTCTGCTGGTTGCCCTTGGACAGCTCTTCGGCACGACGCCCGCCGAACTCCGGCACGTGGAATCGCGTCAGCCACTCCCGAACACGGCGGTCGGCAACGTCGGCGGGCACGCCCTGGAGCCCGGCGAAGAAGACCAGCTGGTCGCGGACCGTCATCTTCGGGTAGAGGCCGCGCTCCTCCGGCAGGTAGCCCCATGTCCGCCGCGGCAGGGCCCGGTGGTCGGTGCCGTTCCACTGCACGGTGCCGGCGTCGGCGCGGAGGACCCCGAGGGCGATGCGCATCGTCGTCGTCTTGCCGGCCCCGTTGGAGCCCAGGAAGCCCATGACGTGGCCCCGCGGCGCCTCCAGCTCGAGGCCATCGAGCGCGACGACGCGCCCGAACCGCTTGACCAGGCCCTCGACGACGAGCGACATCCGGGCGGAGGATAGACGGGCCCATTGCCGCCGTCCGCTCGCCGATCGTCCCACCACGGCCTCCAGGCGGCGACCCGGCAGCGAAGGCGCACAATCGAGGGCGTGACGCTGCATGCCAACGCCGGGTCGGCCGACCCGAGCGCGACGACGCCGGCCCGGATCCACGCCGATCGGGCCGCCGGCCTGCTCGAGATCGAGTGGCAGGACGGCCACCGCACGACGTACGCCGCCCTCGAGCTGCGCTGGCTGTGCCCGTGCGCCTACTGCCGCGGCGAGGCCGGGCTGCCGGGCTGGCTCGACACCGCCCCGACGCTCACCGCCGACCAGACGCGACTCGTCGACGTCCACCTCGTCGGCTCATATGCCATCGCCCCGAGCTGGGGTGATGGCCATCACTCCGGGTTCTATCCGTTCAGCCTGCTGCGCGATCGCTGCGGCTGCGCGACCTGCACCGCGTCCAGGGAGGTTCGATCGTGATCGTCTCAACCGCGCCGTTCATCGCCGGCCATCGGGTCACCGAGACGAAGGGCCAGACGTTCGGCCTCGTCGTCCGGAGCCGGGGCCTCGCCGGCAACGTCGTCGCCGGCCTTCGCTCGCTCGTCGGTGGCGAGATCCACGAGTACACCCAGCTCCTCGAGGACACCCGCCGCCAGGCGATCGACCGGATGGTCCAGAACGCGACCCTCATGGGCGGCAACGCGGTCATCTCGATGCGGTTCGACAGCAGCGAGATGGCCCAGACGATGACCGAGATCGTGGCCTACGGCACGGCCGTCGTCGTCGTGCCGGACGAGTCCGCGCCCCAGGCCCACGAGTAGCGCGATGGCCATGGTCGTTCGAGTCGGGATCGTGCTGATCGGCATCCTGGTCATGCTGGCCGGGATCGCCACGATCACGGTGCCGGAGATCGGGGCCGCCGGCCTGTTCTACGTGTTCGGGGGCGGGGTCCTCGTGCTGGCCGTCGCGCTCGAGCGCCAGCGCTACCGGTCGTCCACCGCCGAGCGCAGCAATGCTCCGCCCGGTCCGGGCGGGGGCGAGGCGTCCGGTGCGCCGCTGGAGCCGCGCTTCCAGCCGACCTCGGAGGTGTTCGTCGATCCGACGACCGGCCACCGGATGCGCGTCCTCGCGGATCCGGCCACCGGCGAGCGTCGCTACGTCGCCGAAGCCTGACCCGCTGCCGCCCGCGGCGGCCGACGACGCACGTTCCGCGAAGGGCGAGCCGACCGAGGGTGAGCCGGTCGAGGTCGAGTTCAAGTTCGGCGTAGCCGATCCGCGGCCGCTCCGCGCCATCCTTCGCTCGCCGGCGCCGGAGCTCGAGCGGGGCGGGCTCGTGGGCTTCGAGCCGGTCGGCCCGGCGCAGTGGAAGGCGGTCACTGACCGCTACCTCGACACCGCGGTCGGCGGCGGCCGGCTCGAGGCGGCCGGCTACCGGGCCCGGCTCCGCCGCGGCCGCGGCGCCATCGAGCTGACCGTCAAGCGCCGCGGCACGTACGCCGCCGGCCTGAGCGAGCGACTCGAGCTCAACGGCCCTGCGACCCGGAGTCGCGACCCGTCGCGCTGGCCCGCGTCCGCAGCGCGGGATCGGCTCCTCGCGCTCACCGGCGCCGGCCAGCTGGTGGAGATCGCGGCGCTCCGGCAACGGCGCCTCGTTCGCGTCTTCCGGCGCGACACCACCGTCGTCGAGGTGAGCCTCGATGCCCTCGCGGGCCTCGCCGGCGACCGCGTGTCGGCCCGCCGCCTCGAGGTGGAGCTGGAGCTGCTCGGCGGCGACCGGGAGGCCCTCACCGACCTCGCGACCGTGGTTCGCGGGCTGCCGGGCGTGCGCGATCCGGAGGGCTCGAAGCTCGAGTTCGCGCGCGCCGCCCGCGGCGGGT
>JACQEG010000011.1 GCA_016200665.1 Chloroflexota bacterium | reverse complement strand
AGTCGAGCTGCAGTCGCGGGCTGTGTCAGGAGTCGACCACGAGTCCCGAAATGGACGCTCGATGGCCCGCCTCGGAGGCTGCCAGGGCCGAAATGTGTCGTGAAGTCGACTGCGAGTCCAGCTCTGCACCAACGTGCTGCCGCAACTGGACTGCCAGTCCATTGGCACCCAGGCTCGACGCCGGGTGGGCACGTCCGGTGTGCCGGAGGCGAGGCGGGAGGAGGCGTGTGCCGGGCGCGGGTGTGTGCCGGGCGCGAAACCCCGGGTTTCCGTCAAATGTCGCCCCCGGCGACACGACATCCGCGGAAACCCCCGCCTGCGTGTCAGATGTGTGGCCGCGGCGACATCTGGTGCCAAATCGGCGTCGCCATGTCGGCCAGAGCGACATCTGACGAGAAACGACTCGAAGCGCAGAGGGGCGCTCCGAACCGGCGGAGAGGCGGTCAGAGCCGGCGGGTGGTCAGAGCCGGCGGGTGGTCCGCAGCCGGCGGAGAGGCGGTCAGAGCCGGCGGGTGGTCAGAGCCGGCGGGTGGTCCGCAGCCGGCGGAGAGGCGGTCAGAGCCGGCGGAGAGGCGGTCAGAGCCGGCGGGCGGCCCCGCAACCGGAGGAGAGGCGGTCAGAGCCGGTGGGCGGTCAGAGCCCGACGACGACCACGTCCCGCGGGAAGCGCGTCAGCAGGTCCATCCGGCCGGCGTCGACGTCGATCGCGACGAGGTCCTCGATCCGGACGCCGGTCTCGCCTTCGAGGTAGATCCCGGGCTCCACTGAGAAGACGGTGCGGCGCGGCAGCGGGTCCGCCGGCGAGCGGCGGCCGAGGCCGGGCAGCTCGTGGACCGCGAGCCCGATGCCGTGCCCGAGGCCGTGGCCGTAGGCGGGCCAGCGGCCGTCGGCGTCGATGACCGAGCGGGCAAGGGCGTCGAGCTCCCGCCCGACCGGCAGGGGCGTGCCCCGCTGGGCGAGCGGGATGGCCTCGTTGAGGCGGTCGAAGACGATCTCCTGCGAGGCGTGGACGAGCCCGTAGACCCCGAGGTCCCGCGCCGTCGGCTCGCCGACGAACAGGGTTCGCGTCATGTCGCTGCGGTAGCCGCCGACCTGGGCCCCATAGTCGAAGAGGAGCACGGCACCGCGCTTGACCGGCCGGTCGCCGGGCTGGCCGTGCGGCAGGGCGGCCTCTGGCCCGGCGAGGCAGGCGACGTCGAACGCCAGGCGGTCGCCACCGGCGGTCCGGATCCGCCACTCGAGGTCCAGCGCCAGCTCGCGCTCGGTGACGCCGGGTCGGATCGAGGGCAGGAGCGAGGCGAGGGCCCGGTCGGCGACGGCACACGCGGCCGCGACCCGCTCCAGCTCGGACGGCTCCTTGTGCTGCCGGCCATCCTCGACCCAGCCCTCGATCGGGACGAGCTCGACGTCCGGCGCGGCCGCCGCGAGGCCCTCCCAGACGAGGTGCGGGATCGTCATCGCCTCGATCGCGCAGCGGTTGACGCCGGCGGTCGCCATGAGCTCCGGCCAGCGGTCGGCCAGGGCGTTGTAGCACTCGAAGACCTTCGCCTCGGGGGCGTCGCGGCGGACCGCGATCGTGTAGCGGCTGTCCGCCAGGACGTAGACCTCGTCGAGCGTGACGAGGAACTTGCCGGAGTCCCCTGCCCCGGTGACCTCGGACTCGTCGAACGGCAGGCCGGTGAGGTAGCGCATGTGCTCCCAGCGCAGGCCGAAGTAGCCGTCGACGCCGGCCGCGGCCATGCGCTCGCGGAGGCGGGCGAGGCGCTGCGGTCGCGCGGCCCGATCGGCCTCCGCCCACCGGGCGTGGTCCGCGGCCGTCGGCGGCGCGGCGAAGTCGGCCGGGCTCGGCCAGTGGTCGGGGCCGATGATCGGGAGCGCAGGCGTGGCGGTCGGCATCGTCAGAATCCGTTCGGGTAATACTTCTTGATGTTGGCGTTCTGCTCGGCGAGCGTGTGGGCGAAGACGTTGGTGCCCTTGTTGGGCAGCGCCAGGAAGTACAGGTAGCCGTCCTTCTGGTCCGGCGCGAGCGCGGCGTCGATGTCGATCTCGGTGGGCGTCGAGATCGGGCCGGGGATGAGCCCGACGCTCTGGTAGGACTGGTATTTCTGGTAGGCCGCCGGGACCTTGAGGTCGGCGATCTTCGTCTTGATCGCCTCCCAGAAGAAGTAGTCCTTCCACTGCTCGATCGGGAGCTTGTCGAGCGCGGCCGAATCGACCGCCCAGATGACCGTCGGCTCCGAGCCCATGATCGGAACGAAGCCGTTGAGCCGGTCGAGGCGGTTCTGGTAGACACCGGCGACGAGCGCCTTCTCGGTCGGCTGCGCCGTCTCGTGCTGGACGATCGAGGCGAGCGTCACGATCTGGAAGAAGGTCATCTTGCGGGCCGCCGGCACGGCCATCCGCTGGGGCCCGATCGCGGCGTAGAACTTGTCGAGCTCCATCCGGATGAGATCCTCGGCGGTCGTGACGTGGAAGTCGCCGCTGCCGCTGACCGACGTGATGAGCGTGTACGTCGCCGGATAGAGGAAGCCCTCGAGGCTTGCGCCCTCGGGCATGCCAGCCTCGGCGAGCCACGGGTACGAGACGAGGAGATCCGGCGTCGGGTGCTTGGCGAGCTCGTAGAAGGCCTTGGGATCGACCTTCGAGTCGATCGTCTCCAGGAGGGCCGTCATCTGCTCGAGCCGGATCCCCTCCCTGAACGTGACGTTCACGCTCTGGAGGGTCACCTTTGCCCGGACGAGCGCGATGACGACCTCGCTGGGGGTCATGTTCTTCCGGAGCAGGAACGAGCCGGACTGGAGGTGCGGCTGGAGGTTGCTCGTGATCGCGAGGTAGGCGAATGCCCGCTGGTTGACGACGAAGCCCTGCTCCTGGAGCCGCGGGGCGATGGCCAGGACCGTGTCGTTCGGGAGCACCTCGAAGAGCGACTCGGTGGCATCCGTGCCGGGCCGCTCGTCCAGGGTCTGTCCGAGGTCCTCGCGGACGAGCTGGTCGACGAACCCGACGCGAGTGATCCAGCTCGGATTGCTCCAGGCCCAGCTCACGACGCCGGCGCGGACGAGCGGCCGCAGCGCGGTCATGAGCAGGACGAGGACGAGGACCGCGAGCGCCCCGCTGAACAGGATGAACTTCAGGAACGCCGGGACCCGCGGGCCGCGAGGCTCGTCCGAGCGGTAGCGCTGATCGCGGCGGCCTCTCGATCCACGCGCGCACGATACCGCTCGCGCTGGGTCCGCGATGGCGGGCCACCGGAGCGGCCGCGCGGCATCGGGCCGAGGCGCGATTCGGCGATGCTGCTCGTGAGCCGCTCGTCGCGGAGCGACACGGGCAGGCCGATCGCGGCACCGAGGCGGCCTGCCCACGCCCGGACTGACGCGGCCATCGGGCCGTGATCGCCGTTCGCCTCGAGCGGCAGGCCGACGACGAGCTCCGCGACCTCGTGCTGGCGGACGACCGCGGCGATTCGCGCCAGCGTGGCCGCCTCGTCCCCGGTCGCCGCGACCGTCGCGAGCGGCCGCGCTGCGAACCCGTCAGCCTCCGCGATCGCGAGCCCGATCCGGCGCTCGCCGTAGTCGATCCCGAGGAGCGTCATGGGGTCGGCGACGGCGCCGGCGCCGCGGCTTCGATCGTCAGGGAGATGCGGCTCGTATCCGTCGGGATCGTGGAGACCCAGTCCGGCCACAACGTGATCTGGACCTGGCCGTACTCGTCCAATCGGCCTCGAGCCTCCGCCAGCACCAGGCCGCGAATCTGGGCCAGGAGCGCCTCGCGATCCACGACCCGGTTGCGGGTGGCGGTCACGGTCACCGGGAAGCTGACCACGCTTTCCGAGACGCTGGGCGCACCCACGTCGATCGTCGTCGAGCCGGTCGCCAGCTGCCAGCCCTCCCCGACCTGGCTCGCGAGCCGTGCCTCGGCGAGGGCCTTGATCGGCGAGGGATCGACGCCGAGCACGGTGCCGGTCGCCGACAGGCCGAGCTGGAACTGCGACACCGCCTGGCCGAGGAGCGTCGCCGGATCGAGCGACGGCGTCGCGGTGCCCAGGGCCTTCGTGTCGTCGAACAGCGTCGTGCCCGCCGGCACGCCGGTACCCTCGCGGACCTGCCGATCGAAGTCGTCCCGGAGGGCCGTCGTGAGCTGCGTCATCGCGGCATCGATGTCCTGCTGGCTGATCTGCGGCGTCTCGTCGTGGACGCCGCCGGTCGTCGGCTGGGTGTTCGTCACGCTCAGGACGACCGGGTCGTAGCCCGACGGGATCTGGTTGATGGCCCCGGCCGCGACGTTGCCCGCCGTGCCGGCCAGCTCCGCCTCGACGGCGACGCTCCCGGTCTTGCACGCAAACGGGAAGATCGCGGCTCGCTTGATCGTGACCTTGGCGAGGGTCCGGAAGTCGACCCCACCCTGGGTCGACACGGTGGCACCGGCCGGGATGGTCACGCCGCCGCCGGTGTCGCAGTTCTGGAACGTGACGTTGCCGCTGGCCTTCGCCTCGGTGACCTTGACGCCCGTGGTCGTGAACGTCTGGAACGCCTGAACATCGAAGTCGAAGGTCTTCGCCGGGACCGTGAGCGTCGCCGGGTCCGGCGTCGTGACGTCCGGCCTGGCCTGGACGGTGAGCTGCAGCGGTCCGAGCTTCTCCGCCGTCGGCGTGAGGACGATCGTCGCGCTCGGAAGGTAGACGTAGGCGCCGACGCCGCCGACGGCGAGGATCGCCACGGCGACCGCCGCGACGATGAGCGCGGTCCGAGTGCGGATGGGTGCCCGTGGCCGACCGACGATCGGGACTCGATCGGCGACCTTCGGGATCGCCAGGATGCGGGTCTCGGTGCCATCCGCGGTGGGCGGTGGGGCGATCGCCTCGTCGGGCGAAAGGTTGGCGACGCCGGGCTCGCCGCCCTCCAGGGCAGCCACCGACGAATGCACGGCGAGGCCTGCCGACCCGGCCAGCGCTCGAGCGGAGGCATCGGCGGCCACGATCTCGAGGCGCTTGCCGCGCGTGCTGGCCTCGCGGGCGAGCAGCCGGAAGTTGATCCGGGAGGTCGCCAGGCGCGAGCCGTACGGCAGGACCAACGCGATCCGCTCGGCCTCGGTCCGCCGCAGGCGCGCCGCGGCAGACGTGATCTCGTCGTCGACGTCGAGGTAGATGACCTCCGGCGCGTCGTCGCGACCGGGGCTCACGTTGCCGGGCATGTCGCCGTTGCCGGGCCCGCCGCCGCCGCTCGGGCCGCTCACAGTCGCATGCTCCGCACGACCTTCCGGAGCGACCCGTCGAGGACGCTCGTCGAACTGCCCAGCTCGATCGCCTGAAAGGCCAGGCCCATCGGCGTGACGTCCTGCTGGTCGACGAGCAGGTGGGTGGCGTCGTGGACCGTCTCGATCTGGGTCGGCGACAGGAGCGTCACCTCCGGCGGCCGGGCGAACGGCAGGTGGCGCCAGAACGACTCGGCCGCGAGCGCCTCGCGGATCTCCGGCAGGCGCGAGCCGCCACCGCAGAGGTGGATCCGGCCCGGCAGCTGGTCGCCGCCGCCGAGCTCCTCCATGACGAGCTCGACCCCGGCGGCCCAGACCGCCACGTCGTCGCCCACGATCCGGCGCACGTCCTCCGTCCGATCGCCGGCAATCCCGCGGGCGTAGTCGACCTTGAGCGATTCGGCGCGCGGGAACGGCAGGTCCAGGCGGTCGGCGATCGACTTCGTGAAGGCCCGGCCGCCGAGGGCGAACATCCGGGTGCCCTCGATCCCGCCCTGCCGGACCAGCGCGACATCGGTCGTGCCGCCGCCGACGTCGATGAACAGCGCCCCGCCCTGGCGGACCTGCTCGCTGTCGAGGACCCGGGCGACCGCGTACGGCTCCGCGACGACGGCGATGAGCTCGAGGTCGAGCTTCGCGGCGACCGACTGCAGCGCGCCGAGATGGACGAGCGGCGCGAACGCATCGAAGATCGCGATCCGGACGTTGCGGCCCTGGAACCCGACCGGGTTCGTGACCGCGTAGCCGTCGATCCAGGCCCCGACGACGGCGGCGTGGACGAGCCGGACCTCGACGCTCGGTAGGCCCGTCTCCCAGGTGACCGAGCGCTCCGCCGAGCGCATCGCTTCGCGCTGGACGCCCTCGATGAGCTTCGCGAGCTCGGGCTCCGTGATGGGCTGCTCGGGCTTGACCCGCTGCTGATCGTGGACGGTCGTCGAGCCCTTCACGAGCTCCCCGGCGATCCCGATGACGACCTGCGAGGGCCGGAAGCCGGCCATCTCCTCGGCTTCCTGGAGCGCCACGGCGCAGTTGTCGACGACCGCCGAGATGTCGGCCACCGTGCCCGACTGCATGTGGGCCAGGCCCTGGCGCTTGCGACCCACGCCGCGGACGGTCGCCCGGCGGTCGTCGCCGATGTCGAACACGAGCGCCTTGGCGAACTCGGTCCCGACATCGAGCGACGTGCACGCCGTCAGGGCGGCCTCGCTGCCATCGCGACTCCAGAGCCGCCGCAGGACGGTCATGCCTGTCCGGCAAGCGCCTCGCGCGCGCCGGCCCGGATCGCGTCGATCGCCTCCTGCACGCCGGCGCGGCGGGTGCCGCGGCCCTGGGCCATCTCCGGCCGGCCGCCGCCCTTGCCGGCCAGCGGCCCGACCGCAAGCTTGACGAGCTCTCCGGCCGAGACGCCCTTCGCGACGGCCGCCTCGTCGGCGGTCACGAAGACCTGTGGCTCGTCGCCGTCGAGCACGAGCGCGACGATGTTCGCGCCGAGCGCGGCGCGGAGGTCCTTGGCATACGCCTTCATCGCGTCGGAAGACTCGAACGGGACCGCCAGCGTGACGAAGGAGATGCCGCCGAGCGTCTCGACCTGCTGCCTGACGTCACCCGGCCGCGGCACGCCGGCGCCGGCCGCGCCACCGCCGGCCTTCGCCTTGCGGCGAGCCTCCCTGAGCTCCTCCTGGAGCGCGGCGATCCGCTCCGGCAGCGCGTCGACGTTGGTCGCTCCGGCGAGATTCGCCGCGCGCTCGAGGGCGTCGCTGCGACCGCGCAGATGGGCATCCGCGCCCGCTCCGGTGAGGGCTTCGATCCGGCGCATGCCCGAGCCGATGCTCCGCTCGCCGGTGATGACGAAGCTCCCGACCTGGCCGCTGGCGCGGCAGTGCGTCCCGCCGCACAGCTCGAAGCTGTAGTCCTGGACCCGCACGGTCCGGACGGTCTCGCCGTACTTCTCGTCGAACAGCGCGTCGGCACCCCGGTCGATCGCCTCGGCCAGCGGCAGGAACTCGACCGTCACGGGACGGTCCTCACGGACGATCCGGCGGACCTCGTCCTCGATGGCCCGCTTCTCGTCGGTCGTCAGGGCTCGATCGAATGGGAAGTCGAACCGGAGGTAGTCGGGCGAGACGAGCGATCCGGCCTGCTTCGCGTGCTCGCCGACGACGTTCCGCAGCGCCCGATGAAGCAGGTGCGTGCCGGTGTGGTTGCGCATCGTGTGGCCGCGCTGCTCCGGGAAGACCTCGGCGGTCAACGTGTCGCCGACCCGAGCGTGACCGCGGAGCGTCCCGCGATGGACGACCAGGCCCGCGGTCTGCGTGCCCGCGACCCGCTGGCTGTCCTCGACCTCGAAGATGACCGTGCCCGCGGCACCACGAAGGATCCCGCGATCCCCGACCTGGCCGCCGCCCTCGGGGTAGAACGGCGTCCGATCCAGGACGATCTCGGCGGCAGCGCCGGCCGGCGTCCGGAGCTCCTCGTCGCCCTTGGCGGTCAGCTCGTCGTACTCGATGCCGTCGCGGATGATCGCGACGACCTTCCCCTCGGCGGTCGTCGTCACGTAGCCGAGGAACTCGGTCGCGCCGGCACGGCCCAGCAGGCCCTGGTACAGCGAGCTCATCTCGGCGTGGGCCCGAAGCTCGGCCTTCCTGCCGGACCGGCTGCGCTCGCGCTGCTCGGCGAGGGCGACATCGAACCCCGGCCGGTCGACCCGGACGCCGTACTCGGCCGCGAGCTCGACGGTGAGGTCGATCGGGAAGCCGTAGGTGTCGTGGAGCTTGAACGCGACCTCGCCCGAGAGGACCGGCGCGTCGGCCGGCAGCGCCTCGGCGAGCTGGCCGATCGTCCGGTCGTTCGAGGTCAGCGGGATGAGCGCCTCCTCGAGCAGGTCCGTGCCGGCCTCGAGGGTGCGGATGAACTGGCGCTCCTCGCGCGAGATCGCCGCGAGGATCTGGGGCTCCTGCTCGCGGAGGTGAGGAAACGCCTCGGCCATCGTGTCGATGACGACCTTCGCGGTCTCGGCGAGGAACGGCTCCGTCCGGCCGAGGAGGCGGCCGTGGCGCACGGCGCGCCGCAGGATCCGCCGGCAGACGTAGCCGCGGCCCTCGTTCGACGGCAGGACCCCATCGCCCACGAGGAACGTGATCGCCCGCGAGTGGTCGGCGATGACCTGGTAGCTGAAGCGCTGGTCCTCGAACGCCTCCGGATCGTGGCCGAGGAGCTCCCGCATCCGGGCGTGGATGGACGAGAACAGGTCCGTGTCGTAGTTCGACGGGACCTGCTGGACGACGCTCGCGATCCGCTCGAGGCCCATCCCGGTGTCGATCCCCGGCGCCGGCAGCGGGGTGAGCGACCGATCGGGGTGAAGCTCGAACTCCATGAACACGAGGTTCCAGACCTCGAGCCAGCGCGGGCAGACCTCGGAGTGATCCGGGACGCAGAAGTCGCCCTCGCTGAACTGGGGCCCGCGGTCGAAGTGGATCTCCGAGCACGGGCCGGACGGCCCGATGTCGGCCATCCGCCACCAGTTCTTCTCGTCGCCGTTGGGGAAGTCGCCCCAGCGCACGAGCCGCTCGGGCGGCAGCCCGATCTCATCCTTCCAGATGTCGTAGGCGACGTCGTCGGTCGAGTACGTCGTCGCGGCGAGGCGCTCCGGCGGGATCCCGAGCTCCTTCGTCATGAAGTCCCAGGCCCAGTGGATCGCCTCGCGCTTGAAGTAGTCGCCGAAGCTCCAGTTGCCGAGCATCTCGAAGAGGGTGTGATGGCTCGGCGACCGGCCGACCTCCTCGAAGTCGTTGTGCTTGCCGGCGACCCGGAGGCAGCGCTGGAAGTTGACCGCCCGGGTGTAGCTGCGCTTCTCGGCGCCGGTCAGGGCGTCCTTGAACGGGACCATCCCGGAGTTGACGAACAGGAGGGTCGCGTCACCGGCCGGCACGAGGCTGCTGCTCGGCACGATCGTGTGGCCGCGCTCCGCGAAGTACTCGAGGAAGCGGCTCCGGATCTCGGCAGCGGGCAGCCACGGGATGCGCGGATCGCGCTCCGGCGAGGGGGTCGGCATCGGCCGCAATGGTAGCCGAGCCCGATCGGGCGGAGACCGGGCCGGGATCAGGCCACGGCTGCGGGCGGCGTCACAGCCGGTCGATGGCGGGCGCGGCGGTCTCCGTTGCCGGCTCGTCGGACGGTACGACATCTGCCGCCTGCCGCTGGTGCCAGCGACGCCACACGGTCGATCCGGCGATGGCTGCCCCGACCATGGCGCCGATGAGGAGCCCCTCGACGAAGGCGGGCCGGCCCTCGGTCGCGGGCCGGAGGAGGGCGCCGAGCGGAGCCGGGAGCGGACGGTCTCGGCGAAGGGTCACCGCGCGTCAGGCTCCGTCCGGCGGGTCGGACCGAGGATCGCCAGGACGGCGACGACGCCGATCCCGACCCAGGCCAACAGCGACGCCGCGAGGACGTTGAAGTCGCCGATGGCGATCGGATTCACACCGAGGCGCCCACCGATCGCGTCGCCGGCCCAGGCGCCGAGGAAGGCCGCCCCCAGCAGCAGCGGCAGCCGCGCCCCGGCCCGGCCCCGAACCAGGACGTAGATCGCGACGTGCAGCACGGCGAACACGGCGGCCAGGACGATCGCCGGGCCGATCACGCCACGGCGCTCGCGCTCGCCGCCGCGATCCGCCCGCCCCCGAGGCACCGGTCCCCGTCGTAGAACACGGCCGCCTGGCCCGGGGCTGCGGCCCAGACCGGAGTCTCGGTCTCGGCGATCCAGCGGCCAGTCGAGGCCGGGGCGATGACCGCCGGGACCATCGCGCCGCGATGCCGGACGCGCACCTGGCACCGGAACGGGACGTCATCCCCGGCCGGCGCCGAGCCCGCGATGAACCGCACGTCCTCGAGCTCGACGGTCGTCGTCTCGAGGTCCTCGCGCCGGGCGAGCACGATCGTGTTGGTGGACGGGTCGACGCGCGAGACGTAGCGCGGCTCGCCCAGGGCCACGCCCAGGCCCTGGCGCTGGCCGATCGTGAAGCCGGCCGCGCCCGCGTGCTCCCCCACCCGATCGCCTGTCG
>JACQEG010000072.1 GCA_016200665.1 Chloroflexota bacterium | reverse complement strand
GCTCGATCCGCCACTCGAGGAGGTGATCGGCGTTCACGAGGACGTCGAATCCGCCGGCCCGGATCGCGTAGGCGACGGTCAGGCCCACCGGCCCGTCATCGACGACCGGCAGGGCGTGGCCCCGGAGGCCCTCGCGGGCCAACTGCTCCTGGTCGACCTCCGACAGCCGCGTCCCGTGGCTGCCCGCGGGGCGGAGCATCGGGACCACGAGGGTCGCGGCGACCGACCAGTCGTGCTCGGGCGTGTCATGGATCGGGCTCATCTCCGCCGGTGGGTGGTGCCCGCCGATCGGCGCCGTCGGATCGATCGGCGAGCGGAGATCCGGCGGCTGATCCCGCAGGGCTCCCTCAGGGGCGTCGTCGATGTCGCTGTCCCAACCCATGACGCTCTCCCCCGTCTGTCAGCGACCGCGCCACGTCGGCGAACGTTTCTCGCGGAAGGCGGCCATGCCCTCCTTCTGGTCCTCGGTGTCGAAGAGGAGGTAGAACGAGCGGCGCTCGAACTCGAGTCCCGCCTCGAGCGGCAGCTCCTCGGCGCGGTTCACCGCGGCCTTGGCCGCGAGCACCGCGACCGGCGGCATCGCGGCGATCCTCGCGGCGAGCTCCAGTGCGGCCGGGACCGTCGCCTCGGATGGCACGACGCTCGTGACGAGGCCATGGGCCTCCGCCTCCCGGGCGCCGAGCATCCGTCCCGTCAGGACGAGCTCCATGGCCCTGGCCTTGCCGATCGCCCGCGTCAGCCGCTGCGTGCCGCCAGCCCCGGGCATCACGCCGAGCTTGATCTCGGGCTGGCCGAACTGGGCGTCCTCGCCGGCCACGATCATGTCGCAGGTCATCGCGAGCTCGCAGCCGCCGCCGAGGGCGAACCCGCGGACGGCCGCGATGAGCGGCTTGCGGATCCGCTTGATCCGCTCCCAGCGATGGAAGTCGTCGTCGACGGTCAGGCTCGTCGGCGACTGGACCGCGAGCTCCTTGATGTCGGCCCCGGCGGCGAAGGCCCGGTCGCCCGCACCGGTCAGGACGATGACCCGGCAGGCCGGCTCGCGATCGAGCACCTCGAGGGCGTCGGTGAGGGCCTCGATGAGCGCGAAGTCGAGGGCGTTGAGGACGTCGGGTCGGTCGATGACGACCAGGGCGACGCCGTCGAGGTCACCGGATGCGCTCGGGGCTGGGAGCGTGACGCGGACGAGGGGCGTCATGGTCCGGGACAGTATCGCCGCCCCGGGGCCTCTTGGCGATGGGACTCGTCAGGCCGGCAGCAGGTCCGAGGCGTCCTCCACGACGAGGAACGTCGCGAGCCCCGGTGCGATCTCGCGCAGGATCCGGCCCGCCTGGCGCATCGGATCGGAGCGGAGGCCCTCGTCCATCGCGGCGCGGTCGTCGAAGTCCATCGCCGCCGCGAGCGCGAGGTCGGTCTCGCCACCGAGCGCCCCCGTCACGCGCCAGATCCGGGTCACGCGGAGGCCGGGTGTCTGGGCCACGAGCGGGAGGTGCTCGTCGCGGTATCGGGCCTCGAGCGTCTGGAGCGCCTCGTCGCCGCCGTCGGGCCGGCGATAGAGCACGAGCAGAGTCGTCATCGGGATCCTCCTTCGATGGCGTCGTCGGTGGCGGGATTGGGCTCAGGGTCCGGGTGGCGGAGCGCGTCGTCGAGCGTCTCCGCCCGCCGCCGGGCCGTCGGCTCGGTGGAACGATAGAAGCCGGACAGCGCCTCGTTGAACAGGCCCGGGCGCCGGACCATGACCTCGTGGCCGCAGTCCGGGGCCACGAACAGCCGCCCATCGGGCAGCTGGCGGGCGAGGGCCGAGGCCTGCTCGACCGGCACGAACGGGTCGCGGTCGCCGACCACCACGAGCGCCGGGCAGTCGATCCCGTGGAGCTCGGCGGGCGCGAGGAGCGGCTGCCGGGCGATGTCCGCGGCGATGGCGGGCAGGAGCCGCTGCCAGGCGCCGGGGCCCTGGACGGGATCGTGGCGCCGGCTCAGCTCGGCGGCCCAGGCCGGGTTGCGGGCGAGGGTCACCTCCGGGTCCATGAGGCGCCGCCCGACGCTCGCCCGCGGCTCCCGCTGCGTCGTGATCCCGACGACGACGAGCGTCCGCAGCCGCTCCGGCCAGCGGCTCGCGAACTGGAGGGCGGTCATCCCGCCCATCGAGAAGCCGAGCACGTGGAACGTCTGGAGCCCGAGCTCGTCCACGAAGGCCTTGAGGTCGTCGACGAGCCAGTCGTGGGAGAAGCCGTCGGCGGCGTCCCATTTCGTGCGGCCGTGGCCGCGAGCGTCCGGGACGTGGACGAGGAAGGCCTTCGACATGAGCGGCAGCTGGGCGGCGAAGTCCTCGCGGCCGGCGGACGTCGCGCCATGGAGGAGGACGAGGGCGGGACCCGCCCCCTGGACGTCGTAGGCGATGTCGAGGCGATTGGCCCGGACGGTCGGCACGGCGCCGGGCGTCAGCCCTTGATGCCCTCGACCGGGCTCGGGGTCCCGTGGTCGATCCGGAGGTACTGGCGCCGGAAGTAGAGCAGCGGATCGGCCTCGCCCTCGACCGAGAGCGTGTCGACCTCCCCGATGAACAGCTCATGGTCGCCGACCGAGTACGTCTGGACGATCGTGCACTCCATCGTCGCGAGCGTGTCCTCGAGCAGCGGCAGGCCGGTCGGGCCCGGCTGCCAGGCGGCGCCGCAGAACTCCTCGCGACCGGGGCTCACCGGCGCGTGGGCAAAGCAGTCGGAGATGGCCTGCTGATCGTGGCCCAGGACGTTCACGGCGAACCGGCCGTTGGCAGCGACGATCGGGGTGATGAACCGCTTCCGGGCGAGCGCGACCATGACGAGCGGCGGCTCGAGCGAGACCGACGACATCGCGCTGACGGTGATCCCCGCCGGTAGGCCGTCGACGTCGATCGTGGTGATGACGCTGATCCCGGTCGCGAACCGGCCCATGACCTCGCGGAACGAATCGCCACTGATCGGCGCCCGACTGTCCACGGGCCGGAGTCTAGTCGCGAGCCATATTCGGCGGCGTCGGCCGCGCCCGAGGCCACCCGGGCGGGCGACCCGCCGATACAATCCCGGCGATGTCCACCCGGCCCTGGGATCGCGCCGCGCTCGTCCCCGCCCGCGACGGCGAGCGACGCCCCGAGGTCGTGGCGCTGGATGCCGGCCAGCCGACGCTCCCCGAGCTCTTCACGTTCATGCGCGACGCCGAGCTGCGCTGGAGCACGCTCCGGATGCGGATCGAGGAGCGGACGTTCGGGGCTCGCGGTGAGCTCGTCGTGACGATGGACGTCTCCGTTCGGCACCCGCGCCATGCGAAGGTCATGACGTCGGAGGCAGGCTCCGGCGCGTCGACCGGCCACGAGCTGTGGCTGTCCGATGGCGAGACGGTCTGGACGTACTCCACCACCCACCGGCTGGGCACGAAGCGGCCGATCCGCAACCGCCCACGCGGCCTCGAGGACCTGCCCGGGCCCTCGCGGGTCTACGAGCCGCTCACGCCACTGCCGATGGAGACGTTGCCGGAGCTCTTCATCCACCCGGCCGGCTATTGCCAGAACGTCCTCGTCACCGGCGACTGCGCGATCACCGGCACGGACCGGGTCGCGGGCCGCGAGGCGATCGTCGTCGAGTCCCTCCATCCCCGGACGATCGAACGGGCCGCGGACCGGCCCGACTTTGCCGTGGAGCTCGCCGTCGACCGGCTCGATGGCGTCATCCTCCGGCTCGTGAAGTCCATCGGCGGAGAGGCGACCCGGATCGCCGAGGTCGTCCACTACCAGCCCGAGGCGCCGCTCCCGCCCTCGACGTTCGACTTCGAGTTCCCCGAGGGAGCGACGACCCTCTACTAGATTCGTCGCTGCGGCGCGAATTCATGCTGATTCTCGTCGACCGAGCGCCGTATGATCCCGGCCATCGCACGGCCACGCGTCCGGTCGCGACGTCGACGGAGCCCTCCGCTCCGCCCGCTGATCGGATCGCAAACCGGATCACGGGACCTGAGGAGGGAAGGCTCGATGGGTCGATCCCGCGAAGACGTCATTCAGCAGGACGTCCACGACCTGCACCGGCTGGGATACGCGCAGGAGCTGTTCCGCTCGATGGGCGGGTTCAGCAACTTCGCGATCAGCTTCTCGATCATCTCCATCCTGACCGGCGCGGTCATCCTGTACGACTACGGCCTGGCCTGGGCCGGCAAGGCGGCCGTCACGCTCGGCTGGCCGCTCATCACCGTGTTCGTGCTGTGCATCGCGGCGTCGATGTCGGAGATCGCCTCGGCCTACCCGACCGCGGGCGGCCTGTACTACTGGGCCTCGAAGATGAAGAACAAGGCCTGGGGCTGGTGGACCGCCTGGTTCAACCTCCTCGGCCAGTTCGCGATCGTCGCCGGCATCGACTACGCCGCGGCCGGCTTCATCAACGCCACGATCGTCGACCGTCTCTTCGGCGGGACCTTCAACACCTACGAGCTGGTGCCGCACCTGCTCAACGGCCAGCTCATCACGATGGGCGTCCTGCTCCTGGTCCAGCTGGCAATGAACATCGCCGGCATCAACCTCGTCGCCCTGCTGAACCAGGTCAGCGTCTGGTGGCACATCGTCATCGTCGCCGTCGTGGTCCTGCTCGTGGGGTTGCTGGGCAAGGCCGACACCTCCGGGCTCGACCTGTTCAAGGTCACGCCCCTCGACACGGCCGGCTCCTGGAACAACGACCTCGGGGTCGTGAACCTCCAGTACGGGCCGGCGATCAGCTACCCGATCGTGCTGGCGTTCTTCTTCTCGCTGCTCCAGGCGAACTGGACCTACACCGGCTACGACGCCTCGGCCCACGTCGCCGAGGAGACGATCGGGGCCCGTGTCGCCAGCGCCTGGGGCGTGTTCCTGTCGGTCGCCGTCTCGGCCGTCGTCGGGTACGTGTTCCTTATGGCGCTGTCGCTCCACACCCCGAGCCTCGCGCAGCTGTTCCCGGCGAGCCTCGACGACGCCTCGACCTACAGCCAGTACTACTTCGGCGGCGGGGTCGCCGTGATCTCCATCCTCGTCTACAACCTGGGCGACTTCCTGGGCAACCTGCTGTCGGCCGGCATCGCCGTCGCGATGGCGTTCTGCGGCCTGTCCTCGGTCGCCGCCGCCGGCCGGATGCTCTTCGCCTTCTCGCGCGACGACGGGCTGCCCGGGTCGAGCTGGCTGAAGAAGGTCTCGCACCGCTACCGGACGCCGGGCAACGCCCTCACCGCGATCGCGGTCGTCTCGTGGCTGTTCACCGTGGCGGCGTTCTACGTCGGCACCGGCACCGCGGTCATCATTGTCACGGCGATCTCGACGATCTTCCTGTACGCCGCCTACGGCATCGTCATCTACCTCGGCGCCACGACAACCGATTGGCTCAAGGAGCGCGTTTGGTCGCTCGGGCGGTGGTCCAAGCCGATCGCCTGGGTCGCCGTGTTCTGGGTCATCGTCCTGATGATCCTGTTCAGCTTCCCGACGAGCGGCAACATCTCGTGGCCGTTCATGATCGGCGCGGTCGTGCTCCTGCTCGTCTACTACTTCGCGTGGGCTCGCAACCGCTTCAAGGGCCCGCGGGTCATGGGAGCCGAGTCCGAGCTCACCGAGCTCGAGAAGGAGTTCCAGCACGCGGCTGAGGAGCTCGCCGGAGCCTGACGCCGCTCCCAACCAGTTCCCAGCAGGACCGGCCGGCCCCGCCGGCCGGTCCATCCGTCTCGCATCACCGTGCGGCGGCAGCCGCCCAGTGCGTCCCGAGGAGGCACCTCGATGGCCCCGTCCGCCAGCCACGGCCACGCGAAGCACCCCCGTCTCGAGGAGCTCGAGGCAATGGTCCGCGACGGCCGGATCGACACCCTCATCGTCGCCCTCACGGACATGCAGGGCCGGCTCGTGGGCAAGCGCGTCCAGGCCCAGGCCTTCCTCGGTGGCGTCATCGACCACGGCGCTCACTTCTGCACGTATCTCCTCGGCACGGACATGGAGATGAATACGCCCGAGGGGTTCGCGCTCATGAACTGGGAGACCGGCTACGGCGACTGGATCGCCGCGCCGGTGTGGGACACCCTCCGGGTCCTGCCGTGGCTCGAGAAGACCGCCATCGTCCTGTCGGACACGATCGACGAGGAGACCCACCAGGAGATCCCGGTCTCGCCGCGGACGATCCTCAAGCGCCAGGTCGAGAAGGCCCGGGCCGCAGGCTTCACGGTCAAGGCCGGCTCCGAGTTCGAGTACTACGTCCTGCGCGACTCGTGGCAGGACATCGCCGACAACGGCTACGCCGTGCCGAAGCGGTTCGGGACCTACAACGAGGACTACCACCTCCTCCAGGCGACCAAGGCCGAGCCCCTGCACCGCCTGCTCCGGAACTACATGACGGAGGCCCGGGTCCCGATCGAGTTCAGCAAGGGCGAGGCGGCGGCCGGCCAGCACGAGGTCAACATCCGCTACGACCACGTCCTCGAATCGGCCGACCGGAGCGTGCTGTTCAAGCACGGCGCCAAGGAGATCGCCTACCTCAACGGCTGGGGCATCACGTTCATGGCCAAGCCGGACCACACCTGGACCGGCTCATCGGGCCATCTCCACATGAGCGTCTGGACCGGGGATGGCGCTCGCCCCCTCATGCACGCGGCGGAGGGCGCGGCGGCCGGCCCGTATGGCCTGTCCGAGATCGGCCAGCAGTTCATCGCCGGGATGATGAAGCTGTCCCGCGAGCTGGCGGTCTTCATCGCCCCGTTCATCAACAGCTACAAGCGCTACGCCTCGCTGTCGTGGGCCCCCGTCAACGTCGTGTGGGGCCGCGACAACCGGACGACCGGCTTCCGGCTCGTCGGCCACGGACCGGGCCTCCACGTCGAGGACCGCTTCCCGGGCGGCGACATGAACGCCTACCTGACCTACGCGGCGATGGTCGGCGCAGGCCTCTACGGCATCGAGCACAAGCTCAAGCTCCAGCCGGAGTTCAAGGGCAACGGCTACGTCGCCAAGGGCGTCGAGCGGATGCCGCGCGCGCTGTACGAGGCGATCTGGGAGCTCGAGAAGTCGAAGGCGGCCGTCGAGATCTTCGGCCAGGACGTCGTCGACCACTACCTCAACGCGGCTCGCGTCGAGCAGCAGGTCTACGACTCGGTCGTCCACGACTGGGAGCGCGAGCGCTACCTCGAGCGCGGCTGACCCTCAAGGCGAGATCCACCGCGCTGGTACCTGCGGCGAGCGCCACGCGCCCATAACGTCGGGGGAACCCGGGGCTGACGGTGCTCGCCCGCCAACGAGAGCATCTGGCGCTCTCGCCCGTGCGGGCGTTGAGCCCGGAGGCGCCGGACCAGGCCAGGGCTGCGAGCGTCCTCCGACGTTATGGGCGCCAGATGCACATCCGACGACAGCGCCCCCGATGGATACCCACGGCGAGATCCGCGGCGGTCATAGCCGGCGTACTCCCCCAACAGCCGGCCCGGCATCCAGACACCAAGGGGGAAGCCATGTTCCGAACCGTTCGATTCGCGCTTGCCGCAGGGCTCATCGTCGTGCTCGCCGTCGCCTCGGTCGCCACGGCCGCGGCGGCGAGCGGGCGGAAGGTGTTCGATTCCTCGATGGCGGCCATCCCGGCGGGCGCGCCGATGCTCTTCGGCGTCGCCGGAGGCGGCGTCGCGTGGGCCATCGACGAGGGTCGCACGACGCTGACGGCGGGCGGCCGGCTGCACGTCGAGGTCGAGGGCCTCGTCGTCGCCGCCAGCGGCGTGAACCCCATCCCCACGGGTCGGGCCATCGTGACGTGCGCCGGCGTCGTGGCCGCGACTACCGCTGCAGTGCCGTTCTCGACCTCCGGCGATGCCGAGGTCGACGCGACTGTCAGCCTGCCGTCGCCGTGCTTCGCACCGGCCGTCTTCTTCGCCGGCGTCACGGCCAACGGCGATCGGTGGTTCGCCGTGACCGGGTTCTGACTGGACGCTGACCCGGCGCCGACCCGAAGCTGACCCGGCGCCGACGGGGCGCCACGCGGCTCGGCGCGGGGTGCCATCGTTGGAGGCGTGAGTCGCGAGATCGGAGACGAGCGCCAGCGCTACAGCCGGCGCTCGCTCCGTGATCGCGGCATCGAGGTCATCGACTGGCTGAAGGGCCACCCCGCCGCCGCGGCGGTCCTCGCGCTGTTCCTCGGCGTCGCCGCGATCCAGATCGTCGCGCCGGCGCGATCAGCCTTGCCGGCCGACCTGCAGGTCGGCGACTGCCTGTACATCCGGACCCCCCAGTCGATGGACGTCGGGCCTGGCGCTCGCCCGATCGGTGACCAGTTGGCGGTCGAGAGCGTCCTGATGGGCGGCGGAGCCGAGCAGGCCGGCTGCAACACCTCGCACGGACATGAGGTATCGGGCCGGGTCGAGGTGCCGGCCGTGCCGCCGGTGCCGCCCGGCGTCTCGGTCGTGCCCACGGTGCGCGCCGAGGCGAACACTGCCTGCGCCACGGCATTCTCGGGCTATGTCGGGCACGCGCTCGCGGGCTCGATCTACGAGACCTTCGCGGCCCTGCCGCCCACGTTTGACGGCACTGCCGAGGCGATCTGCCTCGTGGCGCGTCGCGACGGCCAGTGGATGACGCACCCGGCGCGGGCGAGCGGCGAGTAGCCGCGACGACGCGCGGAGGAGCTGCTCAGCCTCCCGGCCGGAGCGTGCCGCTGAAGACCTGCCAGGCGAGTGCCCACTCCAGGATGACCCGGTCGGGGCGATTCCTGACAACGAGCACTCAGGCGACTCGTGGTCCGCGATCGGCTGCCAGCGAGCACCCGCACGCATCGCTGACAGCAGTCAGAGGCGCGATCCGCCGGTTCCACGCTCGGTCGCGTGGCAGTGAAGTCGTCGCGCCGTGACCAAGAGTCGCCACGGTTCTGGATGGCAGAACTCCCCGGTCTGCGCGGCCTCGGAGTCGCCACGGTGCGCGATGACGGAACTCCTCGGTCCGGCAAGCCACGAAGTCGCTACGCTCTCGCCTCAACGGCCGGCCGTTCGATCCCGCGGCGCGCGCCCGCCCTGACGACACCCGAGGAGACGTCGATGCGGCTGCAGGACAAGGTCACGATCATCACCGGTGGCGCCAGCGGCATGGGTCGTGTCGCGGCCCGGATGTTCGCCGCGGAAGGCGCGAAGGTCGTCGTCGCCGACGTCACCGCGCAGGCGGCCCAGTCGGTCGTCGATGAGGTCACGGCCGCCGGCGGCACGGCGATCGCCGTCGTGGCCGACGTTTCGAAGGAGGCCGACGCGAAGCGGATGATCGACGAGACGATCGCCGCCTTCGGCCGGGTCGACGTCCTCTACAACAACGCCGGGATCATGCCCGAGGCCGACCACTCGGTCATCGACACCTCCGTCGAGGACTGGGATCGGGTGATGGCCGTCAACGTCCGGGGCGTGTTCCTCGGCTGCAAGTACGCGATCCCAAAGATGGTCGAGCAAGGCTCGGGCTCGGTCATCAACATCTCGAGCTTCGTCGCGCTCATGGGCTGCTCGAATCCGCAGGATGCCTACACCGCGTCGAAGGGCGCGGTCCTCGCGCTCACCAAGTCGCTCGCCGTCCAGTTCGCCCCGAGGGGAGTCCGGACCAACGCGATCTGCCCCGGCCCGGTCGAGACGCCGCTCCTCATGGACTGGCTCGTCAAGGACGAGGACGCCAAGCGGATCCGCCTCGCCCGCAACCCGACCGGCCGCTTCGGCAAGCCCGAGGAGATCGTCTTCATGGCGATGTACCTGGCCTCGGACGAGTCGCGCTGGACCAACGGCGCCGCGATGGTCGTCGACGGCGGCATCACGGTGAACTACTTCTAGCGAGGGCTCGCGAGCGGGGGCCAGCCGTGAACACCGGGTTCCTGTCGCGCTGGCGGCTCCGACCGGGCGAGCGGATCCTCTGGGAGGGTCAACCCGACGTCCGGGCGTACACGTTCGCCGGGTCCATCCTGCTGATCCCGTTCAGCATCGTATGGGCCGGGTTCGCCTTCTTCTGGGAAGGCTCAGTCATCGCGATGGGCGCCCCGCTGCTGTTCTGGCTGTGGGGCATCCCGTTCGTGCTGATTGGGCTGTACATCGTCGGCGGGCGGTTCGTCGTCGCCCGGCGCGAGGCGCAGCGGACCTGGTACGCGATCACGACCGAGCGGGTGCTCATCCAGTCGGGGGCGTTCCGGCGCCGGCTCTCCGAGCTCGACCTGACGAACCTCCCGCCGACTGAGCTGACGGCCGGACGCAACGCCACCGGCACGATCACCTTCGGCACGGTCCACCCATATGCCCGCTTCTTCGGGCCTTCGTGGATGGGCATGAAGATGGGCCAGGCGATCGTCGCGGTGCGCGATCCCGAGCGCGTCTTCGAGATCCTGTCCGAGGCGCGACGAGACGCGATGCGCGAGGCATTCGGCTCGGGTCCGCCGACCCGCTGACGGGCTGTGCTCCGCGCGCCCGTCAGGTCGGCGCGGGCGGCTCGGGTCGGGATGCGGGTGCAAGGACGGCCTGGAGGGCGGCGCCGCGGGCGATAAGGTCCCGGCGGATGAAGCCCCGCGAAGCCGCAACGAACAGTCGGCCGGGGAACGAGGTGCCCCACAGCTGGTCGAGGACCTGCATCTCCGTGCCGTGACCTTCCGACGCATCCCGAAGCGTCACCAGCTCGGTCATCCGATAGGCGATGCCGCGGATCTCCATCTCGATCCGAGTCCCGGGCTCGAGCGTCGCGACACGCCACGTCGTCGCTGCTGTCATGCCGCCGCGACGGTTGCGCATCGTGCCCTCCATGCCGAGCTCCATCTGCGCCCGCGGGGAGTAGTCGATCAGCGAGCGATCGACCTTCGGGAAATTCGTCGTGTCCGCCAGGAAGTCGTAGACCTCATGCCGTGGGCGATCGATGACGAACGTCGCCTGGACCTCCAGGCCCGGTCGTCGGCTGGCGAGCGGCGGTGCCACGACCAGGCTCAGGCGGCCGTCAGGGCCAGGTGGCGCAAGCGTCCGCAGTCGGGCGGCTGGGGACGCTTGCTCGGGACCATCACGGGCTACTGGAGATCCGCGCAGGCGATCTTCGCGCTGCCCGGCGCGTGAACCACGACCGACATGGCGGTCGGGCCTGCGGTATACGGCACGGTGACGTTGCCGTTCCCGATCCCCGAGGCCGTCGTCGTGAACGGCCCCGGCCAGATCTCATTGGGCGGCGTCGCCGGCCCGGCAGCGTCCAGCTTGTAGTGGCCGTCCGCGTCGCCATCCGCGCAGGCCTGCTTGTGGACGTGGGAGCCGTAGGTCGTCTCGCCTGCGAGACCCTCGAGGTGGATCGTCACGATCGTCGTGCCGTCCGCCGTGCGGACCATCTGCGCCCGGCCCGAGATGTCGAGCCCCGTACCTGCAGCGAAGGCCTGGAATTCCCCGCGGGTGACCGTGGCCGAGTCGGCGGCCACCACCGGCACCGAGGCGATGAACACGGTGGTCACGGCCCCGCTGGCCAGAAGTCGGCGGATCTGCATGGTAGGACGCCTCCATCAGATTATCTATCGCGACGCGATATATCGTGACGCGTTATAGATGACCCGGCGGCGTGCTGTCAAGGCCCTTGTTCGCGAGCGCTGCAGCAGGACGATCCGGAACCGTACTGGGCCCATCGGCTGGATCGCCGGCCACACGGTACGTGCGTTCTCGACGCCAAGCGCCGGTCGCGGCAGGCGCTTCCACGTGAGGGTCGCTCCGTCACCTGATGTCGGGCACGACAGTGGGCCTCAGCCGTGGGAGCGGCCGCGTCTCGCGATTGTGCGGCAGGCCACCCAGTGCCGGGTCAGCCCTCCATGCCCTCGAGCACGAACACCAGCCCCGCGGCGCCGATGATGAAGGCCAGGAGTCCGGCCAGCCCGGATGGCCCGAACATCAGCAACACCACTGCGGCGACGAGCGTCAGCTCGATCCCGAACAGCGCGTGGCGCGTCCCGCGCAGCGCCTGACGAAGCGTTTCGGGCGTTCGACGCGCGACGGGGAGCGGCTCGGTGACGACGACCGAAGGGTCGTCCATCGTCACAGTGCCTCGTAGGGCAGGTAGTCGGGCCACCACATCGCGCGATCCACCGCCGGCTCGATCTGGTCGTCCCGGATCGCGCGGCCGTAGCCGCTGTCGCGGAACTCGCGGACGAGCGCGATCGCGATGGACCGTGCGGCCACGCGAAGGTCGTCGATCGGCGGGTAGACCGCGCCGGTTGCCCGCCGCTCCGGCGTGACGAGCGCGGCCAGCTCCCGGGCCGCCATGAGGAAGGCGTCGTCGGTGACCTCGCGGGCCTCCGCGACGATCGAGCCGAGCCCGACGCCGGGGAAGATGAACACGTTGTTCGCCTGGGCGATCGAGCGGCTCGTGCCATCGGGCAGCTTGACCGGCGGGAACGGGCTGCCGGTCGCGACGAGGGCCCGGCCCTCGGTCCAGGCGAGGATGTCCTCGGGCAGGGCCTCGGTGTTGGCGCTCGGGTTCGAGAGCGGCAGGACGATCGGCTCGGCGTGGTGCTTCGCCACCTCGCGGATGAGGGCCTCGGTGAAGGTCCCGGCGTGGGCCGTCGTGCCGATGAGGATCGTCGGCCTGAACGCCGCGGCGACGGCCACGGGATCGGACGTGGAGGCCTCGTCGAGGCCGAGCGCGGCCAGGCGGTCGCCCGGGACCGCGAACCCACGCTGGTCGTCGGCGATCTCGCGGCGCTCGTGGACGAGGCCGTGACTGTCGAGGAGGACGATCGACTGGGCAACCTCGTCTGGGCCCGCGCCCTCGATCTGGAGCTCGCGGGCGATGAGGCTCGCGATCCCGATCGCCGCGGCGCCGGCGCCCAGGAACATGAACCGGTCGCCGCGGAGGCGGCCGCCGGTGCGCGCCGCCAGCAGGCCGGCGAGGACCACCGCGCCCGTGCCCTGGACGTCGTCGTTGAAGCTCGGCAGGCGATGGCGATACCGCCACAGGATCCGGAGGGCGTTGTGCTGCTTGAAGTCCTCCCACTGGACCAGCGCCCGCGGGAAGACCCGGCTGACGGACGCGACGAAGGCCTCGAGCATCTCGTCGTACGGCGCGCCGCGGAGGCGGCGGCCGCGGTAGCCGAGGTACAGGGGGTCGTCGAGGAGCTCCTGGCGGTCGGTCCCGACGTCGAGTGACACCGGCAGCGTCCAGCTCGGATAGATGCCGGCCGCCGCGGTGTACAGCGCAAGCTTGCCGACCGGGATCCCCATACCGCCGGCGCCCTGATCGCCGAGGCCGAGGATCCGCTCGTTGTCCGTGACGACGAGCAGCCGGACGTCACCCGAGCCGCCGCTCCGGAGGATGTCGTCCATCCGGTCGATGTCGTCCGGGGTGATCCAGACGCCGCGGGGCCGCCGGAGGATGTGGCTGAACTCCTGGCAGGCCCGGCCGACGGTCGGCGTGTAGACGATCGGCGCGAACTCCTCCAGGTTCGAGACGAGGAGCCGGTAGAAGAGGGTCTCGTTGCGGTCCTGGAGCGCGGCCAGGCCGATGTACCGCTCGAGGTCGTCGCCCTTGCGACGGACGTGCTCGAGCTCGAGGGCGACCTGCTCTTCGATCGTGGCCACGCGATGCGGCAGCAGCCCGCGCAGGCCGAAGACGTCGCGCTCCTCGTCGGGGAAGGCCGTGCCCTTGTTCAGGAGCGGCGTGCCGATGAGGTCGGCGCCGTGCTGTCGCACGCGCACGGGACCCGATGGCGCCGCAAGGCCGGTGCCGTTGGCCGTCGAGGTTCCGAGGGCGCGATCAAGCAGGATGTCCATGCCCGGATCGTGCGGTTCCGTCATCTCGCCTCACAGGGCCGAGGCGCCCGCCCGCGGCCGTGCCATCGGTCGTGTCGATCTGCGGCGTGCGGCGCCGGACGGCGTCGCCATCTTGGGCTCGGCCATGCTCGGCGTATGATCCGGCGACGTCCAGCCGATCATCCGCGGCGCTCGACCCACCCCGTCGCGCCGCCCAGCCGAGGTTCCACCGATGGCCGTCGACCAGCCCACCCAGCAGTCCGCGAAGCTCGCATCGAGCGCCCTGAAGATGGTCGTCGGCGGCGAGTCCGTCGACGCCGCGGATGGCCAGACGTTCGACGTCGTCAATCCCGCGGATGGCAAGACCATTGCCACGGCGCCGCTCGGTGGCAAGGAGGACGTCGATCGGGCGGTCGCCGCCGCCCAGAAGGCGTTCGAGGATCCCAAGGGCTGGGCGAACTGGGCCGCCGGCAAGCGGGGCCGGACCCTCGCGAAGCTCGCCGACATCGTCAAGAAGAACTCCGAGGAGCTCGCCCAGCTCGAGAGCCGCAACACCGGCAAGCCCATCACGAGTGCCCGCGGCGAGATCATCGGGGCGAGCCTCGTCTTCGACTACTACGCCGGCGCCGCCAACAAGGTCTTCGGCCAGACGATCCCGGTGAGCAAGCCGGGCCTGGACCTGACGCTTCGCGAGCCGATCGGCGTGTGCGGCCTGATCGTCCCGTGGAACTTCCCCCTGCTCATGGCGAGCTGGAAGCTGGGGCCGGCGCTCGCCGCCGGGAACACCGTCATCCTCAAGCCGGCAAGCCTCTCGCCGATGACCGCGATCCGAGTCGCGGAGCTTGCCCTCGAGGCCGGCTTCCCGCCCGGCGTCTTCAACGTCGTGACCGGCCCGGGCGGCAGCGCCGGCGCGGCGCTCGCCGGGCATCCGGGCGTCGGCAAGGTTGCCTTCACCGGCGAGACCACCACCGGCCAGGAGATCATGCGGCTGGCCTCGAACAACGTGAAGAAGGTCAGCCTGGAGCTCGGCGGCAAGAGCCCCAACGTCGTCTACGCCGACGCCGACCTCGAGCGGTTCGCGGCCGAGAGCCCCTACTCGGTCTTCGACAACTGCGGCCAGGACTGCTGCGCCCGGTCGCGGATCCTCGTCGAGCGGTCCGCCCACGACAAGGTCGTCGAGCTCTTCGCCGATGCGACTCGCAAGGTCAAGGTCGGCGATCCGGCCGACGACAAGACCGAGGTCGGGACGCTCGTCAGCTTCAAGCAGCGCGAGCGGGTCGAGCGGTACATCGAGATCGGGCTCGAGGAGGGCGCGAATCTCGTCGTCGGTGGCGTCGAGCCGGACGACGAGGCCCTCAAGGGCGGTGCGTACCTCATGCCCGCGGTCTTCGACGGCGTCGACAACGACATGCGGATCGCGAAGGAGGAGATCTTCGGGCCCGTCGTGTCGATCATCCCGTTCGACACCGAGGCCGAGGCCATCCGCCTCGCCAATGCAACCCCGTACGGGCTCAGCGGTTCGGTCTGGAGCCGCGACATCGGCAAGGCCCTGCGGACCGCGAAGGGCCTCCAGTCGGGCGTCCTGTCGGTGAATTCGAACTCGTCCGTGCACACCGAAGCGCCGTTTGGCGGCTACAAGATGTCGGGCATCGGGCGGGAGCTCGGGATGTCTGCGATGGACCTCTACACCGAGGTCAAGAACATCTTCATCGACCTTCGCTGAGCGTCGGGCGTCCCCCGCATCCGCGCCGCGGGCCACGGCGTATCGACCGGCATGGACGATCGCGGTGGCGGTGACGATCGCGGCACCGCTGACGATCGCGCGGAGAGCGCCGAATTCGCTCCGATCCGCGTCGGGGGACGTGCCAGGCGCGGCTGGACGCCGGCGCTGATCGCCGGCTGGATCGTGGTCCTGGGGGTCGTGGTGGGCGCCGGGACGATCGGGCGCGCGCTCGACGGATCCTCGGCCGTGGACTCCCGGCCGACGGATTCGGCCTCCCGGCCAGCCAGCCTGCCGGCGCAGCTCGACGCGATTCGATCGAGCGATCCGGATCCGCTGGCGTACGCGGTCGCGCGGGATGGGACCGGGCTGACGATCACCGGGACGATCCTGGCCCGCCCCGTCGTCTGGGTCTTCATCTCAGTCCAGGATGGCGCGGGCAAGGTCCTCACGTGGCGGTCGCTCTCGGTCGAGGATCCGAAGAACGACATCCGGCCCGACTACGCTCCGGCGTTCGAGGTCCGCCTGCCGCTCGCGCCGTCGCTCGCCGCGGGCCCCGTGATCATTGAGGTCAACGCCTACAACAACATCGGCCGCAAGGTCGGCTCGGTACGGCAGGCACTCGGCGACCGGGCCGGCCACAACCCCATCCGGATCAATACCGGGATGGTCAGGTAGGCGGCGGGCGGGCCGTCCGCGCCGGCAGGCGGGACGTCGGTGCCGGCAGGCGGTCAGTTCCATACGTGGCGCGTATGAAGTCGACACCTCATACGTGGCAGGTATGAACGAGCGCACTGATGCCCCCCTCCAGGCCCGATTCGGCGCATGTCATACGCCGGGCGTATGGAACCAGCGCGATTTGACCGTCCAGAGGGGCGCGCTCGTCGCGTTCATACCCCCGACGTAAGAGGAATGTGGGACCGAGCCGCGGGATAGGCCCGTTCAGGGGCAACGGTCGCTGGACGGCGGGCTCTGCCCTCAGCGGCGCAGGACCGCCGGATCGCCGGGCTGGATCTCCGGATGCCGCCGGGCGAGCCAGTCGACGATGGCCCAGTAGGTCGTCTTGAACGCGATGCCGTCCCATGGGATCGCGTCTGGCGCGAAGGTCCGGACCTCGAGCGATTCCGGGCTGGTCGCCGGCTCGCCGCCCATGACGCGGGCCTCGAAGGCGAGCACGACCACGGCCGCCTCGAGGCGCGTATAGAGGCCGACGATCTCGCCCGGCTCGACGAT
>JACQEG010000071.1 GCA_016200665.1 Chloroflexota bacterium | reverse complement strand
GGCGTCGTGGCGCCGGAGGCGTCGTCGCTGCTGGGCCTCGTGTCGCGGCTCGCGCCGCCGCTCGTCGGCGGCAACGCCGTGGTGGTCCTCGCCTCCGAGCCGCGACCCCTGCCGGCCATCACCCTGACCGAGGTCCTCGCGACCTCTGACGTGCCGGCTGGCGTCGTCAACGTCCTGACCGGCCGGAAGAAGGAGCTCGTGCCGGTGCTCGCCGCGCACGAGGACGTCGACGGCCTCGACGCCTGGGGCGTGCCCGACGAGCTGCGGCGTGACACGGAGGTGGCGGCTGCCGAGAGCATCAAGCGCGTGGCCCGCCGACCCCGGGCGACGCTCGACGCCCGCTTCGACTGGCTCGACGATGCAGCCTCCCAGCGACCCGAGTGGATCGCCGCGTTCCTGGAGATGAAGACCGTCTGGCATCCCATCGGGATCTAGGCGGCGGCTCGGGACGAAGGGCTCGGGACGAACGGCCCGCCCGATCGGGCCCTTCGGCCACGACACGCGGGGTTGACGCCGGCCGTATTGTTAGACCGACGGTCGGTCTGTCAATTCGCCATGGACGTGGCGGACACCGGCCCTGAGCGCAGTGAGCGCCCTGACCCATGGCCCGGCTCCTGAATCCCGCCACGCACGCCGTGCGGCGCGACGCGTTCATGGACGTCGCGACGAGGCTCATCCAGGCCAAGGGCTACGAGGCGCTCAGCATCCAGGAGGTCATCGATGCGGTCGGCGCCTCGAAGGGCGCCTTCTATCACTACTTCGGCTCGAAGGCCGATCTCCTCGAGGCCGTCGTCGAGCGCATGGCCGACGCCATCCAGGTCACCTGGGACGAGGTCCTCGAGGGACCGGCCGCCTCGGCGGCCCAGCAGCTCCACGACCTGTTCGCCGCGACGGCCCAGTGGAAGAACGCCCGCCGCGACCTCGTCCTCGCCGTCCTCGAGGGCTGGCTGAACGACTCGAACGCGGTCGTGCGCGACAAGCTCCGCCAGCTCGTCCGGCGGCGGATGCAGCCGATGCTCGTCCGGATCATTCGGCACGGGATCGAGTCCGGCGAGTTCAGCGTCAGCGACCCGGAGGGCACGGCCGACGTCATCGTGACCTTGATCATCGGGGGCCAGGAGGAGGCAACCGACCTCTTCGTCGCCAGCCAGGCCGGACGGGCGACGTACGACGAGGTGGCGCGCCACTTCGAGGCGTACGCCGACGCCCTGACCCGGATCCTCGGGTACCGCGCCGGGCGGCTGTCGCTGGTCGACCCGCCGACGCTCCACCTGTGGTTCGGTTGAGCGCACCGCTCCGACGACTTCCAACGCGATCGAAAGGAACGACATGGACCTGATCATCCAGACCGAGAAGCTCACGAAATCCTATGGACCCCAGCGCGGGATCATCGAGGTCGACCTCGAGGTCAGGCCGGGCGAGGTCTTCGGGTTCCTCGGGCCCAACGGGGCCGGCAAGACGACCACCATCCGGACCCTCCTCGACCTGATCCGGCCGACGTCCGGCCGGGCCCGCGTCTTCGGCATCGAGTCGACCGCCGATCCCGTGGCGATCCACAAGCGGGTCGGCTACATCCCGGGCGAGTTCACCCTGTACGACCGCCTGACCGGCGGCCAGACGCTCGACTACTTCGCCAATCTCCGCGGTGGCGTCGACAAGGCGTACCAGGGCCAGCTCATCGAGCGGTTCGACATCGACCCGAAGCGGCGCTTCAAGGAGTACTCGAAGGGCAACAAGCAGAAGATCGGCCTGGTCATCGCGCTCCAGCACAAGCCCGAGCTGCTCGTCCTCGATGAGCCCACGTCGGGCCTCGACCCGCTCGTCCAGCAGTCGTTCTACCAGCTGGTCCGCGAGGCCCGCCTCGAGGGCCGGACGGTCTTCCTGTCGAGCCACATCCTCAGCGAGGTCGAGCGCACCGCCGACCGCGTCGGGATCATCCGCGACGGCCGGATGGTGAAGGTCGACAGCGTCGAGGGCCTCCGCGACCTCGCCCACCACCAGGTGGAGCTGCGGTTCGCCGGCGTCGTGCCGTTGGCCGCGTTCGACACCCTGCCCGGCGTGACCGATGTCGTCGGCGACGATCACACCCTGCGGATGCGGGTGAGCGGCGCGATCGCGCCGGTCGTGCGTGCCGCCGCGCAGTACGAGCTGCTCGACTTCGTCAGCCGCGAGCCGACCCTCGAGGAGACGTTCCTCGCGCAGTACGGCCAGACGGCCGTGGAGGTGAAGGCCTGATGGCCGCCGGCACCGGTGCCCGGCCGCCGCTTGCCGCGGTGCAGCCGATCTCCGTCCTGAGCCGCCTCTATGGCCTCGGGAGCATCTATGGCAAGACGATCCGCGATTCCCGTCTGGCCTTCATCGTCGTTGCCGGCATCCTCGGCGGACTCGGGCTGTTCATGGGTGCCGCGATCTCGAACGTCTTCCCGACGCCGGCATCCCGTCAGGCCGTGGACAGCCTGATCGGGAGCATGCCGCCCGAGATGGTCAACCTGTTCGGCAAGCCCGTGGGCCTCGGCACGCTCGGCGGCTACCTCACCTGGAAGTACGGCTCGGTCTTCACGATGGGCACCGCGCTGTGGTCCATCCTCGCCCTGTCCGGCACGCTGGCCGGAGAGGCGAGCCGTGGGAGCCTCGACTTCGTCGGGGCCACGGCGTTCGCCAGGCGGCGGATCGCCCTCGAGAAGGTGCTCGGCCACCTCACGATGCTCGCTCTCGCGATGATCGTCGTCGCGGTTGGGGTGACCGTCAGCTCGAATGTCTTCGGTGACGCCTCGCAGGGCGACCAGATCCCGCCGATCGGGGCGATCGGGTTCGTCCTGTGGGTCGGCTTGCTCGCCGTGTTCTTCGGCGGCCTCGCCTTCGCCCTCGCCCCGATCCTCGGGCGGGCCGGAGCGGCCGGCGTTGCCGGCATCGTCATGGTGGTCCTGTGGGTCGCGAGCGGGATGAACCTGCTTGGCCCGGTCGCCGATCTCAGCCCATACCGCTGGACCGTCGATCACATCCCGCTCGTGGGCCAGTACGCCTGGGGCGGGCTGGCGCTCGTCGGCGTCGTCGGGGCCGCCTTCCTGGTCATCGGGATCGAGGTCTTCGTGCGGCGCGACGTCGGCATCACCGCCGGGCTCGGCCTGCCAACCCTGCCGGCCGACGTCCTCGGCGTCCGTGGACCGATCAGCCGGGCCTTCGGCGACCAGCTGCCACGGGCACTCGCCTGGGGCATTGGCCTTGGCCTGTTCGGCGTGCTGCTCGCGTCCCTTGCCGGTCCCTTCGCCGAACGGATCTCGGCCGACCCGAACCTCTTCCAGATCCTCCGGCAGGTGTTCCCCAACTTCGACGTCGGTTCGGCCGGCGGCTTCCTCCAGCTGTATGCCGAGCTGTTCTTCATCGTCGCCGGCCTCGCCGCGGCGACGTTCGTCTCGAAGTGGGCCTCCGACGAGACCGGAGGCCGTCTCGAGATGGTCCTGTCCACGCCGCTCGCGCGGGCGGGCTGGGTGGTCGCCGGCGCCATCGCGTCGGTGGCAGCGATCGTCGTCATGATCGTGCTCTATGCCCTCGGGATCGGGCTCGGCGCGTCGGCCGGCGGGGTGTCGCCCGCGACCGCGATGGTCGGGACCGCTTCGCTCGGCCTCTACGCCGCGGCGATCGTCGGCATCGGCGTCGCGATCGGTGGCCTCTGGCGGACGTCGCTGGCGGCCGAGATCGCCGCGCTCGTCGTGATCGCGACGTACCTCGTCGATCTGCTCGCGCCACCGCTCAACTGGCCCGACTGGGTCCACGAGCTGGCGCTGTCGACCCACTTCGGCATGCCGATGACCGGTGAGTGGGACGTCGTCGGGATCATGGCCAGCGTCGCCATCCTCGTCGTCGGCACCGCGCTCGGCGCCTGGGGGATGGCGAGGCGCGACGTCAGCCGCTGACGGCCGCCCATCGCCACGACCGGGCCGCCGGCGAGAGGCGGCGGCCCGCCGCTGAGAGGCGGCGGCCCGCCGCTGCTCGACACTAGACTCGCGCGGTGCCGCTGTTCGCCATCGGGCTGGTCGCGATCGCCGCGGTCCTGCACGCCGGCTGGAACGTCCTCCTCAAGACCTCGGGCGACCCGCTCCTCACCGCGGTCAGGCTGCAGGCGATCGGCACGGTCGTGCTGCTGCCGGTCGCCGTCGTGGCGTGGCTGGCGTTCGGGGCTCCGCCACTCGACGGTGGTGGGGTGGCGATCGCGCTCGCGTCCGGCGTCCTCGAGGCGATCTACTTCTTCCTGCTCGCCAGTGCGTATCGGCGTGGCGACCTGTCGCTCGTCTACCCGCTGGCGCGCGGCAGCGCGCCATTGCTCGCGGTCCTCGTCGGCGTGTTCGTGCTCGGCGAGCGGCTGGCGACGATCGCCGCGATCGGCGTCGTCGGCATCCTGGTGGGGATCGTCCTCGTGGCCCGGCCATGGCGAGCGCTCGGTGTCGCGGGCCGCGCCCACCGTGGCGCCGTGGGCTTTGCGCTCGCCACTGGCGCGATGATCGCGGCGTACTCCGCCGTCGATCGGGTCGGCGTGCGGATCCTCGTCCCGTGGCAGTACGGCGCGCTCCTGGCGGTCTTCGCGACGACGATTCTCGGCACGTTCGTGGTCGCCGGACGCCGGATGGGCTGGCTCACGACTCCGGAGCCGCTGTTCGGGGCGGTCACGCGCGGCCGAGGCCAGCAGCTGCTCCGGGATGGCGCCGCCGGCGTCCTGTCCCTCACGGCTTACCTGCTGATCCTGTTCGCCTACTCGGTCGCGCCGCTCGCCGCCGTCGCACCGCTCCGCGAGTCCGCGATCGTTCTCGCGGCGGCGTGGGGCTCGTTCCGCCTCGGCGAGGCGGCGGGCAACCGGGAGGCTGGCCTCCGGATCGGCGCGGCGGCGCTCGTCGTCATCGGGGCCGTGCTGGTCGCGCTCGGTGAATCCGCCTAGCTCTGGCCGGCGGGCGGCTCGCTGACGGCCGGGGCCGCCCGGCCGAAGAGGCGGCGCTGGCCTCGGTGGCTGTTGACGAGGGCCACCCCGGCGAGGATGAGGATCGTGCCGGCGATGAGCCGCTCGTCGACCCGCTCGCCAAACATGAGCGCGCCCGAGACGATACCGACGACGGGCAGCAGGTAGGCGACGAGCGAGGTGCGGGTGGCGCCGATCCGTGCCAGCAGCCGGAAGTTCGCGAGGTACGCGAAGCCCGAGCCGAGGAGCCCGAGCCACACGACCGCCACGATCGCGTTCGGCACGCCGGGCACGAGGGATTCGCCCGCCGTCGTCCAGCCGGCGAACGGCTGCTCCGTGACGAGGGCGATGACCGCGACGATGACGAAGGCGAAGCCAACCTGGAACAGGGCCGGGATCATCGGCCGGAGCCCACGGACGTTGCGCCGAGCGTAGACGGCGCCCGCCCCGTAGGCGATCGCCGAGCCGACGAGCGCCAGCTCGGCCGAGACGCTGCTCTCCGTGCCGCCGCCGCCGAGGAGGCTCTTGCTGACGAGGATGATGACCCCGAGGTAGCCGATGACGAGACCGCCGAGGCGGTTCACGGTGAGCGGCTCGTCGTGGAGGAAGAGCGCCGCGAAGAAGATCACGAAGAGCGGCACGCTGCCGTTGATGATCGCCGCGAGGTTCGAGTCGACCGAGCGCTCGGCGGTCGTGATGAGCGCGAACGGCAGGACGATGTTCACGACGGCCATGACCACGAGGTGGCCATAGATCCGCGGATTCCGCGGCAGCGGCTCCTTCGCAAGGAACACGACGGTCACCAGCAGCGCCAGGCCGATTCCGAGCCGGGCCGCGATGAGGGTGAACGTCCCGAGCGTCTCGACGCCGAGGCGGATGAAGACGTAGCTCGTGCCCCACATGAAGCCGAGCGCGAGGAGGATGAGCCAGTCGGTGCGCGTCGGTCGGGCGATCATTCGGCGGATGATAGCGGGCTAGTTGGCCTAGGGCGCTGGGCCAATCGAGAAGCGATCGCAGGCACGGCGACGGCGGTGGCCGCGGCCTGAACGCCGCCATCAGCGGGATGGGTCATGCCTTCGACAACACGGCTGGAGCCGTGTCGGTTGCGCGGCGGGCCGAATTAGGAACCGCGCCGTGGCCCCATCGGTCGACCGACCGATGGCGCCGGGCAGCACCTTCGCCAACCTCGGCGACGTCGGTTTGATCCGTCGCTCATGGAGGAACTGCAGTGGCGAAGTTCATGGACGTTCATTCCGGGTTCTTCGGGGTGACCCAGCAGCAGCTCGCGGAGGCACACCAGCGCGACCTCGACATCGAGGCCGATGAGGGCGTGCATTTCGAGCAGGCCTGGCTGGACCCCGAGTCCGGCAAGGTCTTCTGTCTCGCGACCGGGCCGTCGAAGGACGCCGTCATGCGCATCCATGCGCGCGCCGGCCACCCGACCGCCGAGGTCTACGAGCTCCCGGTGGAGGTGTGAGGTGAAGTGGCCGCGTCGCACCCCGGCTGCCCGGTCGTGGCGCCCCACGCCCCAACTGACCACGGAGCCGCGTTCCTTCGTCGAATCTGGCGCCCGGCGCCGCGTTCGACCACGGACCGGTGCTTCCGTCGCCCGTTGAGGCGTCCGGCGCCACGAGCCGGCCCATCGCAAGCCGCTCCGGCCGGGTCAGACCTCGCGCGTCGTCGCGACCGCGACGTCCCTGACGAAGTGGACGGGCGGACGATCGGCCGTGCGGCCCCGGCGCCCGCCGCCGGGAGGTGTCCACGATCAGCGAGCGGCGGGCTCCGCGACGCTCCCGATCGCGGCGGGGTGAGCGGCAGGCTGGACGTGACCGACGGTCGCGGCCCAGGCGGCGATCTCGGACCGTCGGGCGACGGCGAGCTTCGCGAGGATGTGCTCGACGTGCGCGCTGACCGTCTTCGGTGACACGAAGAGGGCGTCGGCAATCTCGCCATTCGTCTTGCCCGCGGCGATCTCTCGGGCGACCTCGAACTCGCGCGCGCTGAGCGGGTACCAGGCCTCCTCGACGCTGCCGCGGCTGCGTGCCAGTCGCTGGAGCTCCTCGGCCCTCGCGCGGAGGGGCGCGCTCCCGAGGGCCTCGGCGGTCTCGCGCACACCGGCGATGAGCAGCGCCGCGTCGCCGTGGCGATTCGACCGCAGCAGGCATTGCGCGAGGTCCAGCCTGGCGCCGGACGCCTCCCAGATGCGCCCGTGGCGATCCCAGCCGTCGACCGCAGCCACCAGGGACTCGCGTGCCGACGTCAGCTGACCCTGGGCCACGCGCACCAAACCCTCGGCGTGGGCCAGGGCAGTCTCGGGCATGCTCCAGCCCGTGAGGTGCGCCCGACTCGCCTCGAGCCACTGGGCCGCGGCCTCTGGACGGTGGACGGCCAGGGCGGCCCGGACGCCCGTGACGACGAACGGCACGAAGAACGGTCGTTCCCCGGTTTCCTGCGCGAC
This sequence comes from Chloroflexota bacterium, assembly GCA_016200665.1. Lineage (GTDB taxonomy): Bacteria > Chloroflexota > Limnocylindria > Limnocylindrales > CSP1-4 > UBA5189. The sequence continues at coordinate 2,680 of JACQEG010000071.1, read as the reverse complement.
CTGGAGCGCTTCGCTGCACCGGGCGAGGGCGACGAGGGGATTCCCGGCCACGAGCTCGAGCTCCGCCAGGCCCCACAGGGGCGGCAGGATCATCTCGACGTCGCGCATCGCCTGACCGTCGACGAGGGCCTCGTCGAGCCAGCGGCGAGCCTCGGCGACCTCGCCACGGCCCAGCGCGACGTAGGCGATGACCGGCATCGCCCCGAGCGCTCCGCGTCGGCAGCCGCGTTCCACGAGCTCCTGTCGGGCGAGCCCGGCGGCGACGTCCCAATCGCCGCGTGCCCAGGCCATGAGCGCTGACGTCGTCGCCATCTGCTGGCGGCAGTGGGACTGCTCGATCGCGTCGGCGTACTCGAGGCCTTCGCGAATGGCGGCCTCAGCGCCGGCGTAATCCATGACCCGCGCCGCCATCGTGGCGGCGACCCGGAAGGAGGTCACGCCGACGGACTCGAAGCCGAGCTCGCGCGCCTGGTGGGCGATCGCAACGATCCGCTTGAGCGTGGCGTCATCCTCGCCGCGCGCGAGAGCGATGTTGCCCCTGAAGAACTCGGCGTCGAGCTCCATCTCGAGGTCGCCGATGGCCCGGGCGATCGTCAGGCACTCGCCGTTGAGTCGAGCGGCCTCGTCGTAGTTGGCGGCATCGAACTCATTCAGCGACTGGAAGCTCAGCAGGGCGGCGCGGGCCTCCTCGACCGGCGTCCCGGGCTCGGCGGCCTCGAGCTCGGCCAGCCCCTGGCTGATCGTCGACTTGCGCTGCTCGATCGAGGTGATCCCGTCCTTGCGTTCGGCGTTGGCGACAAACGTCAGCATCCCGGCAGCCTCGGCGGTCCGGGCGGCCTCGATGAACCACCGCCGGGCCTCATGGGAAGCACGCAGCGCGTCGTCGATCCGCTCGGTGGCGATGGCCGCGCCGGCGTAGGACCGGAAGAGCTCGGCCCGTTCGCCGGCGGGCAGGTCCGGCGGCATGTTGTCGATGGCCCGCCGGTAGAGCTCCCAGGATTCCTGGCGGGCGGACATCCGGCTGGCCTCCTGGGCGCCGGACATCGAGGCACGGTAGGCCTGGGCTCGCAGCCCCGCTCGCTCGTAGTGCCGGGAGGCGTGGATGATGCTCGACCCCTCGAGGTTCATGACGAACTCGGCCGCCTGGGCATGGAATCGCCGCAGCTGCGACGGCGGGACGTCCCCGTAGATCGCGTCCCGCAGCAGCTGGTGCCGGAAGTCGTAATAGCCATGGTCGATGTAGTCAAACGGGTAGATGATCGCCGCTTCGACGAGCTCGCTGATCGTCGGTTCGAGCTCGGGAAGCGGTCGACCGACGACCCCGGCGAGCGCGTCCGGCGAGAAGCAGCGACCCATGACCGCGCCGGCCCGCGCGACGAGCCGAGCGTCGTCGGAGAGTCGTCCGAGCCTGGCGAGGACCGCATCGCCGATCGTGTCCGGGACGTGGGCATCCCGGATCAGCATGCCGTCCGATCGCGCCTCGTCCGGTAGCGCCGCGAGCAGCTCCTCGATGTGCAGCGGGATCCCATTGGTCCGCTCGTGGATCGCCTCGACGACGTCGCGTGGCGCAGGAAGCTCACCGCCGAGGATGAGCGTGATCGCCGTGGCGGTCTCAACCTCGGTCAGGCGCCGGAGCCGCGCCTCCTCGGCATGACGCTGGCTCAGGAGCCGCGATCGCCACTCGCGGTGGATCGTGTCGCTCGGGAACTCGTCGGCGCGATACCCGCCCAGGAGGAAGAGCGGCAGGCCGGACCCGTGCCGGGCGAGCTCGCCGATCACCTCGAGGCTCATCTCGTCGGCCCAGTGGAGGTCGTCGAAGACGAGCATCGTCGGGCGGTCGATCGCCTCGAGAATCCTGTCCGCCGCGGCCCGGACGATCACGCGGCGTGTGCCGAGCGCATCGCCGGCCGACTGGCTGGAGATCGCCAGCAGCTCCTCCGAAAGGCTGTCCCAGGCAGCGTTGCCGCGCATGCCGACCGCCATCTCCCGGATCGATGCGAGGGGAACCTGGTGATCCTGCGGCGCGACCGACCCTCCGTCGACGCGCAGCCCGGCGGCCTGCGCCTTTCGGACGGTCGCCCGGATGAGTCGCGTCTTGCCGAGCCCGGCCTGGCCTGACAGGAACAGCGCTCGTCCGCGGCCATGCGCCGCGTCATCGATCAGGGCATCCATGCTCTCGAGCAGATCGTCCCGGCCCAGGATGACCGGACAGAGCATGGACCTCGGGTGCGTCATCCGGGACCTCCGCAGGGACGCGAGCGGGTCGGCGTCGGACGGGCACACGCGGGTGGGACGCCTCCACGTGCTGCGCAGTCTAAGGATCCTGTCGAGGCCTGCCATCGGTCGGATGACCGATGGGCGATCGAGCGAGGCCCCGCTCGGTTCGTGCTGACGCGGGACTACCATCTGGGTCGATGCTCACCGTCGACACGGTCCGGCGTGCCCCGAAGGTGCTCCTTCACGACCACCTCGACGGGGGCCTGCGTCCCGCGACGGTCGTGGACCTCGCCCGCGAGTTCGGCTACGGCCGCCTGCCCACGATGGACCCGGACGACCTCGCGATGTGGTTCCGCCGGGGTGCGGACCGCAAGTCCCTCGAGCTCTACCTCGAGACGTTCGAGCACACCGTCGGCGTGCTCCAGGAGCGTGACGCGATCGTGCGGGTGGCCGCCGAGTGCGC
>JACQEG010000082.1 GCA_016200665.1 Chloroflexota bacterium | reverse complement strand
GCCGCGAGGAGCTTCCGGCCGATCAGCGCATCGGTCTCGCCGGCGTCGCGCCGCCGCTCCGAGTGCCCGACGATCGTCCAGGTCGCAAGACCGGCGAGCATCGGCGCCGAGATCCAGCCGGTGTAAGCGCCGGCGGCCTCGTGGTGCACGTCCTGGGCTCCCACCGCGACGCCGGTCCCATCCGGGGCGCCCAGGGACGGATCGGCCAGCGCGTCGCGGACCGCGGCGAGGCAGACGAACGGCGGGCAGAGGACCCGGATCACGCCGGAGACCCGGGTTCGCGCGGCGATCGTGCGGGCCAGCTCGCCCGCGTCGGCCGGCGTGGTGTGCATCTTCCAGTTGCCCGCGACGACGACCTGGCGCATCGGCCGAATCATCCCACAGGCGCCGCGGGCGCCCGCCTGCCACGCGTCCCGCGCCGACCGGCCAGGCGGCCCTCGCCATGGAGCACGAGGCGCTCGAGCCGCTCCAGGGCCCGCTGAACCGCCGAGCGGTGGACGCCGAGCCGCTCGGCGAGCTCGGTGATCGTCGCCTCCGGGACCTCGCGCCGAGCCGCCGCCACCACCCGCACGACGTAGGGCTGCTCCTGCAGCTGGCCGTCGGCCTCCAGCCGCTCGATGGCGGCGATCTGGCGACCGGCCGCGACGACCGATCGGGCGACGTTCGCCGACTCGGCGTTGAGGACGCGGTTGAGCTCGCCGCGAAGCGTCCGCGAGACCTGCCTCGCCTCGAGCTCCAGCAGGCCGGGCCCGGACCCGATCCGGCCGAGGAAGCTCGCCACCGTCTCGGCGCTCTTCCAGGTCACGACGCCGCGGCGGCGCCGAACCCGCCATGACGCCGGCAGGTCCATGGCCGCGAGGCGGCGAGCGAGGACCGGGGCCTCCTCGGCCCGGACGACGAACTCCAGGTGGGTTCGGCCGCCGGCGAGGCTCAGCGACCCCCGGCCCAGGAACCGGCCGCGGAGCCAGGCGAGCCGGCAGTGGTCCGCCAGGCGGTCCCAGGCCGCGTCGTCGGCCGCGAGGTCGGCCGCCGGCTCCGGCGTGGCCGCCAGCCGGACGGCGAGCCGCGCCATGACCGGGTCGTCGCCGCGGACCCGGCCGTCGACGAGGTCCATCCCGGCCCGCTCCGCGGCCCGATCGCAGGCGCGGACGGGGTCGATGGCGGCGAGCTCCGCTCGCAAGGCCGCGACGAGGTCCCGCTCGGTTTCGCTCACGCTGCCTCAGGCACTCCGGGCGACGCGCTCCCGCCGCACGGCCGCGGCCTCGCGCTCGCAGGCCCGCAGGATTGCGACCGCGAGGCGGTCGGGCTCGTGGTGATGCGGGTCGCGCGGGTCGACGACGTCGTCGGTGGCGAGGTGCGGCACGGGCTCGACGGCCGGCGGCCAGCGCAGCGCGACCGGCCCGGACCCGCCGCGCGCCCGGTCGATCCGGTCGTTGGCGAGGACCACGTCGACGAGGCCGGGTGTCGTGTGGCGGAGCAAGGCCTCGACGTGGTCGGACAGGTCCATGCCCTGGGTCTCGCCGGTCTGCGTCGCCACGTTGCAGGCATACACCCGAATCGCGCTCGAGGCGGCCACCGCGTCCCGGATCTCCGGCAGCAGCAGCACCGGCAGGACGCTCGTGAACAGGCTGCCCGGCCCGAGGACGATGATCTCCGCGGCCTCGATCGCGGCGATCGCGTCGCTCGCCGCTCGTACGCCCTCCGGCGCGATCCACGCCCGCTCGATGCCCGGTGTCCGGGCCACCGCGCTCTGGCCGGTGACGACGATGCCCTCGCGCGTGAGCGCATGCAGCGTGATCGGCGTCGGCGACGCGGGGATGACCTGGCCGCGGACGGCCAGGACGCGGTTCATCCGCCGGACCGCCTGCTCGAAGTCGCCCGCCTCGAGATCGGTCAGCGCGGCGAGGAGGAGGTTGCCCATGGCGTGGCCGCCGAGCCCGCCCGGCTCGGTCTCCACCGGGGCGCCCTCGACCTTGGTGCCGCCCGGAAAGCGGTAGCCGAGCAGGTCGGACATGACCGGCTCGGCATCGGCCAGCGCCGCGATGCAGTTCCGGATGTCGCCCACCGCCGGGATGCCGAGCTCCTCGCGGAGGGCCCCGGACGAGCCGCCGTCGTCGGCCACGGTGACGATCGCGGTCAGGTTGCTGGTGTGCTCCTTCATGCCCCGCAGGAGCGTCGAGAGGCCGGTCCCGCCGCCGATGGCGACGACCTTCGGCCCGCGGGCCAGGAACTTCTTCTGGTAGATGACCTCGACGAGCGGCTGGTCCTCGTCGGCCCGCAGCGGCCGGGTGACCGCGAGGATGACCCGCCACGCCCCGATCAGGACGAAGGCCACGCCGACGACGCCGACGATCAACCCCCGGAGCGGATACGGCAGGAATTGCAGGGTGGCCGCGTCGACGAGCGTCTGGGCCAGGCCGCCCGGCGCGAGGTCGCCGCTGATCTGGCGCAGGAAATGAGCGACGCCGAGGGCCAGCAGGAGCAGCCCCGCGAACGTCAGGCCGAGCCAGCGCTTGATGCCCATGCCGGGCACGAGCCAGCGCCGGAAGCCCGTCGCCCGGCCGCCCGTCCTCATCCCCGCTCGAGCTCCCGGTGGAAGATCTCGACCGGCTCGTGGCCCCGCTCGCGCAGCCAGGCGGCGATCGCCTCGCCGAGCACGATCGAGCGGTGCCGCCCGCCGGTGCAGCCGACCCCGATCGTGAGGCGGCTCTTGCCCTCGGCCTCGAATGCCGGGATCGAGAACGCCAGGAAGTCCTCGACCTTCTCGAGGAACTCGCTCGCACCGGGCTGCTGCAGGACGTAGTCCCGGACCGGCTCGGTGAGGCCGGACAGCTCCCGCAGGCTTGGGACGTAGTACGGGTTCCGCAGGAACCGCGTGTCGTAGACGAGGTCGGCCTCGAGCGGGATGCCGAACTTGAACCCGAAGGTGATGATCTGAATCGCCATCCGGTCCGGATCGAGATCTCCCAGCCGGGCGAAGATCCGCTCGCGCAGCTCGCGCAGTGACAGGTCGGACGTGTCGACGACGACGTCGGCCTCGGCCCGTACGGGATCGAGGAGCCGCCGCTCCATCGCGATCGCCGTCGCGATGCCGCGGCCCTCCGACAGCGGGTGACGATGGCGGGTCTCCGAGAAGCGCCGGATGAGGACCTCGTCGCTCGCCTCGAGGAAGAACACCTGCGGCCGGATCCCCCGACCCTCGAAGGCGCCGATCATCGAGCGGAACGCGCGCTCCGGGTCGCCCGCCCGCACGTCGAGCACGATGGCGACGCGGGCGAACCGGGCCGGGTCCGCCGAGACCAGCTCCGCCAGCTGTCCCAGGAGCTCGCCGGGCAGGTTGTCGACGACGGTGTAGGCGAGGTCCTCGAAGAGCTTGGCCGCGGCGGTCTTGCCGCCGCCCGACAGGCCGCTCAGGAGCACCACGTGGGGCATGCCCTTCGTCGGGACCGGCCACTCACCCGGATCGTGCTCGATCTCGGTCGTCATGTCGGGCAGTCTATCCCCCGCCTCGGGCGGATCGGG
>JACQEG010000081.1 GCA_016200665.1 Chloroflexota bacterium | reverse complement strand
TGGTCGCTCGATCGGCCTCCGAGCTGGCGGGGGAGGCGCTCGCCGGGCTCGAGCGGCTCGACGAGGGCACGCCAGTGCCGACCGTGATCAACGCGACCGGCGTCCTGATCCACACGAACCTCGGACGGGCGACGTGGCCGGTGGCAGCGATCCGCGCCGCGGTGGCAGCTGCCGGCGGGCCCCTGCTGCTCGAGCTGGATCCCGAGTCCGGCCGGCGTGGGCGCCGCTATCGCGCGGCCGAGGATGCCCTCATCGCGCTCACCGGGGCCGAGGACGCGCTCGTCACGAACAACAACGCAGCGGCGGTCGCACTCGCCGTCGGGCTCGTGGGGCGCGGCGGGGGCGTCGTGGTGTCGCGCGGTGAGCTTGTCGAGATCGGCGGCGGCGTGCGCATCCCCGAGATCGTGCGGCGGGCAGGGGCCCGGCTCATCGAGGTCGGCACGACGAATCGCACGCGAGCGGAGGACTACGCGGACGCCTTCGCGGGCGAATCGGCGACCACGAGGCCGAAGGCCGTGTTGCGGGTCCATCGCTCGAACTTCACCCAGGAGGGGTTCGTCGAAGTGGCGGATCTCGCCTCCGTGGCAACCCTCGCCCACGAGCACGGCGCCATCGTCATCGACGATCTCGGCAGCGGTGCGCTCCTCGACACCGCCCGGTTCGGCCTGCCCCACGAGCCGCAGCCCGCGGAGCGGTTGGCCGATGGCGCGGACCTGGTGACCTTCAGCGGCGACAAGCTCGTCGGCGGACCGCAGGCGGGGCTGGTCGTCGGGCGTGCGGACTTGATCGCGCGGATCCGGAAGGACCCGCTCGCTCGGGCGATGCGGCCGGACAAGGTGACGCTTGCCGCGGTGGCGGCGACGCTGAACCTGTATCGAGCCAGCCGCGCGGCCACCGAGATCCCGGTCTGGCGGGCCGTGGCGACGTCGCTTCCGGCGCTCCAGGCGAGGGCGGCCACCATCGCGACGGCCGTCGATGGCGTCGCGGTCCCCACGGAGGCGACCTTCGGTGGCGGCGCGCTCCCGGGCGTCACGGTGCCGTCCTTCGGGGTCGCGTTGATCGCCGGGAAGCCGGACGCCCTCGCCGCGGCCCTCCGGACCGGCGCGCCGGCGGTCATCGGGCGGATCGAGGACGGCCGGGTCATCCTCGACCTCCGGACCGTCGAGCCGGATCGTGACCACGACCTCGAGACCGCGGTCGTGGCCGCCGCCGTCCACGCCGGAACGGCCACCGGCGGCTGACCGATGCCGACCGCACCGATGCCGACCGTCGTCATCGGCACCGCCGGGCACATCGATCACGGCAAGACGACCCTGCTCCGTGCGCTGACCGGGATCGATGCCGATCGCCTGCCCGAGGAGCGCGAGCGGGGCATGACGATCGACGTCGGCTTCGCCCACCTCGATCTTGACGATGGGACCTCGCTCGACTTCGTCGACGTGCCGGGGCACGACCGGCTCGTCGGCAACATGCTCGTCGGCGCGGGCGAGATCGACGCGGTCCTGCTCGTCGTGGCCGCCGACGACGGGCCGCGCGCCCAGACGCTGGAGCATCTCGAGCTCCTCTCGGCGCTCGGGCTGCGGCGCGGCGTGGTCGCGCTGACCAAGACCGATGTCGCGGATGCGGCGCGGGTCGCGGAGGTCGCGACCGCCACGCGCTCGCTCGTGGATCGCACCTCGCTGGCTGGCGCCCCGATCGTCGAGGTCTCGGCACAGACGGGATCCGGGCTGCCGGAGCTTCGGCTCGCCCTCGTGGCGCTCCGGGACGTCGTCCAGGGCGACCTTGCGGGTCGCCCAGCGGGCCCGCTCCGACTCCCGATCGATCGAGCGTTCACTGTCCGGGGCCGGGGATCCGTCGTGACCGGCACGCTGCGTGGCGGTTCGGTGGCCGCCGGCGACGTCCTGCGGCTCGATGCCGCGGGCGGGCCCGCGGCATCGACGCGCGTCCGGGAGGTCCAGGTCCACCACGGCCGAGCGGCGCGGGCGGATGGTGGCCGGGCCGCGCTGAACCTCGCCGGGGCCCCGGCCGACGTCCTGCGGCGTGGCGCGGTCCTGACCTCGGGGCCGGGGGTCGAGGTCTCGGATCGGCTGCTCGTCGCGCTGGCACCGCCGGTCGTCCTGCATGCCGGCGTCCCCCCCGCGCCGACGTTCCGATGGCCCCAAAATCCATCTGCATCCGCGCGCCTCCACCTCTGGACGGAGACGATCGACACCACCGTGCGCCCGACCGGCGCGAGCTGGATCGACCTGGGCGACGGCCGGGTCGCGGCGACGCTCAGCCTCGCGAACGCCGCCGCCGTGCTGGCGGGCGCACGTGGCGTCCTCCGGGACCCGGGCCCCGGTCGCGTCGTCGGCGCGGTGACGGTTCTCGACGCGAGGCCTCCGCGGGGCGTCTCCCGGCGCCGTGTCACGACCCCACGGCTCGCCGCCCTTGCGGGCGCGATCGAGCGGGCGGACGCCGAGGCGGCCGTCGATGCGCTGACCGAGCTTCACGGGGCAATCGGGACGGATCGGCTCGACGCCCTCGCCGCGGCCCTCGGCAGCAGCTCCGGGACCCGCCCGCGCTGGCTCCGCCTCGCGGCCGACATCGCCGCCTCACTGTCGGCAGCCGCCGTCGAGCTGGCCGCACGCCGTCCGTCGATCGCTGAGCTTCGCCCCGAGCTCATGGCCCGCCTCCGGCGCCAGGCGACGATCGAGCGCTCCTGGTCGGCCATGGCGACGGAGGCCATCGATCGGGTCATCGCGGACCTGGTGGCCGCCGGCCGCCTGGCTCGCGACGGCGATCGCGTGGGCGTCCCGCTCGCCGAGGCTGCGTCGGCCGCCGTCGGCGACGCCCGGGCCGCGGCCCTGGCCCGCCTCGTCGCGGCGCTCGACGCCGACGTCCCGCCCTCCCTCGCCGAGGCCGCCCGCGCGGCCGCCTGCTCACTGGACGCGATCCTTGCGCTGGAGCAGAGCGGGCGGATCGTCCGCGTCGAGGACGACCTCGCCTGGGCGGCCTCGCGCTATGCCTCGCTCCGCGACCGGGCGCTCGCGATGGCGCGCCTCGGCCCGCTCACTCCGGCCGCGTTCCGCGACGCGATCGGCGGCAACCGCCGGGTCGCGCTGGCGCTGCTGGAGGACCTCGGCCGGAAGGGCCTCCTCCGCCGGACCGACGCGGGCCACGTCCCGGGCCCTCGAGCGCCCGCGCCGTGACGACGACGGGCATCGTGCTGGCAGGTGGCCGCTCATCGCGCTTCGGTGGCGACGGCCGCCCCGTTGGCGATGGCAGCCCCCTCGGCAACCTCCATAGCGCAGCGGCCTCCAAGCTGGACGCCGACCTCGGAGGCCGGACCGTCCTCGATCGGACGGTCGACGCCGTCACCGCCGTCTGCGACGAGGTGCTGGTCGTCGGGCCCGCCGCCGGTGACCGCTCCGAGGTGCGCTACCTGCCGGACGCTGCTCCCTTCGAAGGGCCGCTCGCTGGCCTGGCGGTCGGGCTCGACGGAGCGACCGGCGACGTCCTCCTCGTCGTCGGCGGCGACATGCCGCTCGCCGGCCCGGAGGTGCTCCGGCTGCTCGTCACGCGCCTCGAAGGGCCGGTGACGGCCGCGGTGCTCGACGATGGCGCCGGGCCGCGGCCGCTCCCCATGGCGCTTCGCCGCGACCCCGCCGCGGCGGCTGCGTCGGACGCGATGCACGCCGGCGAGCGTTCACTACGAGCCCTCCTCGGACGGCTCGACACCGTCGTCCTCCCGATCGCCGAGTGGCGCGAGCTCGATCCTGCGCTCGACACGCTGCTCGACATCGACACCCCGGCCGACCTCGAGCGAGCCCGCGCGAGACTCGCCGCTCGCTGACCCGGCGACCCCAGCCGCCCGGGACGTCAGCCGACGGCGGCGGGGCCCTCGGTGCTCGGCTCGGCCTGGTGGGTCATCGACTCGCTGTCGTGGCCGCCCCGGATGCCGTACCAGTTGACGAGCGCACCGAGGAGCAGCAGTCCGGCCGACACGATGATCGCGAGGTGGAAGGCGTCGGTCGACGCCATCCGCGCGGCGGCGGCAAGCGCCGCGTCCGTGCCCGCCGGCGGCGGGTTCAGCGGCTGGATCCGGTGGAGCGTCGGGTCGTTCGGATCGAGGCCCGGGACCGCGGCCGCCAGCGTGCCGTAGAAGCTCCCCGTGATCGCGATGAAGACGGCGGCGATGACGAGCGGCTGGCCGACTCGCGAGATCGCGTTGTTGATCGCCGAACCGAGCCCGGCCCGGTCGACGGGCACGGAGGCCATGAGCACCGTCGTGAGGGGCGCGACGACGAGCGAGATGCCCGCCCCGAAGACGACGCCGGCGACGAACGGACCGACGATCGTCGCGAGCGGCGGCACCAGGGACGCCGGGTCGGTGATCGATGCCAGCCACGGCGTCGAGCTCGGGCCGACGGTGAGCCAGATCAGGGTGCCGAACGCCATCAGGACCGGACCGCCGACGAGGAACGGTCGCGGGCCCATCCGGGCCGCCGCCTCGCCGGCGCGGGCCGACACGAAGATCAGGAACAGGGTCCCCGGCAGGCCGACGAGGGCCGAGGCCAGCGGCGTGTAGCCCAGCGCACCCTGGAGGAACAGGCTCTGGAGCGCGAACTGGGTATAGAGCGCGCCGTAGATGAGGAACGTCGACAGGTTGATCGCGCTGAAGCGCCGGTTCCGGAACAGCTCCAGCGGCACGAGCGGGTGCCGGCGCCGGGCCATGAGGAACGGGAACGCGATCGCGGCGATCGCGCCGGCCACGAGGATCCCGAGGGCGATCGGATCCTTGAAGTCCTGCTCGCGGCTCCGAATCGCCCCGAACGACAGCCCCGCGACTGCCACACCGGCGACGGCGGCGCCGAGCCAATCCAGGCGGGCCTCGCCCTCGCGGCGGCTCTCGGGGACCGCGCGGAGCGAGAGCCAGATGGCGACGAGCCCGATCGGCAGGTTGATGAGGAACGCCGCCCGCCAGCTCACCGTGGAGACGAGGATCCCACCCACGATCGGGCCGAGCAGGTTCAGCGCCGCCGTGGCGGCGGCCCACAGCCCGAACGCCCGCCCCCGTGCCGGCCCCTCGAACGTCGCGGTCAGGATCGCCAGCGAGCCCGGCACGAGGAGCGCGCCGGCCACGCCCTGGAGGACCCGGGCGAGGATCAGGATCTCGAGCGTCGGCGCGACGCCGCAGAGCACGGACGACGCGGTGAAGCCGGCCAGCCCGAGGATGAACATCCGTCGCCGGCCGTAGTGGTCACCGAGCGCGCCGGCGAGCACGAGCAGCGCCGACAGCGTCGCCATGTAGCCGGCGACGACGTAGGTCTGGCCCTCGAGCACGCCGACGAACGTCGCTGGCAGCTCCGCGCCGATGCGCTGGAGCGCGACGTTCACGACGGTCCCGTCAAGGAACACCATCGCCGAGCCGGCGATCGTCGCGCCCAGGATCAGTCGATGCCGCTGGTCCATTCGCGGGAGTGTACGGGCGACGGCTCGCGGCTCAGACTCCGCGAGCCCCGAGCTCGCCGGCGGATCAGTCGGGGTGGACCTTCCGGAAGCAGTCGGAGCAGTAGACCGGCCGGTCCATCCGCGGCTTGAACGGCACCTGGGCCTGGTTGCCGCACTCGGAGCAGAGGACCGCGAAGTACTCGCGGGTCGGGGCGGAACGCTCGTAGCCGCGGGGGCCACCGAGGTCGGAGGCGGTGTACCCGGAATCGCGCGTCGCGCGGCGGGTCGCCCGGCAGCTCACGCAGCGCTTCGGGTCGGATGCGAAGCCCTTGTCCGCGTAGTACTGCTGGTCGTCGGCTGAGTGGATGAACGTGGAGCCACAGTCCACACAGGTCAGGGTCCGATCGACGTAGGTCACGAGTGCTGCCTCCGAGCGCGAGGATCTGCTGCGGGGTGCGTCACCGGGGGGAGACGTGATCGGACCGAACGCGAGATCGGCCGAAGCCGGTGCCGCGACCCTGTTGGTGCCGATGTCGGAGTCCCTGTTGGGGCGCACCGGGTGAAGACGTTCGACCGAGGATACATCGGGTCGCCGGATCGGTCCGTCGCCGGCCATTCCAGCCGGTCGGGCACGGCGATCTGGCGTGTCAGGCGACCTGCTCGGGCGTGTCAGGCGACCTGTCACAATGCTGCTCGACGATCCGGGGAGGCGAGCGGGGAGCAATGGGGGCGCCTCGCTCGCTTGATCCTCCTCGGGATGGAGGTCCGTAGCCCGGATGCTGCGCCTGCTCCACACGGCGGATGTCCACCTCGGAGCCAGGCATACCGACCTCGGCGACCGGGCCGTGGCGCTGCGCGAGCGCCAGTTCGCGGCGTTCGGGGCATCGATCGACCTGGCCATCGCGGAGAAGGTCGACCTCTTCCTCATCGCCGGCGACCTGTTCGACTCGAACGTCCAGCCGCGCCGGACGGTCGATCGGGCCGTCGCGCAGCTCCGGCGCCTCGTCGAGGCGAAGATCCGGACGGTCATCGTGCCGGGCACCCACGACGTCCATGACCGCGCCTCGATCTACCGCGCCTACGACCTCGCCGCCCTCGCCGGCGCCGTCGGCTCGGACTTCCTCACGGTCCTGACCCCGGATCGACCCGACGTCGTCCTGACCGCGCTGGACCTCGTGGTGTACGGCCCGTGCTTCGCGACGAAGCGGGCGCCGCACTCGCCGCTGCGCGACATCGACGCGGCCAAGGACGATCGTGCGACCTGGCACGTCGGCCTGCTCCATGCCGCGGTGGCGATCCCCGGCCAGACGGACAACGACGACGTGGTCGTCACGCCGGAGGAGATCGCCGCGAGCCATCTCGACTACCTCGCGCTCGGCCACTGGCACTCGACCGTCCAGGGCACGGCCGGCTCCACGACCTGGGCCTACAGCGGCGCGCCGGAAGCGGTCGCCATCGACCAGGACAAGGCCGGCTCCGTGCTGCTCATCAGCCTCGAGGAGTCGAACAGGAAGAAGCGCGTGAAGATCGAAGCGCGACCGGTCGCGAAGACCCACTTCGAGCGGCTCGACATCGATGCCGCGACGGTCGCCACGCAGCCCGGCCTCATCGACCAGCTCGCCGCCAGGGCGGATCCGGACCTGGTCCTCGACGTCCGCCTGATCGGCGTGCGCCCGGAAATGCTCGATCTCGATCTCGACGAGGTCGAGAGTGCTCTCGCCGACCGGTTCCTCCGCGTCCGCCTCCGGGACAGGAGCCTGGCCCCGCTGACCGAGGGGATCCTGCCCCCGGCCGACACCGTCCTCGGTGCGTTCATCCGCGACCTCGAGGGCCGGATCGCCGAATCAGAGGCCGCGACGCCCGACGGCACCGCCGACGAGCTGCGCGACTCGCTGCGGCTGGGGCGGCTGCTCCTCACCGGCGAGGAGGTGACCCTGTGAGGATCACCCGCCTCCAGGTGAAGAACCTCCGGCGCCACCGCGACCTCGACCTGCCGCTGAACCCCGGCCTCACGGTCATCCGTGGCCCGAACGAGTCCGGCAAGACGACGATCCAGCGAGCCCTCGAGCTCGCCCTGACGCGGCGGGTCACGTCCTCGGCGGGCGACATCGACGGCCTGCGGCCGTGGGGCTCCGGCGAGGACGACCGGCCATGGGTCCGGCTCGAGTTCGAGCAGGACGACGCCGAGGGCACGATCACCCGGGGGTTCGTCGAGAAGTCGTTCCGCGGGACGCGCGGCACCGTGACCGTGAACGACGGCGTCGGGTCGACGAGCGACCCGAACGAGGCGGATCTCGCCCTCGCCGAGATCACCGGCATCCCGAGTGAGGCGTTCTTCCGCTCGACCGCATCGGTCCGACACCACGAGCTGGACGGCCTCCAGCGTGACGAAGCCGCGCTCCGGGACCGGCTCCAGGCCTCGATCTCCGGCGCGGATCGGGGGACGAGCCGGGCGAAGAAGCAGCTCGAGAAGGCGCTCTACGAGCTCGGCAAGGGCGGCGACAAGAACCCCGGCCGGATCAAGGCCACCGAATCCGGGCTGGCCCAGGAGACGGCCGCGCTGCGCAACGGTGAGTCTGGCCTGGCCCAGCTGGAGCGGGACCGCGACACGCTGGCCGGCGCCCGCGATCGCCGGACCGAGGCCGACGCGACCCTGATCGAGCGTCGCAGCCTCCTCGAGAAGGCCCGCATGGCCGAGCGCCTCATCGCCGAGCGCACGGCCGCGCAGGAGCGCTTCGAGCGGTATCGCAGCGCCGTCCAGGTGGGCACCGAGATCGCGTCCATGGAGACGGCCCACCCCTCGAAGATCGAGCTGCCGACGCTGCGCGAGATCGTCGGCAAGCTGCGGGAGGCCGCCAGGCGGATCGGCGACATCAACGCCGCGCTCGCCAGCGAGGTGCACGTCAACTACGCCGTCGAGGCCCCGACGCCGCGGGCCTGGCGCCCAACCGCGATCGCCGCGATCGCGATCATCGTCGGGGCCGTGCTCGTCGCGGGCGCGGCGTTCCTGCATCTCCTGCCGGGCGACTTCGCCGACAAGCCGGTGTCGCTCCTCGGGATGGAGATCCCGCTCCCCGGAGCGACGCTTCTGGCCGGCCTGCTCGTGCTGTTCGCCGTCGTGCTCGCGCTCGTCGGGCGATCGCAGCGGATCCGGGCCCTCGACTGGCACCGCGAGAAGGAGATGCGCGACGCCGAGATCGAGCGACGGCTCCGTGGCCGGTCGCAGCTGGAGCAGGAGCTCCAGATGGCCGAGGTCATGCTCCAGGACCAGCTCGCCGCGATCGGCCTGCCGGACGTCAGCGCCGTGGAGGCGCTCGCCGCCGAGGAGGAGGAGCACGTCGGCACGATCCTCCGGAAGCGGGCTCAGCTGGAGGGGCTCGTGGGGCGGGAGCCGGTCGAGACGCTGCCCGAGCTCCGCGATGCGGCCGCTGGGGAGATCGAGCAGAAGACCGCGGCGCTGGAGCACCTCGGGCCGATCGCGAAGGAGGCCCGCGCCCGGGAGCGGCTCGAGATGGAGGTCGTCGACGCGGAGCGGGCCACGGACCGGGCGCGAGACGACGAGGCCCAGGCCCGGGCGCGCGTCGACCAGAACCCGGTCGATGCCGACGAGGTCTCCGCGCATGCCGAGCGGGTCGCCGCCCTGAGCGAGCAGCTCGCGGCGTACCAGCGCCGCGCCCGCGTCTACGAGACGACCCTCCGCGCGATCGAGGCGGCGGAGACCGCGACGATGCGGACCGCGACGCGGTATCTCGAGCGACGAATGGTCGCGGACCTCGAGCGCGTCACCGCCGGCCGATACCGGCGAGTCGCGGTCGACGACACGGACCTCGGGATCCGCGTCTACGCCCCCGAGCGCGGCGACTGGGTCGATGTCACTGCCCTCAGCCAGGGCACGCTCGACCTCGTGTACCTGGCCGCCCGGATCGGGCTCGTCCGGCTCGTGACCGGCGATCGGCGGCCACCGCTCGTCCTCGACGACCCGTTCGTGACCCTCGACGACGTCCGCGCGAAGCGCGCCCTCGAGCTCCTCAAGGAGATCAGCCGCGACTTCCAGGTCATCTACCTGACGACCTCGGAGCGGTACGACAAGGCCGCCGACGCGGTCCGGGTCCTCGAGGCTCCGACCGAGGTCACACCCGAGGACGCGGCCGCGGCACCCTCGGCCGCGGCCAAGCCTCATACGGCCGTGCACTCCTGAGGCTTGCGCGGCGAGGTGGCGCCTCCGGATGCCACGAGACGGCGACCGCGCTCGCAACCACGATCAAACCGCCGACGAGCTACACGAGTTCGACCGTGGCCAGCTGCCGGGGTCGACCGGACGCTCCCCAGCCACGACCTCACGGCCTCACCCGGGCCCTCGCGTAACACGCCGTCGCCCAACGCACGGGTCGATCCGGTACTACGGTCGCGGCTCGAGTCGCTGCAACGAGACCAAGAAGTCGCCCGTGTCAGCGTCGTAGATTGCAACAGCGCACTTGACTTCGCCGGCAATCCGAGTGAGACCAGCGGGCCCTTCGATGACCCCATCAGGGACGTGGTCCATCTGACGGATGAGGACCCGGTGTCCATCGACGGGCGGAAGATCCCGTGACGCGGCCTTCGCGACCCGCGTGGCCACGACGACGGCCCCGGGGGCGCGGTTCGTGCTAGCTTCCTCGATCAACGCAGATACCCCGTCACTGACGAACGCAGCCGATGGGCCAAGGTCGACCCCGTACATGGTCATGACGTTGTCAATCGTGCACGAGTCTGCCATCACAGCGCGGACGACCAGGAGGGAACCTGTCCCGATGACAAGGACACCGAGCGCCGCGAGAATCGCGCGTCGGCGCGAAGCAGTCAGGACTGACATGTATCGTCCCACGTATAGAAGTTGTACCCGGTCCCGCCGAACTTGAAGTACGTCGAATTCGTGCTCGTCACCGAATTGGCCACGTTGTGCCAAGAACCGCTGTACTGAATTCGATTGCCCGTGAATGAGACGCTATTCGTCCGGGCTCCCATGAGCTGAGTGGCGAGGCTTGGAATCTCAGAGTAGAACTGGGCATCATTCGGCTGCCAGGACAACTGCTTAGTAAGCACCGCGGTGTCGTTCACATAGAACGTGAACAGGTCGCCCCCAAAGGGGCTGAAGTTGATGCGCACATCTGTCGAGAAGCCGAGCGGCTGGGCCGGCGTATTCATGTCCCAGATGGACCCCGCCGATCCGTTTGCAGTCTGGATGTGCAGGTCGCGGCTGTTATAGACTTCGTGCGGTCCGATCTGGGCCCAGAGGTAGCTGCCTCCCGCTGTAAGCATGACCCACGACCAGCTGAAGCGGCCCTGCGGAACATACGGTGAATAGTTCCAGATGTTGGATTCCGCGCTCGTGATGGCGGGCCCCCCAGATCCCTGTTGCGCCCCGACCCAGTAGTAGTGCTCCGTGTTGTTGTTGCGAGCCGGGTTCACGACCGCTGGATTGCATTTCCCGAGCACTAAATGCGGCGATCCTGCCGCGATGAGCACGACCGCAAGAAGCGGCACGACCATTCGACGCGTCATTTGACGCCTCCCAAGAGACGTGGCGGAACGGTGGACGCTTAAGGCGGGCATGTTCCCACGGGTAGTGCGCCGCCGCCGGCGACGTCGCTCGCCATTTCGGCGACCCCGCCGTCCCGGATCAGGATCGTTCGCGGACCGCGCTCGCCCAGCTCCTGGAAGGTCCCAAGGACCTCCCCGCCAGGCCCGAGAACGCGGACTCTCCAGGGCAGGGAGAGTTCAGGGCCCGGGGTATACGTTGGGCCGTCGGCCCCGGAGAGCTGGCAGGCGACCGTCCCGATGATCCTGTCGTTGACTTCTATCTCAACCGTTGGCCCATCGAGGTTCGCGATGCCAAGGAAGAAGGGACTGGAGGAGCTCGCTGGGCTTCCGGCTCCACACCCTGATGCGAGTGCGCCCACCATCGCCAACATGAGGCCCTGGGAGAAGACGGCGACTCGACGATCTAACGCCGATTTCATGCGTAGAGCCTACAGTTGGCCTGAGTCCCCAGCAACTTGGTAGGTCCCTTGTTCTGGCCTGACAATGGCGGGGCCGGTGGCCTCGATCTCGTATGGGCTTCGACGACGTGCCGCACCGGCATTCATTGGGCGATCGGCCACTCCGATCGCCGGCCGAAGATGAGCCGCCCATGGTCAGCCCGAGAGGATCGAGCGCTTGCTGTTGCCCCACACCCGCTGGCGACTCTCGAGGTTCGTGAGGATCGGGTATGCGTCCCCCTCCACTCTCCGACTTCCGGCCGAAGTCAAGCCCGGGCGGGAGACCGGAACTCGCCGAATGATGGGATGAAGGCGGCGTCGTCGGCGCTGCCCGACCTCCCCGGCGTGGCCCAGACCGTGTCCGGCAACGGCTGACTGCCCGTACCCTTCTCGGCCATGCCGGATTCCGTCGCCGTCGTCGTGCTCGGGCTGCTGTCGGCGATCTCGTGGGGCTTCGGCGACTTCGGTGGTGGCCTGACGAGCCGGCACGCGCCGGTCGCCGGGGTCCTGATCGGCAGCCAGCTCGCTGGCGGCGTCGCGTCCCTCGCCCTTGCGGTCGCGCTCGGAGAGGGCATGCCCGCTGGCCCGGACGTCGGCTGGGCGCTCGCGTCGAGCGCCTTCGGCTCGATCGGCCTGGCCTGCCTCTACATCGGCCTGGCGCGTGGCCGGATGGGCGTCGTCGCGCCGGTGACTGGCGTGCTCGTCGCCGCGATCCCCGCGGTCGCCGGCGTGATGCTCGAGGGCGCGCTGCCGGCAGCCGTCCTCCTCGGGATCGGGCTCGCCATCTCCAGCGTCCTCGTCGTCTCCCGCGTCGGCGACGGCAACGACGGTCGTCCCAGCGGCCTGCGATGGGGGATCGGGGCGGGGCTCGCCCTCGGGGCGGTCACGCTGACGCTGTCGCGGATCGGCGAGGGCTACGTCTTCGGGCCGCTGACGGTCATGCGGCTTGGCGAGGCGGTGCTCATCGGGCTCGCGGTCCTCACCCTGGGACGCCGCCCGTCCGCCCATGCCGGCCCGGCCTGGCGCGTGCCTCGCCGGCTGTGGCCCGCGGTCGCGGCGATCGGCGCCGCGGACATGCTCGGCACCGGCTTCTACATCGCCGCCACGCAGGCCGGCCCGCTCGCGATCGCCGGCGTCCTCTCGGCGCTCTATCCGGTGACGACGGTGGTCCTGGCCGTCGTGATCCTGCGCGAGCAGCTCGCCCGCTGGCACGTCGTCGGGATCGCGATGTCTGCCGTCGCGATCGTGCTGATCACGACCGGCTCGGCCTGATCAAGCCCCGAGCGTCGTCTCCCGAGCGGCTGCCTCGAACGCCATCGCGATGAGGCGTGCCCCGGCATCCTCATGACCGCGGGCTCGGTCCGCGAGCCACGCCGCCCGGCCGACCGTGGGCTCCATCGCGGCCGTGGCGGCTGCGCCGGCCGCCGCCGCGTCGGCGGCCTCGCGCAGCGTCGCGCCCCGCTCCAACGCTTCCACCGCAGGCAGGAGCGCATCGAGCATCGTCCGATCGCCCGGGGCGGCCTTGCCGCGCGCGGCGATCGTGTCCGCGGCGGCGCGCAGGTACGCCGCCGCGCGCGCCGTCGGCCGGGCCTCGGAACCCACCTCGGCCTTGCCGGCGGCCATCAACGCGAACGCGAGCAGTGTCCCACCCGTTGACGGGGCCCTGGTCGCGAGCTCGCGGCCGCAGCGTCGGATGGCCTCCTCCTCTGGCATGGAGTCCAGCGACGGCGCCAGCTCGAGCAACGCCGCCGCCGCGGTCGCCGCCGTGAGGCCCAGGTCCCCGTCACCCGCCACGCCATCGAGGCGGTTCAGCTCGTCGCGATGCGTCGCCAGGTCGCGGGCGACGGCCTCCACCAGCATCCGCAGCGCGGACGGCGGGCGCCTGCTCGCGCGTGCTTCGATCACGACTGGCTGAAGAAGGGTGTCTCGGCCGGGGCGTCGAGGAGCCCGCGGAGCTCGTCGTCGAGACGAATGAGGCTAACGGACGCGCCGGCCATCTCGAGCGAGGTGGCGTACTCGCCGATCCACACCCGGTGCACGGCGATGCCCTCACCGTCGAGGAGCCGCGCGACCGCCCGATAGAGGATGTACAGCTCCTCCTTCGGCGTTGCCCCGAGCCCGTTCACCAGCACGCCGACCGAGTCGCCGCGGCGGTACGGCAGGTCGGCCAGGATCGCGGTCAGCAGCTCCCCGGCGATCTGGTCGGCCGACTCCAGGGCACCGCGCCGGACGCCGGGCTCGCCATGGATGCCCATGCCAATCTCCATCTGGCCGGCCGGGAGCTCGAAGGTCGGGACGCCCGCCGCCGGGATCGTGCAGGGCGAGAGCGCGACGCCCATCGTCCGCAGGGCGGCCGCGGCCCGCTGCGTGACGGTGACGACCGCATCGAGGGTCGCGCCCGCGGCGGCCGCGGCGCCCGCGACCTTGTAGAGGAAGAAGATCCCCGCGATCCCGCGGCGGCTGTCGGCCCGCTCCGGCGGGGCCGACGCGACGTCGTCCGCGCCGAGGATGGTGCGGACCTCGATCCCGTCATCGGCGGCCAGCTCGGCGGCCAGGTCGAAGTTCAGTCGATCGCCGCCGTAGTTGCCGTAGACGTAGAGCACGCCGGCGCCGCCATCGATGGCATGCGTGACGTCGAGCATCTGGTCGCTCGACGGCGAGGCGAAGACGTTCCCGATCGCCGCACCATCGACCAGCCCTCGCCCGACGTAGCCCATGAACACCGGCAGGTGGCCCGAGCCGCCGCCGGTCGCGATCGCGACCTTGCCGCGCACCGGCGCATCGGCCCGGACGATCGCCCGGGCCGCCGGCATCCGCAGCTGGCCCGGGTGCGCGGCGATGATCCCCTCGAGCATCTCGTCGACGAAGGCCGCGGGGTCGTTGAGGATCTTCTGCATCGGTCTCGCACCTCGGGCGGCTGCGTCGGCGAAGATGGGCGGTGCCGGGACGTCCTCGGCCACGATAGCCGGACCCCGGACCCCTGAGGTCGACCCCCTGGACGCGTTCGCCCTGTCCTTTGGCGTGATCCTGCTCGCCGAGCTCGGCGACAAGAGCCAGCTCATGGCGCTCGCATTCGCGACGCGCTACCGGGCCGGCACGGTCCTCGTCGCGGTGAGCATCGCGACGCTCGTCGTCCATGCCGGCTCGGTGCTGCTCGGCCGGGCGTTCGCCCTGGCCCTGCCGACCCAGGCGATCCAGGTCGTCGCCGGTCTGGCGTTCTTCGTCTTCGCGGCCTGGACGCTCCGCGGCGATTCGCTCGGTGCCGCCGAGGAGGGCCGAGCGAACAAGGTCGGCCGGTGGGCGCTGCTGACGATCGGCTCGGCGTTCTTCCTCGCCGAGCTCGGCGACAAGACGATGCTCGCGACGGTCACGCTCGCCACCACCGAGGAGCCGATCGGGACGTGGCTCGGCTCGACCGCGGGCATGGTCGTCGCCGACGCGATCGCCATCGCCCTCGGCGCGATCCTCGGGTCCCGCCTGCCGGACCGGGCGATCAAGGTCTTCGCGGCCCTGGCGTTCGTCGTGTTCGGCGCGGTCCTGATCGCCGAGGGGCTGCGCCTGGTCTAGCGCGGCTGGCGATCACGGATCCCAGGCCAGGCTGCCGTCGTCGCCCACCGCCGAGCCGACCTTCCAGGCGACGTCCCAGACGTTGCCCTCCGGGTCGCGGAAGCTGAAGCCACTGAACCCGTGGACCGAGTCGACGACGGCCTCGAGGCTCGCCACGCCGGGTGTCCGCTCGACGTCGCGGCAGGCGAGCGTCAGGAGGTTCATCCGCGGCGGGACCATCGCGCCGGAGTCTGGAGCCGCCTTCCTTGCCGGCCGCGCAGCCGCGTGCGGCGTGACGACATGCGCGGAGCGGGCCGATCTTCTCAAACTGCCACTCGTGGGCAGTTAGTGCCTGCTTCGGAGGATCGACGCCCAGGGCAGAGCGCCATCGGCTCCTCGTTCCTCCCGGCGCGAGCGTGCGGCGGCACGGACTCA
>JACQEG010000080.1 GCA_016200665.1 Chloroflexota bacterium | reverse complement strand
GTCGTGGCCCGGAACCGCGGATGGATCCGTGCCGTACACCCCCGGCTCGATCCCGGTGGCAGCGCCGGCGATCAGGCCGTCATGGTCGGGGCAGTTGCCAGGGACGCCCATGCAGCTGAGCGTCCAGCCGGGATAGCTCGCGGGGTACACGACGATGTACAGCGGGGCGACCGCGCGGTCGTTTGCCTTCGCCGGG
Organism: Chloroflexota bacterium; assembly: GCA_016200665.1. GTDB lineage: Bacteria > Chloroflexota > Limnocylindria > Limnocylindrales > CSP1-4 > UBA5189. The sequence continues at coordinate 9,631 of JACQEG010000080.1, read as the reverse complement.
AACGGGGCGCCCAGCGGCGTGAGGATGTACGTGAGCTCTCCGGTGTTGTAGTCGTAGGCGGGCTCGATCGCCGCGCCATGGCCCTGGTCCACGTTGCCCACCAACCGGTCGCCGCTCGGGGCCGGCGTGGCGCTGGCGGGAACAGCCGCGATCAGCAGCGAGACGACCGTGGCCGCGACGACGAACGATCGACGAAGCACCGACATGTGCACTCCTCCTTGGGCCGCTCATGCGGCCCTGAACTTCAGCCGTTACGCCAAGCCCTCGGCTGGGCGAGTTGGCTCCTCTGTTCGGGTGGCCCGGCCGGGGCCGCGGATCGAACGCCGTTCGATGACCCTGAGCATCTCGGCGGGCGGCGCCATATCGCTGGCGTCCCGCGAGATGTGCGTGAACGCGATCGTCCCGTCGGGCAGGACGACGATCGAACCCCCGAGCTGCGCCTCATCGGCGGTGTTGTGGCCGATGGCGACCTGGGTCCGGGCCATCGCCAGCAGGCCCCGCACGACCACGGCCGGTCCGATGAGCTCGTCGAGCGTCGCAAGCTTCGTCCCGGCCCACAGGTACGTGACCCGGTCGGCATCCGTCAGGACCTGCAGGTCGATCCGCAGGTGACGGCGAAAGCGGGCGGCGTCACCTGGGGCTCCCTGGCCGATCAGGACGACGCGCGCGCCTGCGTCGCTGAAGCGACTCCGCGCGCGGTTGAGCTCGACCGCATGCGCACGACAGAACGGGCAGCCGAACTGACGCAGCCAGACGATGATCGCCGGCCCGTCGCGCCACAGGTCCCGGAGGCGGACCGATCGTCCGTCCTGGTCCGGGAGCGTGATCGCGGCCAGGGCGTCAAGGCCTTCAGGAGTCGCGGGCTGCTCCCGCGTTCGGACCGTATCGAGCATCCAGGAAGGCCATCGACGCGGGCTGTGAAAGCGTTCGAAGGCCGCTCGATGCGCACCCTCGAGGGGCATGCTCCACTGGCGGTGCTGATGAAAGTCCCGCGGAGCCTGGCCTGCCATGTCCTCTTCTCCTGTGGCGGAAACGAGGACACCGTAGGAACCGAGCGTTCCGAGATCGTTCCGTTCTACGGGGGAGGCTGGTCCTCCGCGCGGTGACCCGACGCGGCCTCGAGGTGAGCCCGCACCTCACGCACCGCCGCGGGCCAGGGCCCGCCTTGCCACATGTCGCTGATCCGCGCTGCCTCGTCGAGGTGCCGGCGCGCGCTCGGGAGGTCACCGACGTCCGCGAATGCCCTGGCCGCGGCCATCCGGAAGCTCATCGAACACTGCTGACAGACGTCGCTGTCGGCCAGCGCCCGCTCCCCGTTGGCCGCGACAGCTGCCGCTTCGGCGGGATCGGCGGCCGCCTCGACCATCGCCCCGTGGATCTTCACCAGCAGGTGCGAGCCCAATGGGTCGCCCTCGGCCAGGCGAAGCGCACGCTGGAGCAGCCGGCGTGCCTTCCACCGTTGCCCCAGAGCGGTCGCGACCTCGGCGAGCCGCTCCAGGGAGAGTGACTCGCCCGAGTTCGTCTTCGCGTCCCGGTGAAGCCCGGCGGCACGCCGCAGGGTGGCATCCGCCTGCTCGACCTGCCCGCCCAACAGCTCGGTCTCGCCGCGGACCAGCTCGGCATGAGCGGCCGCTCGCGCGGAGCCGGCAGTCGCCGCCGCGTCCTGGAGCTCCGCGGCGAACCCGGACATTTCGGTCCGGCCCTCCGGGAGGTACAGGCAGAACTCCGTGAAGCACAGGTTGGAATCGAACACGAAGGGCGCCACGTCGGGTGTTCGACGAACGGTCTCGAGCAGCTCGTTCCGAAGGAACTCGCGCCAGTGCCCGCGGGCGACGCCGATCGACGCCAGCAGGCTGCTCGCCTCGCCGACCTGGGCTCCGAGCCCGGCGTCGATGGCCAATGCCCGGGCTTCGAGCGCGGTGCGTTCGGCTTCCTCGAGGTCGTTGCGCTTCCAGTGGATCATCCCCCAGGCGAGGAGGGCCCGCGCCCGCTCGGCCGCCGTGGGCGCATCCTGGCCCTCCCGCTCGAGGACACGTTCGTAGAGCGCGACGGACAACGGGTCCGGGCCGACGCCGAGCTCGTCCCGGAGGACCTCGCGAAGCCGTTCGAACTGCCGGATGGCGGCCTGGCGGTTGCCGGCCTCCAGATGGCTGCGGATGAGCTCGCGGTGGGCTTCCTCGTCGGTCGGGTCGACGTCGAGGATGCGGCTCCACAGGCGAGCGCCTCGCAGGACGCGCAGGTAACCCTCGCGAAGGACACGCCGGCGGTCCTCGCACCAGGCTTCGTCGCGATCGTCGGGCAGGAGGTCGCCCGCGTACAGCTCCGCCGCCTCGCGGAAGCGCTCGACGTCGCCGGTGGACCCGGCCGAAGCCATTGCCGCCTCGAAGCGCTCGACGTCCGTCGTGACGACGCCACCCGGCCAGAGCTCGATCGCCCCGGCCTTCACGGCGATCGCCTCCTCGCCACCGACGGCGCGGCGGGCGAAGTGGACCGCCTTCCGGGTGCTGACGCCACCGGCTTCCGGAGAGACCCCGGGCCAGAGCGCCTCGATCAACTCGTCACGTGTCAATCGGTGCCGAGGCGCGAGCGCCAGCAGCTTGATCAGCGCCGCGGCCCGTCCCTGCCGCCAGGCGTCGCGAGGCACCGCCCGGCCGTCGATCTCCAACCGGAAATCCCCGAGAAGACGGATGGCCAGCCGCGCGCTCATGCGGCGAAGAGAGTACGCATCTCCGGTCAAGCCGCACGATCGGTCGTCCGGAGGCCCGCGTCCACCGCCGAGGAGCCCGGTCGGAGGCCCATTGACGGGCTACCGTTCATCGACGAGGATATGTTCAACATACACTGAATGCTCGTGAGGGATCGAATGGCAGACCGGGCCGGCAACCAGCCGAACGTCACCACGGCGGCAAAGGACGAGCCGCTGCCGGAGCGAATCGTCTCGGATCCCGAAACCCTCCGGGCCATCTCCGACCGGACTCGCCTCAGGATCCTTGAGACGATGGTCACGCGGCCCGACGGCGCCTGGAGCGTGAAGGAGCTCGCCGCCGCGCTCGACCTGCCGCAGACCCGGCTGTATCACCACATCGACCTGTTGGCCGAGCGGGACCTGATCCGGCCGGCCGGCCAGCGGATCGTGTCGGGGATCGTCGAGACTCGCTATCGCGTGGCGGCCCTGTCGCTCCGCCTCGATCCGAGGCTCCTGTCGAGCGAGGATGACGCCGAGGCGACGAGTGCGCTGATGACCAACGTCCTCGATGTCGCGCGAGGCGAGATCATCGCGGCGGTCCGCGTCGCGACGGCGAACCCGGACGCCATGGCGCCCGACCGACCGCTGGTCAGCCGCGGGCTCGCGAGGCTCACGCCAGGGCGAGCGGCGGAGCTCCGGGCCCGCCTCGTCACCCTCATCGAGGAGTTCGACGACGTCGACGTGGCGGGCAGTCGGGCCTACGGCTTCCTGCTCGCGTTCTACCCGAACCCGATCGGCAGCGCCGAGAGAGCCCCCGAATGACCGAGACGCGTCCCACGCTCGGAGCCCGCGACGTCCTGCGGATCCCCGACTTCCGGCGGCTGTTCGTGGCCCAGGCCATCTCCGACGTCGGTGACGGCGTGACGTTCCTGACGCTCCTCCTGACCGTCAACCAGCTGACCCACTCGACCGCCGCACTCGCGGTCATGTCGATCGCCGTCGCGCTGCCGCCGGTGACGATCGGCCTCGTCGCGGGCGCCTACGCGGACCGCCTCGACCGGCGCCGGATCATGCTCGCCTCCGACGCGCTCCGGGGCGCGTTCGTCCTCGGCTTCATCGCGGTCGCGACGCTCGAGCGGCTGCCGGCCCTGTACGCGCTGGCCTTCGTCCAGGCGGCGATCGGCACGTTCTTCTCGCCCGCCCGGGGGGCCCTGATCCCACGCATCGTTCCCGTCGAGGGGCTCCTCGCCGCGAACTCGATCAGCCAGATCAGCCGGGTCATCGCGAGCCTGATCGGCACCGGGCTGGCCGGCGTCATCGTCGGCGTGACCGGGGCGATCTGGCCGTCGTTCGTCCTCGATGCCGCGACGTTCTTCGTCTCGGTGGCGATCGTCTACGGCGTGAGCCGTTCGGCCGGCGCCCCGGAGCCGGTCGGCGCCGACGGCCACGGCAGCATCGGCTCGTCGGTGGGCGCCGGTCTTCGCGCGATCGGGCACTCCCGCATCCTGGTCGGCACGGTCGTGGGCCTCGGCCTGGCCATGCTCGGCCTCGGCGCCATCAACGTCCTGTTCGTGCCGTTCCTCGTCAACGAGCTCCATGAGACGCCGATCTGGGCGGGCCCGATCGAGGGTGCCCAGACGCTGTCGATGATCCTTGCGGGCAGCCTCGTGGCCGCCCTGGCGGCGCGCCTCCGGCCGACCTCGATCATCACCGGCTCGCTCGTCGGCGTCGCCGTCGCGTGCTGGCTGCTGGCGATCGTGCCGAACGTGCTGGGCCTCATGGTCGTGCTCTTCGCCGTCGGCTGGTTCGTGACGCCGCTCCAGGCGGCCGCCTCGACGATCATGCAGACGGCGACCGCAGACGCCCTGCGCGGCCGGGTGTTCGCCGCCTTCCAGGCCGTCATGTCCACGACGACGATCATCTCCACCGCGGCGGCCGGGATCGTGGCCGACGTCCTCGGCGTCCGGACGGTCGTCGGCCTCGGTGGCGTCGTCGTCGCGTTCGGTGCGGTCGCCTCCGCGCTGCTGTACGCCGCCGACCGCGGCCAGGCGGAAGAGGCCCAGGAGCCCGCCGAGCCCCACGCCGATCCTGGGATCGCCCCAGCGGCCTAGGGCGCCGCGACCACCTCGACCGCAAGCGGGTCACTCCAGAACGTCGAGCTGTTCTCGAGCGTGCCGTCCTCGACCAGGGCCCGCGCCTCGTACGAGCCCGGCGGCAGGGCATAGCCAAGGTCTTCGACGCAGGATGCCGTCGAGCCGAGCGCCGCGATGCTCGCCGGCTGGCTCGGCATCACCAACGTCGTGAGCCCGGTCCCGGCGATGGCCCCCTCATAGCTCCCGACAGGGGTCATGCTGCCCGGGCGGAACAGGTAGACGATGAGGGGCTGCCCCGAATCGAGCGTGATCGTTCGGCCGGCCAGCGCCGTCAGCCGAACGGTGGCCCGAAACCAGTCGCCACTCACGATCCGGGTCGACGCGAGTTCGAGCGTGGCGCGCACATCCGTCCGCGCCACGATGTGCCAGGTCGGAGCGCAGGGCTGCCCCATCAGCTTCCCGGAGGGAAATTCGAGGAATCCCACCTGGATGTGCACAGCCGGCCCATAGGCATCGAGGATCTCGCGCGCGAGTGCCGCCCCGCCGGAGCGAAGGCTCACCTCCACGACGTTGCGGCCCTGGCCGACCGAGGTCAGCAGGATGCCGGCGCGCTGCTCGATCAGCTGCTGGATCGTCGCGAGGCTCGTCGCCGCCGGCCACGGCTCGGTCGTCGGGGACGGAGGCATCACAGATTGGCTGCCACCAACGCAGCCGATGACGAGCAGACCGCAGACCGCAGCGGCCGATATCGCGCCCGCCACACGGGTGAGCCCTCGCACTCCCGCGGGGCTCCTCCACACGACGCCCTCGGGTTCACCTCGGGGGCGTCGGCCATGTCTCGCCGGCCCATCCGGGCCGTTCGCGCGGCGTTGCCCTCCCTCGTCGGCGAGATCAGGCGGCGAGCTCAGGCGGGTGTGCGGCTCGAGGCGGGTGTGCGGCTCGAGGCGGCGATCCGGCGGAGGACGGCCGGCAGGATGCCGCCGGCGCGGTAGTAGTCGACCTCGATCGCGCCGTCGAGGCGGCAGATCGTCTCGAACGTCCGGGTCGCGCCGCCGTCGTCCGTCACCTCGACGGCCACGCGCTGGTGCGGCTCGAGGCCGGCCGCGATGCCCCGGACCGTAAACGTCTCCCGGCCCGTCAGGCCGAGCGTCGCCACGGACTCGTCGGGCAGGAACTGGAGCGGCAGGATCCCGAGGCCGACGAGATTGCTGCGGTGGATCCGCTCGAAGCTCTCGGCGATGGCGACCCGGATGCCGAGCAGCGCCGGGCCCTTGGCCGCCCAGTCGCGCGACGAGCCCGAGCCGTACTCCTTGCCGGCCAGCACGACGAGGGGCACGCCCTCCGTCGCGTAGCGGACCGCGGCATCGTGGATGAAGACCTCCTCGCCATCGGGGAAGTGGCGGGTGTACGGCCCTTCGCGCTCGACGAGCGCGTTCCGGAGGCGGATGTTCGCGAACGTGCCGCGGACCATGACCTCGTGGTGGCCGCGCCGTGCGCCGTACGAGTTGAACTCGACCGGTGGCACCCCGTGCTCCTGGAGCCAGGTTCCGGCCGGCGACCACGATGCGATCGAGCCGGCGGGGGAGATGTGGTCGGTCGTCACCGAGTCGCCGAGGACGGCGAGCACCCGGGCCCCGACCACGTCGCGCAGTGGCGCCGGCTCGTTGGTCATGCCCTCGAAGAAGGGCGGCCGGGCGATGTAGGTCGAGCTCGGGTCCCACTCGTAGCGATCGCCGGCTGGGATCGGCAGGGCACGCCAGCGATCGTCGCCATCGAAGACCGTGGCGTAGGTCGACCGGAAGATCTCCGGGTCAACCGCGTCCTGGATGACGGACTTGATCTCGTCGGCGGACGGCCAGATGTCCGCGAGGAACACCGTCCGGCCGTCGTCGCCGATCCCGATCGGCTCGGTCGTCAGGTCGGCGTCGATCCGGCCGGCAAGCGCGAACGCCACGACGAGCGGTGGGGACGCCAGGTAGCTCGCGCGCGCGAGCGGGTGGATCCGGCCCTCGAAGTTGCGGTTGCCCGAGAGGACCGCTGCCGTCACGAGCTCGTGGGCCTCGATCGCGGTCGCGACCGGCTCGTCGAGCGGTCCGGAGTTGCCGATGCACGTCGTGCAGCCGTAGCCCGCGAGGGCAAAGCCGAGCGTCTCGAGCGGTTCCATGAGCCCGGCGTTGGCGAGGTACCGGGTGACGGCCTTCGAGCCGGGGGCGAGCGAGGTCTTCACCGTCGACGGGACACGGAGGCCGCGCCGGATGGCGTTGCGGGCGAGCAGCCCCGCGCCGACCATGACCGTCGGGTTGCTGGTGTTCGTGCACGACGTGATCGCGGCGATGACCACGGAGCCGGTCCGGATCCTGGCCTTCGAGCCATCCTTCTCGAAGCGGTAGGTCGGGTAGGGACACTCGGGGTCGAGATCGATCGGCGAGGGGATCGGCGGCGCCGGCTCGTCTTTCGCGCTGGAGGCCGCGAACGACGGCGGGTCGCTCGCCGGGAACGACTCGGCCGACGACTCCTCGACCATGCCGCCCTCGGGCCGCATCGCCTCGGCCGCGGCCTCGTCGAGGGGCTCGAGGCGGGCCGGGTAGATGGACCGGAAGTTGGCCTTGAGGAGCTGGAGCGGCACCCGATCCTGCGGCCGCCGCGGACCCGCGACCGACGGCTCGACCGTCGCGAGGTCGAGCGTCAGCAGGGCGTCGAATTCGGGTCCGGCGCCCGGCTCGCGCCACAGGCCCTGCGCCCTGGCATAGCGTTCCACGAGGTCGATCCGCTCCGGGCTCCGGCCGGTGAGCCGGAGGTAGGCGAGCGTCTCGCCGTCGATCGGGAAGAGCGTCGAGGTCGCCCCGAACTCGGGGCTCATGTTGGCGATCGTCGCCCGGTCGGCGAGGGCCAGGCCGGCGAGGCCGTCGCCGGCGAACTCGACGAACGACCCGACGACGCCGAACCTGCGGAGCATCTCGGTGACGACGAGGACGAGGTCCGTCGCGGTGGAGCCGCGCGGAAGCTCGCCCGTCAGGCGGACGCCGACGACGCGCGGCATCGGCTGGTACAGCGGCTGGCCGAGGAGGACCGCCTCGGCCTCGATCCCGCCGACGCCGTAGCCGAGGACCCCGAGGCCGTTGATCATCGTCGTGTGGGAGTCCGTCCCGACGAGGGTGTCCGGGAAGGCGACCAGGCGGCCATCGGCGTCCGGCCGCGCCTCGACGACGCTGGCGAGGTACTCGAGGTTGACCTGGTGGACGATGCCCGTGCCGGGCGGCACGACCCGCAGGTTGCGGAACGCCGTCTGGGCCCACCGCAGCAGCTGGTAGCGCTCGCCGTTGCGCTCGTACTCGCGGGCAACGTTGAACGCGAACGCCGCGGGCGTCCCGAAGGCGTCGACCTGGACGCTGTGGTCGATGACGAGGTCCGCCGGGACGAGGGGGTTCACGAGCGCCGGGTCGCCGCCGAGGTCGGCCATCGCGTCGCGCATCGCCGCGAGGTCGACGACCGCGGGGACGCCGGTGAAGTCCTGGAGGATGACGCGCGCCGGCATGAACGGGATCTCGGCCTCGCCGCCGGCGCCCGGCCGCCACGAGGCGAGCGTCTCCACGTCCTCGGGCCGGACGACACCGCCACCGGCGTGCCGGAGCACGTTCTCGAGCAGGACCTTCAGGGTGACGGGCGTCCGTCCGAGGTCGATGCGCCCGTCGAGGGCGGCCAGTCGATAGTGGTCGGGAAGGCCCGCGCCGAGCGACGCTCGGGCGCCGAATGGATCGTGGCTGTGCGTGGCTCGGCCCTCACGGCGGCTGGCTAGACTCGATGGATGGAAGCGTACTCCGAGCGACGGGAGCGGCGGTGAAGGCCTGGGACCGCGTCCCGCGGCCGGGTCCGGGCAGGCCCGACGAGGCGGCCATGGAGGAGCTCCGGGAGCGGGGCATCGACCTCGACCCGAGCCGTCCGGCGACGCATCACCACGGCGAGCTCGAGAACGCGCCTGGCGGCGCACCCGTGAGCGACCACCAGCACCCCCACGTCCACTCGGAGCCCGGCGAGCCGCCGGTCATCGGGATCGTCGGGGCCGGCGCCGTCGGGACGGCCCTCGGGCTCGCGCTGTCGCGAGCCGGCTGGCCGGTCGCCGCGATCGCCTCCCGCGACGAGGCGCGGCGGGAGCACTTCCGCTCGCTCGTGCCCGGCGCCCGGGGCTTCGCGGAGGCGATCGCCCTGCTCGACGAGGTCGAGCTCATCATCCTGGCGGTCCCCGACGACGCCCTGCCGGGACTCGCCGCCGAGCTCCGGATGTACGGCGGCCAGGCGATGGTCCACACCTCCGGCGCCCTCGGCGCGGAAGTCCTCGAGGCTGCCCGCGCGGCCGGCACGCAGGTCGGCGGCTTCCATCCGCTCGTCGCCTTCGCGGACACCGAGCGAGCCGTCGCGGCGCTCCACGGCGCGACGATCGCGATCGAGGGCGACGACGAGCTGGCGGAGCTGCTGGCCAGGATGGCCGAGGCGATCGGCGCGACGGCCGTGAGGCTGGCGCCCGGCAGCAAGGCCGCCTACCACGCCGCCGCGATGCTGTCCGCCGGCGGGTTCGTCGCGCTGCTCGACGCGATCGCCGAGCTCGGCCGGGTGGCGGGCCTCGACGAGGCGGGTGCGCTCGCGATCTACGGTGGTCTCGTCGAGCAGACGCTCGGCAACGCCCGCGCCCTCGGCATCGCCCGGGCCCTCACCGGGCCGATGGTCCGCGGCGACCTCGGGACGATCCGCCGCCATCTCGAGGTCCTGGCGCGCGACGCGCCCGACGTCCTGCCCCTGTATCGCGCCGTCGCCGAGCGCGAGGTCGCGATCGCCGAATCTCGCGGCGCGCTGGCCC
>JACQEG010000031.1 GCA_016200665.1 Chloroflexota bacterium | reverse complement strand
GTCGTCGCCCGCCAGATCGGCAAGCCATGCGTCGCCGGCTGCGCCGAGCTCGTCGTCGACTACGCCTCGAAGTCCGCGTCGAGCACGGACTCCGGGCTCGGCTTCGGGGAGGGCGACTGGATCAGCGTCGACGGCTCGACCGGCGAGGTGTTCCTCGACAGGCTGCCGACCGTGTCGGCCAGGTTCGAGGACCAGCCCGAGCTGCAGACGATCCTCGGCTGGGCCGACAGGATCCGGCGGATGGGCGTGTGGACGAACGCCGACAAGCCCGAGGAGGCCGCCCAGGCCCGCGGCTACGGCGCCCAGGGCATCGGCCTGTGCCGAACCGAGCACATGTTCCGCGAGGGCGAGCGGCTCGAGATCGTCCGCGGCGCGATCCTCGTCGCCAACGTCGCCACGCGAGCGAAGGCGCGGGCCGCAGCGGGGGAGACCCTCGATGCCGACGATCGCGAGGCGATCGCCACGTTCGACGCGGCGATGGCCAAGCTGGAGACGCTCCAGCAGGGCGACTTCGAGGGCATCTTCAAGGCGATGGACGGCCTGCCGGTCGTCATCCGCCTGATCGACCCGCCGCTCCACGAGTTCCTGCCGAACCTCGAGGACCAGCTCGTCAAGGTGACGAAGGCCGACCAGGCCGCCGCCGACGGTAAGGGCGCCGGGCCGTCGGAGGCCGATCGCGAGCTGCTCCGCACGATCAAGTCGATGCACGAGCAGAACCCGATGCTCGGCCTGCGAGGCGTGCGCCTCGGCCTGATGATCCCGGACTTCGTGAAGGTCCAGACCCGCGCGATCCTCAACGCCGAGATCGCCGTCGCGAAGGCCGGCGGCCACCCGATCGCCAAGATCATGATCCCGCTCGTCGGCCACGTGAACGAGCTCGCCGCCACGAAGGCGATCCTCGAGGCCGAGGCGAAGGCGGTCGAGCAGGCGGCCGCGGCCGGCTCACCGGGCATCAAGGTCGAGTACAAGTTCGGGACGATGATCGAGGTCCCGCGGGGAGCCCTGACCGCGGACGAGATCGCCCGCGATGCGTCGTTCTTCAGCTTCGGCACGAACGACCTGACCCAGATGACGTTCGGCTACTCCCGCGACGATGCCGAGGGCGGCTTCCTCCTGAAGTACGTCGAGGACAGGATCCTCCCGGTCAACCCGTTCCAGACGCTCGACGACGCCGTCGCCGATCTGATGCGGATCGCCGTCACGAAGGGTCGGGCCACGCGCCCGGACCTCGAGGTCGGGATCTGCGGCGAGCACGGCGGCGATCCCGAGTCGATCGCCAAGTGCGAGCGGATCGGCCTCGACTACGTCTCGTGCTCGCCGTTCCGCGTGCCGGTCGCCCGCCTCGCCGCCGCTCAGGCAGCGATGGCCGGCGCCGCCGAACGCGACAAGTAGCGCCAAGCAGCGCCAGGCAGCGCCGCGATCGGCGCCTAGGTCGAGAGCGGCGCGTCCTCCAGCTCGACGACCGTGGCAATGACCAGGGCCCCGTCGCGGGTATCGATCGTCGTCAGGCTCGCGGTCATCGGAAACTCGCTGCCGTCCTGACGCCGGCCCCGGAGCTCGAGGCCGAGGCCCATGGCCCGGGCCCGCGGCGCCTCGAGGAAGTGGGCGCGGTGGTCGGCGTGCCCGAACCGCAGCCGATCCGGGACGAGCACCTCCACCGGCCGGCCGATCAGCTCGGTCACCGACCAGCCGAACACCCGCTCGGCGCTCCGGTTGGCGAAGACGACGGCGCCGTCGCGATCGACCACGAGGATCGCATTCGGGCTCGCCTGGAGCAGGCGCTCGGCATCGAACGAGAGGTCCGGCTCGATCCGGTAGCCCTCCGTCTGCCACTCGCCGAGGAACGACCGCAGCCGACGAGGTTCCAGGAGCTCGATCTCGCGCGGTGCGGTGTGGATGAGGCCTTCCTCGCGCAGGACGCTGAGCATCCGGGCCACCGCCTCGCGGGAGGAGCCGATGCCGTCGGCGAGCTGCTGCTGACTGACGTTCGCGACGGGGCGGCCGTTGGAGGCGGCATTCGCGTCGGCGAGCGCGAGCAGGTGTCGCGCGACCCGCTGGCGCATCGAACCGAAGGCCGTGTCGGCGACCGTCAGGTAGACGTCCATGAGGCGAGCCGAGAGCTCGTCCACGAGGGCGAGGCCGACAGCCGGCACGGAGGCCGCGAGGCCCAGCAGGTCGCGGTACTCGAGCTCCAGGACCCTGCATGCCGTCACCGCCTTGATCCGCAGTGGCGCGAACCCGTCGGCGATGGCTGCCCGGCGGCTGGTGAGCGAGCCCGGGCGACCGTAGCGGACGGTCAGCTGCCGGCCGTCGGCGGCCGTCAGATAGGTCCGTGCCGACCCCTCGATGAGAATGCCGACGTGCGTCCACTCATCGTCACCGCCGAAGATCTGCTGTCCCGCTCGCACCTCGAGCACGGACGCGGTTGCCAGGAGGGCCTCGGCGGTGGTCGCCGGCAGACCGTGGAGGGCGGTGCCATCGAGAATCGTCGGATCGATCGGCGCCGCCCGGTCGGCGGCCAGCGTCGGTTGCAGCTGCGCGCGGACGGACGTCATTCGTGCCCTCGACTGACTTCCGGGACGCAGCCGCGTGTGACCGAGGTCACGGACCAATGGCTGCGGTGCGGTGTGCTGTTGTGTGGTGTCCCGACCGATGGGTCGCCCGGATGGTGACACACGGCAAATCGCCATGTTGAACGAAGTTGCGGGAGAAGCACGTGAAGCGCGCACTCATTGGGGGGATCCTCGGGTTGGTCACGTTCGGGTCGGTCTACGGCCTGGCGGCCAGCCTGAACCTCGCGACCGACAGCCTCGGCGCCGCGGAGACGACGGTCGCGGCCTGCCAGGCCGGCCAGCTGACCGCGACGTACACGAGCAGCTACTCGTCGACCCTGCCGGGCTACCAGGTCGGGACCGTCACCGTCACCGGTCTCGCCTCGACCTGCTACAGCAAGGCCTACAAGATCACGCTCTTCGGCGCCGGCAACACCTCGCTCGGCGAGGCAACCGGGACGACGCCCGCGAGCGGCACCAGCTTCGCGGCGACCTTCTCGCCGACGGTGAGTGCCGCCTCCGTCACCGGCGTCGGCGTCGTGGTCAGCGGCTAGGCCTTCTCGTCCGGAGCCGGCGCCAGCCCCGTGCGGACGCCGGCTCCGACGTCATTCCGGGTGGGGCCATGCGGATCGGGAGACCGTGTGCGGTCGTGCTGGTGCTGGCGCTGGGCGTGACAGGCGCCTTCGCCGCGTCCCTGAGCGCCTCGACCGGCACCCTCGGCGCGGCGCGGGTCGCGACGCCCCGCTGCACCGCGGCCGGCCTCAGCGTCCTGCAGAACCTCTCGAGCGGCACCGTCGTGAGCGTCACCGTCGCCAACCTGCCGAGCGCCTGTGGCAATGCGACCCTCCAGGTGACCGTCAACAACGGCGCGGCGAATGCCAGCGGCTCGGGGACGGTGCCGGCGGCCGGCGGGTCCGTGACGATCACGCTGGGATCGGCGCCGGCCGTGGCGGCCGCCGAGCAGACCGACCTCGTGATCATCGGCCCATGAGCCGAATCGTCGGCGCACCAGGCGCGCTCGCCGTGGCCGGGCTCGTGCTCCTTGGGCTCGCCGCGCCTGCGCTGGCCGCCGGCCTGAGCCTCGCATCCCAGAACCTGACGCCGTACCGGACCTGCACGATCACCGGCACGCCGGCCGCATCGACCGCGGTGTCCGATGCGTCGGTCCGCCAGGCTTCCGCGACCTCCAACTTCGGCACGTCGGCGACCAACAATGTCGCGACGGGCAATGGCGCCAACCGCAGGCTCTACATCCGGTTCGACCTGTCGTTGTGCAGCCCCACGATCCCGTCGACGGCGACCGTCCGGCTCGCGACGCTGCGGATCTACATCACCGCCGTTCCGGCCAGCTGCCGGACGGTGGACGTCTTCCGCGTCACGACGAGCTGGGTCGAGTCGACGCTCACCTGGAACAACCAGCCGTTCGGCACGACGATCAACAATCCCGCCAACACCTCGGCCTCGGACACGTACACGATCGGCAGCCCCGCCGGCTGCCAGAACCTCGCGACCGGCGCCTATGCCGTGGGCGCCGTCGTGACGACCGATGTCGCGCTGTTCGTCGCGGGCACCGCGACGAACTTCGGTTGGATGCTCCGCGACGACGTCGAGGGCAGCTCCACGACCTACACGCAGACGTACTCGGCGAAGGACCTGGGAACGGTCGGCCAGGCGCCGCAGCTCGTCGTGACCTACGTGACCGCCCCGTGAACGCAGCCGGTCGCCTCATCGCGCCCGCTCCGACGCCGTTGCGGTGGTCCAGCCCGGTCCGTGTCGGCCTTCGCCTCGGGGGCCGCCTGGTCGCGCTCGGGGTCGTCCTGGCCTGGCTGATCTACCTGCGACCCACCGCGCTCGGCGGGCCGGCGGCCTATCTCGTCATCCGAGGTGACAGCATGCTGCCGACCTACACCGGCGGCGAGCTCGTCATCATTCGGCCGGCGGCGTCCTACGCGACCGGCGACGTCGTCGCGTATCGCGTCCCGGCCAATGAGCTCGGCGCGGGCCGGATCGTCATCCACCGGATCGTCGAGGTGACCGGCGCTGGGACCGGCCATCCGACCTACACGATGCAGGGCGACAACAATCCCGCGCCGGATCCGTGGCAGCCAGCCGCAACGGACATCGTGGGCCGGCCGTGGATCGTGGTGCCGTCCATCGGCCGCATCCTCGCGGTGCTCCATCAGCCGGCGGTCCTGGCCGCGCTCGCCGTGGCGGCCGTTGCGGTCGCGGCATTCTGGCGCAGCCGTCGCTTCGCCGGACCGGGCAAGATGAGCGGGTGCAGCGTCCCGCAATCGCCACCGCCGCCACCAGCGTGGCCCATCGCGTCGTCATCGTCGGAGGCGGATTCGGCGGCCTGAACGCCGCCCAGACGCTCGACGGCGACCGGCGCTTCGACATCACCCTGGTCGATCGCCACAACTACCACCTCTTCCAGCCGCTGCTCTACCAGGTCGCGACCGGCGCGCTGGCCCCCGGCGAGATCGCCCAGCCGCTCCGGAGCATCCTCCGGAGGCATCGCAACCTGACCGTGCTGCTCGGCGAGGCGGTCGGGTTGGACGCAGCCTCGCGCCAGGTTCTGCTGTCCGACGGCGGCCCGATCCCGTACGACACGCTCATCGTCGCGACGGGCGCCCACCACTCGTACTTCGGCAACGACGCGTGGGCGAGATTCGCGCCGGGCCTCAAGACGATCGACGATGCAACCGCGATCCGGCGCCGGATCCTCATCGCCTTCGAGGCGGCCGAGCGCGAGCACGTGCCCGAGCGACGGCTCGAGTGGATGACGTTCGTGATCGTCGGCGGTGGCCCGACGGGCGTCGAGCTCGCCGGATCCCTCGGCGAGATCGCCCACGACACGCTCAGGCGGGACTTCCGCTCGATCGACCCGGCCGATGCCCGGATCCTCCTCGTCGAGGCCCTCCCGCGGGTGCTGCCGCCGTATCCGGAGGATCGCTCCGCCTCGGCGCGGCGCCAGCTGGAGCGATTGGGCGTCGTCGTCCGAACGGACACCAGGGTGGTGGGGATCGACGAGCACGGCGTGACGGTCGAGACGGGCTCCGGGACGGACCACGTGGAGACCGAGCGCATTCCGGCCAGGACGGTCCTGTGGGCCGCCGGCGTGCAGGCCTCGTCGTTCGCGCGGAAGGTCGCGACCGCGACGGGCGCCGAGGTCGACCGGAGCGGCCGCGTCAAGGTCGAGCCCCACCTGACGGTGCCCGGCCATCCCGAGATCTTCGTCATCGGCGACGCGGCGATCCAGCCCGGCGGCCCGAAGGGCGGCCCGGTGCCCGGGGTCGCCCAGGGCGCGATCCAGCCGGGCAAGTACGTCGCGAAGGCGATCAAGGCCCGGCTCGCCGGCCGCGCCGCCGACGTCCGGCCGTTCCACTACGTCAACCGCGGCGACGTCGCGGTGATCGGGCGATTGGCCGGCGTCACGAACATCCCGTGGCTCGGCCCGTTCGGGCGACAGAGCGGCTTCGCCGCCTGGGCGCTGTGG
The DNA here is from genome assembly GCA_016200665.1 of Chloroflexota bacterium. Classification (GTDB taxonomy): domain Bacteria; phylum Chloroflexota; class Limnocylindria; order Limnocylindrales; family CSP1-4; genus UBA5189. Next base: position 23,585 of record JACQEG010000031.1, on the reverse strand, counting down.
CTCGGGATCCACATCGTCTACCTGATCGGCTTCGCGAACCGCCTCGTGGTGCTGGTCCGCTGGGCGTGGAGCTTCCTGACCCACGGCCGCGGCTCGCGCCTCATCACCGGCTCGCCGCTGCTGCCGGACATCGAGGAGCCGGAGCCGCCGGCGTGACCGGGCGGCTCCGGCGGATCCTCGTCGACGTCTCGCCACTCCGCGACTTCCCGGCCTACCGCCGGCTGTGGCTCGGCCAGAGCATCAACGTCCTCGGCACCCAGGTCACGCGGGTGGCCCTGCCGTATCAGGTCTACGTCCTGACCCACTCGACGTTGGCGATCGCCGGCCTGACGCTCGTCCAGCTCGTCCCGATCCTGCTCTTCAGCCTCGGTGGCGGGAGCCTGGCCGACGTCGTCGATCGGCGCCGCCTCCTGCTCGTCACCCAGACGGCCCTCGCCCTGACGAGCCTCGCCCTCGCGATCGTGTCGCTGGGCACGCCCGACCTGCCGGTCCTGTTCGCGATCGCGTTCGTCGCGGCCGCGTTCGGCTCGATCGACCAGCCGACCCGGGCGTCGGCCATCCCGCGCCTCGTGCCGGCTCACCGGCTGGCGCAGGCGATCGCGGTCAACCAGCTGGCGTTCAACGCCGGCTCGATCATCGGCCCGGCGATCGGTGGCGTGCTCCTGGCCGGGGTCGGCGTGTCCGGCGCCTATGCCGTGGACGTGGTCACGTATGGCGTGTCGATCGTCGCGATCCTCGGCCTGCCGCCGATCCCGCCCGTCGTCGCCGGCGGCCGCGCGGGCCTCGCCGCGATCCGCGAGAGCCTGGCGTTCGTCCGCACTCGCCGGATCATCCTCTCGACGTTCGCCATCGATCTGAACGCGATGATCTTCGGCATGCCGACCGCGCTGTTCCCTGCTTTGGCCCTCGACGTCTTCCGGGCCGGCCCGGTCGGCGTCGGCCTGCTCAACGCGGCGCCGGCCCTCGGCGCGTTCGTCGCGACGTTCCTGTCCGGGCTCGTGACGCGCCTGCGGCGGATCGGTCGCGGCATCATCGTCGCCGTGCTGATCTGGGGCGGAGCCATCGCCCTCTTCGGGATCTCGACCTTCTCGTTCCCGCTGGCGCTCCTGTTCCTGGCGATCGCCGGCGGCGCGGACGTCCTGTCCGCCGTCCTGCGATCGACCCTCGTCCAGCTCACGACGCCCGATGAGCTTCGGGGGCGGGTGAGCGCGATCCACATCGTCGTCGTCACGAGCGGTCCGCGGATCGGCGACATCGAGGCCGCCGCGGTCGCGTCGGTCGTCGGCGCGCAGCTGTCCGCGATCAGCGGCGGCCTGCTCTGCATCCTCGGCGTCGCCGGCGTCGCCCGGCTCTTCCCGGAGCTCGACCGGAAGCTCCGCCCGGACGCCCCGGCGCCGGCACTCGAGCCGGCCCGATGACCGAGGAGGCGCGCGTGACCGACGACGCTCTGCAAATCGAAGACGTGCGGGTCCGGAGCCGCTACGAGGCGTCGATCGGCGGCGCCTTCGCGGGATGGGTCGAGTACCGCCGGATGGGGATCCCCCCACACCCGCGCCTCGTGGCGGTCCACACGGAGGTGCTGCCGGCGTTCGGCGGGCGGGGGATCGGGGCGGCCCTCGTGCGCCGGGTCATCGATGACGCTCGGGCGTCGGGTGAGCGGATCAGTCCGCTGTGCCCCCTGTTCGTGGCGCACTTCGAGCGCCATCCGGAGGATCGCGACGTCCTCGCGCCGGGACGATTCCCCGCGTAGGGCGAGGCGGGCCGCCGTTTCAGTCAGATGTCGCGGTGGCTGACACGGAGTGCTCGATTCGGGCCCGGCTGGGGTCAGATGTGGCGATGGGCGGACTTCTGACCGCGAATCAGCGTTGCCGTGTCGCCCTGGGCGACATCTGACGGTATTTGGGATCTGACCCGGAGCTGAGGCTGGGACCGGATCCCGCGCCCGACGAGCTATCGAGCCCGCCGGATCTGCGTTCGGATGGCGCCCATCCCGCGCTCGCGTGCGGCCCGCTCGTCCGCCGCCGCGGCGACGTGGTGGCTGACCGGCCGGAAGGCCTCGCGATCGGCCACGATGCACTCGCAGCTCGCGCCCTCGAGCGCCGCCGCGTCGAGGACGTGGACGATCCCGCGCCGGAACTCGGCCGCGCCGGCGCGGGCGAACGCGGCACCGACCGTCGACACCGCCGGCCGCGAGACCCCGAGGAGGTCGGCGAAGGCCTCCTGGGTGAGCGGGAACGACGAGCCGTCGATCCGGTCGTGGATGAGCAGCAGCCAGCGGGCCGCCCGCCCGTCGAGCCCGTGGAGCCGATTGCAGGCGACTGTCTGGGCGCGATGGCCCAGGAGCACGGTGGCGTACCGCTCGATCGACAGGCGAAGCGCATCGCTCGACCGGACGGCGGCGCGCAGCCGCTCGGCCGTCATCGTCCAGGCCGAGCCGGCGATCTGGACCGTCGCCTCCGTGCCCGCCGGCGTGGTCGGCCCGGAGATCGCGGCGAGGCCGATCATGCCCTCGACGCCGGTGATCCCGACGCCGGCGGTCCGACCGTCGTGCATCGCCAGTGACTGGGCGATGACCGCGGTGTCCGGGAAGAACACCCGCCGCGGGGCATCGTGGGCCGTCGTGAGGAGCCGGCCCGCCGGCAGGTGGAGCTGATCGAGGTCCCGCGACAGCCGCTCGAGGTCCTCCGGCGGGATCGCGTCGAGCAGCCGCGGCGGCGCGCTCGCGACCGCGTACATGCCAGCACCGTGCACCCTGCGACCGTTACAGGCGACTACCGCGAGTGTCGTGGAGTTGACAGAAGCGCAACGGTTGCGAGGCCTAGCCTCTTCCGTACCGCGCCACCGCAATGTCCCGCGCCGGTGGTGCAAGACCGCTGCAATGTCTCGTCCCCGGTCGGCCGCGGGTGCCAGCCTGACGTGGGTGCCATGACGACCCCGGAACCGACCCCCGAATCGACCCTCGATCCAGCCGGTCCGCTGCCGCTTCGCCGCTGGTAGGGCCGATGTTCGTCCTCGACGCCGTCGCGAGTGCCTTCGACCGCGCGACGGCAGGCGTCACGGCACGGGTCGCCGCGGCAACCTGGGAGCTCCTCCACGTGCTCGGCGCCCACCGCTGGCGCGACGGCTGGGAGACCAACCTCGATGCCGGCTGGCGGCAGTACCGCGGCTCGCGCTGCACGATCTGCGACGTCCCCTGGGAGGGCTGGTAGGCGCGTCGCGCCGCGGCACCACGTCCGAGGAGCCGGTGCCCGCGCGCCACGGAGCGTGCTGCATCGAACCTTCGTAAGGGTCAAGCAAGGTTGCGGGTACCCATACTCTCGACACCTTGATCGGGGGCGCGATCTCGGCTTCAGCCGAGAGGCGCTGTCAGGGCGACCGGGGGGTCAGCAGATTGGCTCGAGTCGCGTCCACGACCGAAGGCCGAGCCCGCCGCGGGCTGGCCGCGGGGCTCACGGCGCGGTTGCACGCGCATCCGGGCCAGAGCCTCGTCGAGTTCGCCCTGGTCCTGCCCGTCCTCCTCCTTCTGACCCTGATCGCCGTTGACTTCGGCCGGGTGTACCTCGGCTGGATCAACCTCCAGAACATGGCGAGGATCGGCGCGAACTTCGCTGCCAATCACCCGACCGCGTGGCTCACGCCGAACGACACGGACGCGATCACCCAGTACCAGCACCAGATGGCCTCGGACGCCGCCGCGACGAACTGCACGCTCAACCCGGTCACGCCGCCATCGCCGACCTTCTCCGACGCCGACGGCGACGGGATCACGACCGGGATCGGCGACCACGCGACGGTTCGCCTGACCTGCTCGTTCCGCGTCATCACGCCGATCATCTCGAACATCGTCGGCGGCGCAGTGTCCGTCTCCGCCTCGGCGGTGTTCCCGGTGAAGTCGGGCATCACGGGCTCGAGCTCCGGGGGCGGACCGAGCTGCCTCCCGCCGAGCCCCGCCATCAACGCCAACCCACAGAGCGGCTTCGCGCCCCTGACCGTGAACTTCACGGACGCCTCGGGCGGCGGTGCCGGCGATGCGTGGGCCTGGGATTTCGGCGACCTGACGACCTCGAACCTGCGCGACCCCGGCAACCACGTCTACAACACCGTCGGGACGTACGTCGTCACGCTCTCGATCACGAACGCCTGCGGGACGTTCACGACGAACCCCGGGACGACGATCACGGTCGGGGCGGCGACCCCGAAGCTGTGCCAGGTCCCTGACTTCGTCGGCAGCCACACCAAGATCAACTCGGCCAAGGCCGAATGGACGGCCGCCGCCGGCTTCACGACGACGCTCCAGCAGGCCGCGGGGCATTCGAACGGCAACTACACGATCACGTTCCAGTCGATCACGGGCGGAACGAGCGTGGACTGCGGCAGCACCATGACGGTGAACGGATGACCGCCGTGCATCGCCCCGATCGCGCCATCCGGGAGCGATCCCGAGGTCAGGCGCTCGTCGAGTTCGCGTTCGCCCTGCCCGTCTTCCTCCTGCTGTTCATGGGCATCGTCGATCTGGGGACGGCCGTCTTCAGCTACAACTCCCTGACGAACGCCGCGCGCGAGGGCGCCCGCCTCGCGATCGTCAACCAGGACAGCGTCTCGATCATCAAGCGCGCCGAGCAGCAGGTCTCGATCGCCGAGATCACGGCGCCGAACGTGACGATCAACTTCTACCACGCGGCCGACGACGGGTCGCCGGACACGTCCTCGACCTGCTCGCCGGCGGCGGTCGGCTGCCTGGCGGTGGTCACGTTCGAGGCGACCTACCGGCCGCTCACGCCGATCATCGCCGACGTCCTCTTCAAGGGCGGCGTCACCTTCACGGCCAGGTCCGTGCTCTCGGTGGAATTCAGCTGCCCGAACGCGACCCTGACCGCCGCCCAATGTCCCAAGCAGCCATGACCCCCAGGCAAGCCGGCACCCGCCGGAGGGAGACCTCGTCGATGTTCACCTGGCTCGCGCAGCCCGCCCGGACCCGTCCCCATGGCCAGATCCTGGTGATCTTCGCGCTGGGGCTCCTCGTCATGGTCGCGGGCGTGGCTCTCATCGTCGAGGGTGGCAACGCCTATGCCCAGCAGCGGAGCGTCCAGAACGGCTCCGATGCAGCCGCGAACGCCGGGGCCGACGTCATCGCCCAGCAGCTCGTCGGCCTCACCCGGACCGACGCGGACGTCGAGAGCGCGATCACGTCCGTCTCGGACTCGAACACGATCACGAGCGCCGCCTATTACACCGACGTCACCGGCCAGCCGATCGATGACAGCGGCGCGGTGGTGCCGGTCGCCCTCGCCAAGCCCGTGGGCAGCGGCGGGGCCATCCCCCCGAACGCCCAGGGCGTCCACGTCGGCGGCGACCGCCAGTTCGGGACGACCTTCGGCCGGGTCATCGGCATCTCGAGCTTCACCGCCTCGGCCGAGGCCATCGCGATCGCCGGCAAGGTCACCGGCGGCGAGTTCCTGCCGGTCATCTTCCCGGTCAACATCACCGACTGCTCGGGCAGCGGCAGCCTCGGCCTGCCCAAGGACCAGTGGCCCGTCGCCCAGCCCGGCATTCCACCGAGCCATCCCGTCGGCACCGAGTACATCGTGCCCCTCTGCAAGACCGGCGGCGGCTCGTTCATGGTCCTCGATCTCGATGGCATCAAGAACAACTGCGACGACGAGGTCCTGCACCCGAAGCCCATCCAGTTCCTCTCGTTCCCGACGGTCGTCGATTCCGACAACGGCAACAACTGCGCCAAGAAGATGGTCGACGCGGTCAACAGCCTCCACGGTCACACCGTGATGGTCCCGATCTGCGACAACAACGAGTGCAACACCTCCGGCGGCAGCCACGCCGAATACCACCTCGCCGGCGTCGCCGCGTTCTGGATCGACTACATGTCCGACTCGAACAACAAGAACAACCCGGACTGCCAGACCCATACCAATCCGGACGGGCAGCTCCTGGAGACGATCGCCGGCAATGGCAGCAGCAGCTGCCTCGCCGGCTGGTTCGTGCGGTTCATCACCACCGGCCCGGTCGGCGCAGGCCCGATCGGCAACGCCGACGCGATCGCGATCCAGCTGATCAAGTAACGCCGCTAGCGTCGGCGCGCGCGCGCCCGGTTCCGCATGCTTCCGGGGCTCGCCTAGCTGTCAGGCCTGGGCCCGGGTGGTCGTAGGTCTCCTCCGGGAGCGGGCCAGCGCGTTGCGACGGGGCACCTTTTAGGCCCGCGTAACGTTTCGGCAAGGTTGCGCGCAAGCCGATCTCCTCTAGGCTGTCCGCCGGACACTCCACGTACCGGGCCTTCGTCCGAAGCGGGCGGGTCCGGGAGGCAACTTGCAGGTACGGCGGTGAGACCACGCGCGCGACCCGCCGGGGGGACGCAGCATGAGGCCGGGCAGGGCCTGGTTGAGTTCGCGCTCGTGGCGCCGATTCTCATCCTGCTGCTCCTGGCGATCTTCCAGTTCGCCTTCGTCCTCGAGTCCCAAATGGGCCTGACGAACGCAGTCCGCGAGGCGGCTCGCCGTGCCGCGGCGGATCCTTACCCGACGAGCGGCCTCGTACAGGCGCAGCTCGACTCTCTCCTCGCTACAAACATCCAGGGTTTCGACCCCAGCCGCGTCGCCAGCGAGACCGTCACGTTTTGTGATTATCAGGTCGATGCCATGACGAACTACCGGGTCGATGTTGATGTCCGCTACAAGCACCCAGTGTTCTTCCCGCTCCTGGCGTTCGCGACGGATTTCGTGGACGGAACCCCTGGAAACGGGGCCTGGGATCTAACCGCCAAGGCGGAGATGCGGCTCGAAAGCGGAACCGTCTCCAGCGGGACCTGTGTTCCGTGAGCTTGACCGGTCGGCGGCAGGACTCTCGTGGACAGGCCTTGACGGAATTCGCCTTAGTCGCGCCGATCCTCTTTCTTCTCCTGTTCGGAGTCCTCGAGCTCGGGCTGCTATTTGGCGCGCACAACGGTCTCGTAGCCGGTGTGCGCGAGACGGCCCGACGGGCCGCGACCTATCGAGTCAACGACGCGAGCTTCCTGGATCCGTCAGCGCAGGCGTTCATCTGCGGAGCGATCGCCGATGAACTGAATACCCAGATGCAGCGCGATCCGCTGCTTGATCCGGCCCGTCTGACGCTGCCATCCGCTTCAAGGTCGATCAGCTACGAGTGGGAGGCCAACCCCGGCTCGGATACGTCGACCTCGCGGTACTTCCTCTACGTGAAGATCGACGTCCTCTACCCGTATCCGCTGTACATCCCACTGGTCGGCAACCTCGTTGACGGACTCGACGGGAGTTTCGACGGCGCACTCACGCTCAGGGCAAGCGAGGAGATGCGGATCGAGAACCCATCGTTGCCGCTCGGCGTGACGCCGCCGCCGTGCCCTTGACTGGACGGAGGATATGAAGAGATACGTAGGCGAAGCTGGACAGGCGCTCGTTCTGTTTGCGCTCTTTCTGATCGTCCTGCTCGGGGCGTCGGCGATCGCCGTCGACTATGCGACGTGGCTTCTGACCGACCGGGAACTCCAGAACGTCTCCGATCACGCCGCGCTCGCCGGCGCGTCGGCTTTCTGCGCGCCCGGCGCGCCCTTCTGTCCTCTCGATCAAGCCACGCAGAACCAGGGTGCTCGGAAGCAGGCCTGGGCATCGCTCAATCAGGAGCTCAGTCTGGGGCTGTCCGATGGCGACACCACAGCACTGGCCGCGGCTGACACCCCTCTAGCAGGGCAGACGAACTTTGGAGGGCATCAGTTCAAGCACACCGTCTGGGTCGACACCCTCGACACCATGCCGGATACGACACCCTATACCTCCGTCGGCGGGAGCTACCCGGGCAACACCGGTATCGTGTTTGCGCGTCTCGATCGGCCGACGCGCAGCTACCTGGGCGGCATCTTCGGCATCTCGGTTCGGGATCGTCTTGGATGGGCTACGGCCGGGCTTCTGCCCACCGACTTCGCGCTGGAACTGTTCTGCATTGACGGCTGCGCACCGACCAGTCAGACGTTCGAGATCGACGGACAGGGCGGCGTAACCCTCGACCATGGTGACGTCGGCAGCAACAACACGCTGAAGACCAGCGCCCAGACGAACGGCGGGTTGGTCCTCAAATCAGGGAATGCGTTCCTAGTCGATGCACATTGCGCGAACGGCGGAACATACACGTGTCCGCCCGCGACCTCGGGCGGCGGTATCTACGATGCGGGTGGTACCGCACAGCGCGCGATCACGATGCCTCCACAGCCGATCATTCAATACGAGTCGCCTCTTGCCTATGCGAGTCTCACGACATGTCCGACGCAAGGGCAGTGGAACACTGACCACATCCCCTGCGTGCCGTATCCTGACCCGTCGCGGTATATAGGGCTCGGCCTGCCTGCGTACGTCACGACCAGTGGCAACGACCACGATTGGGGTTGCGCAATCGTCACCGATCCAAACAATCCCCCAGCGAACCCCTGTGGAACACCGACACTCTTCAGTCGCTCAGATCCTGGTCACGTTGGCGAGAGCGGTGTGACCTGCGATATCAACGGTCTGTCCCCGGCACCTTACCTGCGCCCAAGCAGCGACATCTCGAAGAACCAGATAAACGGAACGAATCCCAGCAATGGGAACCTCTCTCCGAATATCGCTGACACGAGCCCGGATCTCGCGCCGACCAATTTCATTTACAGCACGAACTTGAGCCAGAACAACGGGCAAGCCACGTACATCGTCGGGTTGGGAACGGGAGCCCAGCTTCCTCGTCTCGGCGACTGGACAATCCGGTTCGTGGGGTTCAAGACGAACCATCAAGGCAGCAGTACGACGGTAGACGGCAGCGGCAACACCGTCAACGTTACGGTCAGCCTCCTGCAGAACGGCACCACAATCCGGACCGCGGGGCCGTTCAACCTAGATGGGACGCCACAGGAACACGATGGTGATACTGGCGATCCCGGCTACGACCCAAATCTCTTCGTGCCCTCTGGTGTCGTCACGCAACGCGATGCCCAGTTCAGCCTGAAGTTCGTGTTCAACACGCCAAGCGGTACGAATGCGGGCAAGCGGGGCGGCGGAATCTCGTGGGCTGAGGTCCAAGTTCCAGGCATCGATCTTGCCCAGCCGCTCATTCCACCTGGATATTGGCATTCGATCACGATCCCGGGCGGCGGCTGCGCGATCCTCGACCCCACACCACCAAGCGGCCTGGAGCAATACCAGTTGCCGGGCATCTACCGTTTCGGCGGCAACGGCAACCCCGCGATCGACATCGGCGCTGGCGCATACTTGATCGGCGATGGCGTGACTCTGGTCTTCGACGACGACTGGCCGCCCCAAGGTGGGAATAGAGGAATTACCCTCGGCGCCGGTGGAGCGTTTCTTCTTAATACGGCGGTTCCGTTCACGTCGTCCGATCCGAATGTCACATGCGAGGGAACAGGTGCCGCAAGTTATCGCCTGAATGGGTACAACCCGTCGTGTCCATTGCCCGATCTGCAACGCTGGGATCCGACCCTCAGCCCGGCTCAATTTGTAGCCGCCAACTGCCCGAATAGTGGCGGGTTGGCCTGCAGCACGGCTTGGCGGGTCGACCCGTTGACCGGCTCGGGCATCCACCTCGGTGAGTCGTCGTGGCCCGTCTGCCTCGACGGAACCACTAGCAATTGCGGGCTGACCTCAGCGACGCTGCGAGACTGTTATCTGAATTCGGATGGTGACCCCACTTCGCCGTGCCAAGGCAACACTGTGAGCCCTGCAGGTGCGGTGCCAACTACGCCGACGCCCCGTGGCGTCACGTTCTACTTCAGCAGGGACCTCTCGACCGGGACCTGCTCGTCGATCTCCAAACGCTTCGAGATGTCGGGGTCGAGCGGCAGCGAACCAGGGATCGCATTCCAGGGCGTGCTGTATGCCCCGTGCGATCACGTGACCATCTCCGCCAGCAACAACTTCAACTCGATTGGCATGATCTTGGCCTGGACCGCCAAATTCAACGGTGGCGACGCCACCCTTCACCTGGATTATCCGTACGACCGCCTGCCTGCATCGCCGTACCTTCTCGAGCCGACGGTCGGAGAGTAAGTCGGAGATCCACCGCACGTAGCGCCGTAGTCGAGGGGCCGAACTTAGGGACCAGGGAACTTCGGTGGATCGACCAACCATTCGTTGCGCCTTGGCGCGTTCAGCTCAAAGCTGGCGTTCTTGTTGGCTCCGCGGTCGGCTCGGGGGTCGGCGCGTCCGTCGGCGCGGGCGTGACCTCGAACGATGTCCCCGGGCGCGGGCAAGACGGAGCTGCCCGGCCTAGGGGTGGGCTTCGGGGCGGCGAGGCGGTTGCCCGGCGCGCCGGTCTTGGCGTGCCGTTGTCGACGGGCACCGTGGCGAGACCGGTCGGCAGCGACCCGCTCCCGTCAAGGCCGCGGCGCCGATGGTCCCGCGTGTCCGGTGCGACTGGCTGGCGCTCCCGCGGTCGGGCGCGGGTCACCGCTGTCAGTGCAGGACGTCCTCCAGGCGCGAGGCCGGGACCGATTCAGGAACGCGGACGCGCGAGGCGCGCCGCCGGCGACGACCGGCGACGGCGAACCACGTCAACGCCGTCGAGACCGCCGCCAGGAGCAGCGCGACCGCGGCCGGGCCGATGAGCGCGTTGGACGGGCCCGAGCCCTGATTCCCGACTGGCCCGCCGGCAACGGCCGAGGCTCCGTGGGTCGGGCTGACGGTGGCCACGGAGGAAGTCTGCGGGATCGGTGAGACGGCCGGCGTTGGGGGCGCAGCGGTTGGGGCCGGTTCGGTCGGGGCGGGCGTGGCGGTCGTGGGCGCGGGTGTCGGCGTTGGGGGAGCGGTCGGAGGAGCCGTCGGCGGGTGCGACGGGCTGACCGTCGGCGACGGGCTCCCGACGACCTTGAGCAGGCCCGCCGCCGCATACAGGTACTGCACGCCGTACCGGGATTGGACCGTGGTCCCGTCGACCGCGCTGATCTTGGCCCACGTCGCTCCGGAGATGACGTGACCGCCGCACAGGCTGCTCCAGGCGGAGCCGGACACGGTGGTCTCGACGGTGAGGAGCGTGGTCGTGTCGGTCACGGCTCGCGCCGTGTCGGACGTCGAGGGGCCCGTTCGCAGCTTCACGCCGTTGCACAGCGGCTGCTCGATGGACGTCGCGGCCACGACGCTGGCCGCGGCCATGAGCAGCACGACGGCAGCGAGGGCCGGGATTGCGAGGTTCAGACGGCGCTCCATGAGGTGGCAACTGTCGTCCGCGTCGCGGAGATGCACCATCCAACCGTCGTGCTGGCCGGATAGGACTTCCGGCTACCGCCGCACGGCCCCACACGTTGCCCGCAAGCTCGCCGCCGGCCCCCGCGGGGCGCGATGGTTGCTCAGAGGGCGGCTTCGGCGGTCTCCGTGATGGCGAGGCCGTCGTCGGGGGCGAGGTCGCGGTCCGCGAGCAGCCGCCAGCGGTTGGCGAACAGCCACGCCAGCGCGTACAGGATCGCCACGATGATGAGCAGCGCCCGGTAGCCGGTCAGCAAGGCGACGTACTCCATCGCCCCGCCGACCATGGCGCCGAGGAGGTTGCTCGCGAACGCCATGTCCGCGGTCCGCGTGTCGCGGAACGAGTAGGTGAACACCAGGTTCGCGACGAACACCGGGGCGAATGCCACTCCGGCGGCGAGGACGTAGCGGAGCCACGGCGGATCGAGCAGCAGCGACTCCGGTGGCAGCAGGAACGCCACGGCGATCGCCACGAAGAGCAGGCCGTACAGCGGCGCCGGGCGCTGGATCCGGAGGCGCGCGTTCACGAAGATCGCGAGCAGGACGCTCAGGAGGATCGCGAAGAACGCCAGGGCATTGACGAGCCACGTCGAGCCGAACAGCAGGCTGAAGCTGACGAGGCTGCGGGTCTCGAGCAGCAGGAAGGCGCTGCCGAGGACGAAGAAGTGCGGGCTGAAGCGCCGGATGGCGGTGCCGGTCGCCCGGGCGCCGAGCATGACCGAGATGGCCGCGAACACGAGGACGAAGGCGAGGCCGGCGAGGTAGTAGTCGGCGATGAACGGTGTCCGGAGGTACAGGAACGGCCAGTCGTCGGTCGCCGCCTTCGGCTGCGGGTCGCCCGTCGCCGGGATCGCATCGACCTGGTCGCCCGGCGGGTTGGCTCCGCTCAGGGCCGCGATCATGGGGCCGTCGGCGAGGACCGCCTGGGTGTTGGCGGTCAGCCGCAGGACCGGGGTCGTGCCGAAGGCATCCTGGAGCATCGTGGCGATCTTCCCGACGAGCCACTCCTCGCGGTAGTAGTTGTAGAGGACGAACACCCCGCCGGGCGCGAGGTGATCGCGGACGCTCTGGAACGCCTCGTTCGTGAACAGGAACGACTCGAGCCGGATGTTCGCCTGGGAGCTGACGAGGGTCAGCGAGTCGGGCAGGGCGAAGACGATGAGGTCGTACTTCGTGTCCGTCGAGCGGAGGAACGCCCGGCCGTCGTTCTCGATCGCCCGGACCCGCGGGTCCTGGTAGGGCTGATCCGGGTCGTGCTCGCGCCCGAGGCGCTGGATCTCGCGATCGATCTCGACGGCGTCGACGTGGCCCGCGCCGTGGGCCAGCGCGATGGCGGTGTCCGTCCCGCTGCCCGCCCCGACGATCAGGACGTTCTGGTACGTCCGATCCGGGAACCAGCGGTAGATCTGGGTGTAGAAGGACTCCTGCGGCCCGTTGACGGCGTGGATCGTCTGGTGCGGGATGCCGTTGACGTTGATCGTCATCTGGCCGGCCGAGTTCTGGTACGTGTCGATGCGGTAGTACGGCGACCAGATCTCGGTGGGGTTCTTGACGCCGTTCCGCCACGCGAACACGAGGATCACCGCGAACGAGGCGGCCGCCACGAGCGTCCCGATCCGGAGCCCCGCCCCGGCGGTCAGCGCGATGACGAGGATCGCGGCCACCGAGAACCACACGATCGGCGGCGTGCCGGCCGCGGACAGGATCGTGAATGCCGCGATGCCGAGCAGCGAGCCCGCGATGTCGAAGGCGTAGGCCTCGAGCGGGGGCCGCGACTTGAGGAGCGGCCCGAGCGGCAGGGCGAGGCCGGCCATGAGCGCGGTGATGAGGGCGAACACGAGCGGCAGGACGAGGAAGTTGAGATCGGCCGCCTTGCTCTCCGCGAGCCCGAAGAACAGCTCGTTCGTCGAGCGGACCTGGATGTTCAGCTCGAGGTTGGAGACGAGCCACACCACGACGGCGAGCAGGACCGGGAAGGCCGCCATGACGCCGAGCTGGATGCGGCGGCCGAGGAGGATCCCCAGGCCGATCCCGAGAAAGCTCGCCATGAGCAGGAAGTTGCTGAAGAACCCGATGTAGCGGACCGTCGAAGGGATCCAGCGGATGAGCAGCAGCTCGACGAAGAGCAGCGTCGCGCTGGTGAGGACGAGCCGGACGCGGGGGTCCGCGAGTCGGCCCATGGGCGAGGGAGCCGACGTCATCGGCGGTGGAAGCTCATGAGCCCGCACACGATACCGGGGCGCGCGCTTCCGTGTGGCGTCGCCGTCGCGAGTCAGGCCGGGACCACGGCGCGACGGCCCGGCAGCCCGAGCGACGCGAGGGTGACGACGAGCATCACCCCGGCGAGAATGCCGAACCCGAGGCTGACGCCAGCGGCGGTCACGGCGGTCCCGAGGAGCGCGCCGGCGAGGCTGGCCCCGACGACGCCGCCGAGGTAGCGGCCGGTGTAGTACGTGCCCGCCGCCATGCCGACGCGTGCCGGCTCGACGCTCTCCAGCGCCGCGGCCTGGCGCGGCGAGGTCAGCCCGTTGCCGAACCCCACGACGCCCAGGAGCGCCGCGACGACCGCCGCCGAGGCGATCGCCGGGGGCAGGGCCAGCAGCGCGAGCCCGACCGCGCTGACGAGCGACCCGGCGACGACGACGAGGCGCCGTCCACGCCGATCCGAGATTCGCCCGCCGAACGGGGCCACGATCGCGGCGACGCCGGCGATCCCGAGGAGCACGACGCCGCTGGTCGTCGCGCTCTGGGCCAGCAGCCGCTCCACGAGCAGCGGGACGAGGATGAAGCTGCCGTGGAGGACGACCGTGGCCCCGAACACGCCCACGAGCGCCGCGCTGAAGGTCCGGCGCGTCAGGAGCCGCGGATCCACCGCCGGATGCTCCGCCCGGAGCTCGACGGCGACGAACACCGCCAGCAGCGCCAGCACGACGATCGTGGCCAGCAGCCGGATCGTCGAATCGGTCCCGCCGATGGCGCCGAGGGCGACGAGAAAGGCCACGATCGCGAGGCCCAGCAGCAGCAGGCCCGGGACGTCGAGCGGGCGGGGCGGAGCGGTGTCGTCCGAGCCGCTCGGGCTCGCCTCGCCGATGCCCGAAGCGGCCGAGGGCGCCCGGATCAGGAGGCCCACCACCACGGCAGAGCCGAGGGCGATCGGCACCGCGAGGAGGAACATCGATCGCCAGCCGAACCAGCCCACGATGACCCCGCCGACGAACGGCCCGACCGCCGCGCTCGTGGAGACGAGGAGGTCGAACAGCCCGAAGGCCTCGCCGCGTCGAGCCGCGGGAGCGGTCTGGCGGATGAGCGCCGCGGACGACGTGGACACGAGGGCGCCGGCCGCCGCCTGGAGCACGCGGCTGGCCTCGAGGACGACGAAGGAGGTCGCCACCGCGGCGACGATCGACGCTGCCCCGAAGCCCAGGACCCCCGCCAGGAAGATCCGTCGCGCGCCGTAGCGATCGCTCAGCGACCCGGCGATCGGGAGGGCGATCGCGACGCACCCGAGGTACAGGCTGACGAGCGCCGTGACGGTGCTCGCCGCGAGGCCGAACTCGTCCATGACCCCGGGCAGCGCGACGGCCAGCATCGTGGAGTTGAGGGGCACGAGGATCGCGCCGCTCGCGACCCCCAGCATGACCGCGGACAGCAGCCTGCCGCGTCCGTGCGGCCCGGCGGTGGCACTCTCGGTGGTGTCGGCGTCGACGAGCTCGGCGAGGTCGTCGGTCACAGCAGCCGGACGGTGCCGGCCGTGCCGTCGATCTCGACCTGCCGGCCGTCCGTGATCGCGGTCGTGGCCCCGGCCACGCCCACGACCGCCGGGAGGCCGAATTCGCGAGCCACGACGGCAGCGTGGCTCAGGACGCCGCCGGTGTTCGTCACGAGACCGGCCGCGATCGTGAAGACCGGCACCCACGATGGGTTCGATGACGGACAGACGATGATGTCGCCGGGCACGATCCGGTCGAACTCGTTCGACGTGAGGACCACCCGGGCCGGCCCCCGGACGACGCCGGCGGAGGCGCCTGTGCCGCGCAGGACGTCGGGCTCGGTCGACTCGACCTTGGCACCATCGAAGCGGTCCACCGGGCCCGCGCCGGCCTCGGGCGCCTTGCCGACGTACTTCGGCGGCGTCCGGGCCGCCTGTCGGGCGTGGATCGCGCGCCGCTCGTCGACGGTCGCCCGGCGATCCGCCGGCTCGAGGAGCAGCGGACCGACCTCGGCCCGGCTGAGGAACAGGACGTCGTCCGGCCCGGTGATGACGCCGTCGCGCACGAGGCGGCCCCCGACCCGCATCGCGAAGGACCGCAGCGCGGCCTGTGCCGCCCGGTCGATCCAGAAGTTGTGGACCTCCGTGATCGGACCGATCCGCCGGGCGAGGCCGAGGAGCCGCTCGAACCTGGCCAGCTCCTCGGGCTTGCCGGCGAGCCGGCCGCGGGCGGCGCCGGCGAGGTCGTCGGCCTCGCGGGCGAGACGGGCGCGCCGGGCCTCCGCACCCTCGGTCGGGTGGTCCAGCCGCTTGGCGACCTCGGCAAGGAGCAGCCCCGGCTCCTCGCCCCACGAGGCGAGTGCCAGGTCGTCGACGCTCTGGCCGAGGTGGCCGTGGCTCGCGAGGAAGGCGTCGAGCCGTGCCACGAAGGCCCCGCCGCCGGACATCGCCTCGAGGGCCGCCACGGAGCGGGTGCCCCGACGAAGGGCATCGGCGATCGCGGGCGCCGCGGCCGCGGCGGCCGCCAGGCCCTCGACCCCGACCTCGGTGTCGTACAGCTCGGTTCGGGATCCCTGGATGAGCCGCATCGCCTCACCCGGCGAGGCGCCGGGCGTCACGGACTCGTACAGGTCCGCGATGTCCTCCAGGACCTGGTACGGGCCGGTGATCGCGGTGAAGTGGATCCGCCACGCCCGGTCGGCGCCGGCCCACGCGCGGGTCCAGGCGTCGGCGACCTCGGCAGCCGTCCCGCGCTCCACGGGCGCCTCGCGCATCGACCGGTAGATCGCCTTGAGCTCCGGCAGCGCCTCGTCGAGCCAGTAGCGCTCGGCGACTTCCTCGTGGGCTCGCCACAGCTCGAGCGCGCGCGCCTTCTGCCGCTCGCGCTCCTCACCCTCGGCGCCCGGGTCGAAGCCGAAGTACGCGTAGCCGTTCCAGATCGCCGTGTGGGTGACGCTCGGCAGCTCCGCCTCGAGGCCCTCCTTCCAGGCCCCGAAGCCGTTGCCGACGGCCCGGACCCAGTCCGCCGATAGCGGCGTGAGCGCGAACGGCATGTGCATGTCGTCCCACTCCCACGTGAGTCCCGCGTGGGCGGGGTCCGCGAACTCCACCGGGAAGTCGGGGCTCACCCCGACGATCTCGGGCGCGGGCACGGGGGCGGGCACCGGCTCGACGGTCATTCGATCCTCGTCATGCGGCGGCGGTCGCGCCGGTCGTGATCGGGCGCGCCTGGAGCAGGAACCAGGTGCCGCCGGTCATGGCCGCCTCGACGTCGACCGGGGCTCCGAACTTCGCCTCGACGTCGAGGACCAGCTCCACGAGCGCGTCCAGGCCTGCCGCGTCGAGCGGGCGATCGACGTCGTCGCCGGGCGTGAACTCGACCACCCGCCGGTCGTCGCGGGCCACGATGTACGTGTCGGGCGTGACCGTGCCCGAGACCATCGCGTCGCCGAGGCCCCGAACCGCGGTGAGGACGAGCTGGTCCGTCCGGCCGGTCACCGGGTGGCGGGTGAAGGCGACCGCCGCGGCATCGGCCGGCACGAGCTCCTGGACGACGACCGCCATCGCCGCGCCGTCGAGCGGCAGGCCGCGACGCGCCCGGTAGGCGAGCGCCGGTGCGCTCCAGAGCGAGGCCCAGCAGCGCCGGACGGCGCCCGACACCTCCTCGACGCTGCGGTCGAGCTCGGTCTCGTGGAGCCCCGCATAGGACGCCGCGAACCCGTCCTCGCCGATCGCGGACGAGCGAACCGCCAGCCGCGCCGGCCGGCCCGACCGCTCCCGGACGCGCTCCTCGACGGCGCCGAGCGCCGCCGCGAGCGCGGCCTCGATGTCCGGCGCGAGCGGAGCCGTGGCGAGGAGCTCGGCCAGCTCGCGGCCCAGGGTCACGTCGCCGCTCTCGGCAAGCCGTGACGCGATGGCCTCCGCCGCCGCGTGGCCCGTCATCTGCGCCCGGAAGGCCGCCGTCGTCAGGCAGAACCCCGGCGGGATGCGGAACCCGAGGCGACCCAGGCGGTCGAGCGAGGACGCCTTGCCACCGAGCGCGTCAGGCCCGGCCTGGGCACTCCCGAGCCACGCGATGAGCGGAACGACGGGACGCTCCACGCAGCCTCACGGTCAGGGTCTCGGGCTCGATGCCGGCCCGAGGTGGCGCGGAGTCTACCAAGCGCTCTCGCCGGGAGACAGGCCCGCGCCCCGCGACCGCGACGGCCCGCGGCTCCGACGGCTCCCGCGGGGTGGCTCGGCTGGGCGGTTAGCCCGAATGGGGGATACCGATTGTTCGGGGCAACACGCGACAGTGGGGCCGATGAATCGAGCTCGCGTCCCCGCACGCCCGGCGCCAGACCTGGGCGGGCGCGAGGCGTCCGCTCGAGGGTCCGAGGAGGCGCTGAGCCGTGCCATCCTCGTCTTCGGCCGGATCGTCGCGCTCGTCGGCGCGTTCTGGGCCGTCGTGGCGTTGCGGATCGGCGACGCCGCGCTCGGGGGCGTCGGCCTCGTGGCCATCGCCTTCGGCGCCTGGCTCGTCGCCGTCCGCCGGCCGTCCCCGCGCCTGACGACGGCGAGGCTCGCGACGATCGTCGCGCTGGGCACGCAGGTGGCGGCAATGGTCGCGGTCACGATCGAGCCGGTCATCGGACCCGCGATCGCCCTCGGCTCGCTGATCCCGGTCATCGTGGCCCTCGCCTGGGTCAGCCGGCGGACGCTCACGCTGCTCATGGTGAGCAGCGCCGCGGTCGGCGCCTACTCGATGCTCGCACCCGGCCTCCTCGCCTGGGGCAGTCGCGGGAGCGGGACCCTCGAGGTGGTGCTCCCGACCTCGACGCTCGTGATCGTCTATCTCCTCTTCGAGGTGTTCCTGTGGAACGCCAGCACGCGGATGTCCGACACGACCGAGGAGCTGCGGCACGTCGTCTCGATGTCGCGCGACCTCGCGGCCACGATGGACGCGGCCGACGTCGGCCATCACCTGGCCCGGCACCTGCGGATCGCCGCGGGCGCGGCCGAAGCAACGATCAGCACCTGGAACCGCGAGCGAAACCGGGTCGAGACGTTCGGCTTCGATCCGCCCGAGTTCGGAGAGCGCGTCGATCCGTCGTACGACCTCGAGCGGTTCCCCGCGACCCGCCGCGTCCTCGTCGAGCGCTCCATGCTCGTCCTCGACGTCGACGACCCGCTGACGGACGTGGCCGAGGTGGCCTATCTAAGGTCGATCAAGCGCCGCCGCTCGGTCATGCTGCCGCTCGTCGCCCGGGGCGAGTCGATCGGGATCGTCGAGCTCACGTCGGACGAGCCGCGGGCCTTCGATGGGCGGCGCATCGAGCTCGCCCGGCTGCTGGCCGGGGAGGCGGCGCTGACGTTCGACAACGTCCGGCTCCACGGCGAGATTCGGGAGCAGGCCTTCCGCGATCCGCTCACCGGGCTCGCCAATCGGGCCCGGTTCCAGGAGCGGGTCGAGCACAGCCTCGCCCGACTCCATGGCCGGAGCGCGCTCCGTGCCGCGGTCCTGTTCATCGACCTCGACCACTTCAAGCTCGTGAACGACCGCTTCGGGCACACGATGGGCGATCGCCTGCTCAAGGTGGTGGCGGAGCGGGTGACCGCCGCCCTGCGACCCGGCGACACCGCGGCCCGCCTCGGCGGCGACGAGTTCGCGATCCTGCTCGAGGACGTCGAGGGTCGCGAGGAGGCCGATGCGGTCTGCCGGCGCCTGCTCGAGCTGTGCGCCCAGCCGGTCGTGCTCGGCGCCGCGGCCCCGACGATCGGAGCGAGCATCGGGGTCGCGATCAGCGGGCTCGGAGGCGAGACGGTCGACGAGCTGCTCCGGAATGCCGACATCGCGATGTATGCGGCCAAGGCTGCGGGTCGGGGCCAGGTGGTGTTCTTCCGCTCCGAGCTGCTCGACCTGGCATCCGCTCGGAGCGAGCTGGCGGCCCTCCTCCGGGGCGCCGAGGCCCGGGGCGAGCTGCAGCTCCACTTCCAGCCGATCGTCGAGCTCGACGGCGGCGCCCCGGTCGGCGTCGAGGCGCTCGTGCGCTGGCAGCCGGAGGGCCACGTCCTCCACATGCCGGCGGAGTTCATCGGCCTCGCCGAGGAGACCGGCGAGATCCTCAACATCGGCCGGTGGGTCCTCGCCGAGGCCTGCAGCCAGGTTCGCCGGTGGCAGGAGCGGCTCGACCTGCCTGACCTGCGTGCCTACGTGAACCTCTCGGCCCGGCAGTTCCGTGACGCCGGCCTGCTCTCGATCGTGTCCAGCGCCCTGGGCGACGCCGGCCTCGAGCCTCGCCACCTGACGCTCGAGATCACCGAGAGCGCGCTGCTCACCCGGACGCCCGAGACGCTGGCGCGGATCGGCCAGCTGCGGCGCCTCGGCGTCCGGCTGGCGATCGACGACTTCGGGACCGGCTACTCGTCGCTCGGTTACCTGCACGCGTTCCAGGTCGACGAGCTGAAGATCGACCGGTCGTTCGTCTCCGGCGCCGGCACGGCCGGCTCGGCCGGCCGAACCGGCACGGTCCGCGACGCCAAGGTCCTCAGCCGTGCGATCGTCGACCTCGGGCGCGCGCTGAGCCTCGAGATGGTCGCCGAGGGCATCGAGACCCCGGCCCAAGTGGTTCCGTTCGCTGGGCTGCCGCTACGGCCAGGGCTTCCACTTCGCCAGGCCCCAGGCCCCGCGCGACGTCGAGCGCTTTCTGCGCCGGCGCCGCCGGGCGTCGTCCGGTGCCACCAAGCCGGCCGTCACGACGAACGTGGGCCCCGACCCCGCCCTGCCGGCCACGCCCCGCACGCGCCTGCCCCGGCCCCGCCCGGTCGCGCCGCCAGCCCGCTGAGCCGCCGCCCATGGCGGCCGACCGCCGGCCGAGCCGGCGTCGCACTCCGTGCTCAAGTGCCCGCCGACGCACGACATGGGGCCACACCCTCCACCCGTGATGCCTGTAGCGACATCAGCGGACGTTGGACGCTGTGCCGCGCCGATGCCGCAATAGGCATCGCTCGACGGGGAGGGCGGGGGGGGTCGTCCCGGGGGCGCCCGTGGGGCCCCGAACAGCAGCCGACCCCGGCGATGGGCCGGGGTCGGGAGGAGGAAGGAGCGAGGGCGGGTATGGACGGTGACCGGCCGAGACGAGGTGGGCCGGTCACCGGATGTCGGGCCGGCTCAGCCGTTGCTGGACGACCCGGTGCTGCCGCTGCTGCCGGTGCTGCCGCTGCTGCCGGTGCCGTTGGTCCCGCTGTGGGTGCAGCCGCCCGGCATCGCGCCGGAGCCCTGGTGGCTCGAAGGGGTGCTCGAGGCCGACGGGTTGGTGGCGGCCGACGGTGTCGGGCTCGCGGCCATGACGACCGACGCGCCGCCGATGCCGAGGAGGCCGCCCGCCAGGAGCACTGTCCCGACGACGCGACGGAGGCTCAGCCGGTGGCGGATCGGGCTCGACACCCGGGCCGTCGATGCGTTCGCCACCGCTGCCGCGCCCTCCGCATCGACGGGCTGCCAGCCGAGGTTGTCGTGGTCCATTCGTAGTCCTTTCGGTCGGGGATCCCCCGGTGGGATCGCGCTCGACCGTCAGGCTCGGACCGACGCCTTCGGATTTCGTGAGAGGCGCAGCGTCAGCCGCCGGCAGCCGTGAGCGTGCCCTTCATCGCGGGGTGGATGTCGCACTGGAAGTAGTACGTGCCGCTCGCGAGCGCCTGGACGTGGTAGACGTGGGTCCCGGCGTTCGCGACCTCCCCACCGAACACCCGCTGGCTATGGCCCTGGTCCGAGTAGATCGAGACGTTGTGCTGGACCGAGTCGTTGTTGTGCAGGACCAGGCTGAAGCCGACGTTCGCGGGGACGTCCAGCTCGGTCTTGTCGAACCCGCTCTGGTTGGACGCCGTGAGCGAGGGAGCGTTGGGATCGAACGACACCGGCGGCTCGGTCGCCGCGCTGCAGGCAGCGACGACCATGGCGGCGGCGATGACGAGGAGTGCGCCGATGGGCCGGGGGGCGCGCCCGATGAGAGCAGGCATCGGCCGGGAAGGGTACCGGAAGATCCCTTGACCGGAATCGTTGACTGATCAATCATTTGTCCGTGCCCGCGATCAGCGTCCCCGACATCACCGTCCTGCCTCGAATCCCCGAGCCCGATCCGGGCACGACCCGCCAGCGGGCCGTCCGGTCGATCACCGTCGCTCCGTCCGGCTTCGAGGGTGAGGGCTTTCCGGTCCGCCGGGCCTTCGCCGGCGTCGACCTGGCCGATCTCGACCCGTTCGTGCACCTCGACCAGATGGGCGAGGTCGACTACGCCCCCGGCGAGCCGAAGGGCACGCCGTGGCACCCGCATCGGGGCTTCGAGACCGTCACGTACATGATCGACGGGGTCTTCGAGCACCACGACTCGAACGGCGGGGGCGGGGTCATCACCAACGGCGACACGCAGTGGATGACCGCCGGTGCCGGGATCCTTCACATCGAGAAGCCGCCCGAGTGGCTCGTCGTGAGCGGCGGCCTGTTCCACGGCTTCCAGCTCTGGGTCAACCTGCCGGCCTCGCTGAAGTTCTCGCCATCGCGCTACCAGGACATCCGTGCCGGCCAGGTCGCGCTCGCCACCTCGCCCGACGGCGGCGCCCTCGTCAGGGTCATTGCCGGATCGCTTCCCGGCGTCGGCGTCGGCGCCGGCGGCGCGGCGGCGGAGCTCCGCGGGCCCGGCTCGACGCACACGCCGATCACCCTCATCCACGCGACCCTCAGCCCCGGTGCCCGACTCTCGCTCCCGTGGCGCTCGGACTTCAACGCCCTCGCCTACGTCATGTCCGGCCTGGGCACCGTCGGCACCGTGGCGACGGCGGGCTCCTCGGCGGCCCCGATCCAGGCCGGTCAGCTGGCCGTCTTCGGTGCCGGTGACGCGATCACGGTCTCGGCCGCGCCGGATCGCGAGCAGGAGAGCCGCAGCCCGAACCTCGAGGTCCTGCTGCTCGGCGGACGGCCGATCGGCGAGCCCGTGGCCTGGATGGGGCCCTTCGTCATGAACACCCGCGACGAGCTCGTCCAGGCGGTCCGCGACTTCCACGCCGGCCGCCTCGGCACGATCCCGGCGGTCACGACGCTGCCGTCCTCCGCGGCCGCTGCGCCACGCATCACCGCGATCCACGGCGCGCCAACCTCGATCGAGGAGTCGCGCCAGGGCTGACCCATTGCCCGGCCCCTCGGCCGCGTCGCGCCCTCGGCCGCGCCCGGCGTCCTGGCGGTCTCAGTGATCCTTGTCGGCAAATTCACGCTCACGGGCGGACCACCTTGCTTTCCGCGATGCCTGTAGCTGCATCAGTCGGTTGATGCTCTCGGCTCGCTTGAGCTCGGCGTCGCGCATCCTCTCGGCGAGGTGACCGGATACCGCGAAGCGCTGGATGAGGAGCTCCCAGCCGGCTGGTGAGGGCACCTCCCAGCTCCGCGCTCCGAACGGGCCGGAATCCCGATGCAATCCGACGAACACTCGGGCGAGCCAGGCCAGCCGCAGGCCTGGCAGCAACCCGTTCTCCAGCCGCGACACCGACGACTGCGACAGGCCCGATCGCTCAGTCATCACGCGCTGCGACATGCCGTGCTGCGCTCGGAGGTACCGCACGACCTCGCCGATCTCCGCCAGCGCCAGATGCGTCCACGGGTCGATCCCGCCCATGGTGTGCGACATCGCCTCACTCAAGCCCGGCGCGCTTCGCCCGCGATTGGCCCACGCTCATCAACCGGTGCTGCGGCCCCGCCGGCCGGCCCCGGCCCGGACCCTGGGCCTGGGGTATGTCGCCATAGGCATCGCGCGCGGGAGGGTGGTCCGGCCGCGGCCGCGTGCGGCGGATCGACCGTACGGCCGACCGGCCAGTGGGTTGGTTGACGGTCCCGGCGAGGCGGGCGGATGATCGACCGGCGCCGGCGATCGGCGGATGCGCGGGCGGGTGAGCCGAGGAACACATGACGGGCGGATCGATCACGCCGGCTCCCAGCCGCCCGGGTCCCAGCCGCCCGGCCCGCATGAGTCGCCCGGCCCCCACGAGCCGTGCCGGCCGCGTGCTGCGGTACACGGCGGCGGCGGTCGTGCTCGGCCTCGTCGCCGGTGGCGTCGGCTGGGGGGCCGGCGGGCTGCTGTCGCCTCCGCCGAGGATCGGGC
>JACQEG010000065.1 GCA_016200665.1 Chloroflexota bacterium | reverse complement strand
GAACGTGGTCCGGCCACGGGCCTGCGTCGCCGCCAGGCAGAGGACCGGGATCTCGTCGATCGCCGCGACCGCCTGGCGCGCATCGACCTCGACGCCACGGAGCTGCGCCGACCGAACCCGGAGGTCGGCAACGGGCTCGTCCTCCGGGCCCGCCCCTCGATGGCCGCCGGAGCCGCCGACGTCGATCCGGGCACCCATCGCCCGCAGGATGTCGAGCGCCCCGGACCGGCCCGGGTTCATGCCCACCGCCTCAAGCCCGAGGTCCGCATCGGGGTGGGCCGAGCCGGCCACGAGCCAGAACGCCGCCGCCGAGGCATCCCCCGGCACGGTGACGTCGATGGGGCGCAGCGCCTGGCCGCCCGCCAGCTCGACGATCGCGCCGCCCGCCCCGTCGTCGATCGTCCGGATGTCCACGCCGCTCGCCCCGAGCATCCGCTCGGTGTGGTCCCGCGTGGGGACGAGCTCGTGGATCCGGGTCGTGCCACGGGCCCGCAGCCCCGCCAGCAGGATCGCGGACTTGACCTGGGCCGAGGCGACCGCCGGCGTCCAGTCGATCGCCGCCAGGTCGCGGCGCCCGCGGATCGTGAGGGGCGGCGTCCCCGCCGGGCTTGGGATCACCTCCGCGCCCATCGCCCGCAGCGGCTCGGCCACCCGGCCCACCGGACGGCGTCGCAGCGACGCATCGCCATCCAGGACCGCCTCGAAGGGCTGGCCGGCCAGGATCCCGGCGGCGAGTCGCAGGGCCGTGCCGGCATTGCCGCAATCGAGGACCGCCGAGGGTGCGCGGAGCCGGTCGATCCCGGACGACTCCACCACGAGCGATGTCGACGGGGCCGCCCCGGGCCCCGAGGCCACCCGCGCCCCGAGCTGCTCGACGAGCCGGCGGGTCGAGCGCACGTCGTCGCTCTCGCTGGCGTTCGAGATCCGGCTGGTCCCACCGGCGAGCAGCGCCAGGAGGAGGGCCCGATGGCTGATCGACTTGTCGCCGGGCAGCGCGGGACGGCCGCGCAGCGCGCGGGCCGACGTGATGACCGCCGCATCGGAGACGAGGGTCATGGCCGGGCCCCCGGATACGCGCGAACCTGGTCGTGGATGGGCCGGAGCGCCGCCGCGAGCTGCTCGAACTCGACGAGGTCGAGCTGCTGCTCCGGATCGGACAGGGCGCTGTCCGGATCGGGGTGGACCTCGACCATGACGCCATCCGCGCCGACGGCCACGCCGCCCATCGCGAGGGGCGGGACGAGGCGGCGCTTGCCTGTCGCGTGGCTGGGATCGACCACGACCGGCAGGTGCGTGAGCTGGTGGAGGACCGGCACCGCCGACAGGTCCATCGTGTTCCGCGTCGATGCCTCGAACGTCCGGATTCCGCGCTCGCACAGCAACACGTTGGGGTTGCCCGCGGCGACGATGTACTCCGCCGCCATCAGGAGCTCCTCGAGGGTCGCCCCGAAGCCGCGCTTGAGCATGACCGGCCGGGCGACCCGACCGGCGGCGTTGAGCAGTGAGTAGTTCTGCATGTTCCGGGCGCCGATCTGGAGGATGTCGGCGTACTCCGCGACGATGTCGACCTGGGCCGGCTCCATCGCCTCCGTGATGACCGGAAGCCCGGTCCGGTCGCGGGCCTCGGCGAGATACCGGAGCGCCTCGACGCCGAGGCCCTGGAAGCTGTAGGGCGAGGTCCGCGGCTTGAACGCGCCGCCCCGCAGGACGGTCGCGCCGGAGGCGGCGACGGAATCGGCCGTCTCGAGCAGCTGCGCCCGGCTCTCCACGGAGCACGGCCCGGCCATGATCGCGAGGGACCCGTCACCGATCGCCGTGTCGAGGACGTGGACGACGGTGTCCTCGGGGTGGAACTCCCGCGACGTCAGCTTGAACGGCCGCGAGATCGGGGTGACGCGCTCGACCCCGGCGAGCCCGGCCAGCATGTCCATGAGCGCCCCGCGCCGCGCGGCGACGTCGCCGACGACCGCGATGACGGTCCCGCCCGATCCGCGGTGGTCGTACGGCGTGAGGCCCTCGGCCAGGATCCGGCTCTTGACGCCGAGGATCTCGACCTCCGAGGCGCTCGCCCGCATCGCGACGAACATCGCCGTCCTTCCTCGAACCGAAAACAAAAGAGCAGAGGTCCGATGCCTCTGCCCTCACCCGACATGCCGTCGAACCCGGTCCCGGACCGGGGTGTCGTCATGCCGGGCAGCGATACCAGGTGATGGCGTGCATGGTGGTCGGGCGACGGTAGCCGAGGCCGGTCCCGGCGTCAACGCGTGATAGCCTATCGGCCGCCGCGGAGAGGTCGCATAGAGGTCTAGTGCAGCGGTTTGCTAAACCGCCAAGTGGGGTAACCTGCTTCGAGGGTTCGAATCCCTCCCTCTCCGCCAGTCTCCCGCAGCATCGCGTGCGCCCGTAGCTCAGTGGATAGAGCGTCAGGTTGCGGACCTGAAGGTCGTGGGTTCGAGTCCCGCCGGGCGCGCCACCTTCTCCGTCCCGCCACCGGCGTGGCAGTCTTGCCCGCGGCTCGGCCGTTCGTCCCTGGAGGCTGCTGACGTGACGCTGGAACCGCGATTCGATTCGCTGATCCCGGCCGAGATGGCCGAGCGGGCCGAGCGGGTCGGCGTTCGCAAGGCCGAGCTCGACGCGATCAGCACGTTCGCCCTCGCGGTGCTGGCCGGGGCCTTCATCGCGCTCGGCGCGATCTTCGCCACGACGGTTGGCGCCGGTGGCGCCTCGTTGCCGTACGGCATCGGCCGCCTCGTGTCGGGCATCGCGTTCAGCCTTGGATTGATCCTCATCGTGGTCGGCGGGGCCGAGCTGTTCACCGGCAACACCCTGATCGTCATGGCCTGGGCCGACCGCAAGGTCAGCACCCGGCACCTGCTCCGGAACTGGGTCGTCGTCTATGCCGGGAACTTCGTCGGCGCGATCTCCACGGCGATCGTCGCGTTCGTCTCCGGCCAGTACCTGTTCGGCGGCGGCGCAGTCGGGCTGGCGGCCCTGGGCACGGCGAATGCCAAGGCGGGCCTCGACTTCATTCCGGCGGTGGCGCTCGGGATGCTCTGCAACGCGCTGGTCTGTCTCGCGGTCTGGCTGACGTTCAGCGCCCGGACGACGACCGACCGGATCCTCGCCATCGTCCCGCCGATCGCCGCGTTCGTGGCGGCGGGCTTCGAGCACAGCGTCGCGAACATGTACTTCATTCCGCAGGGCCTGCTCATCAAGGCCTTCGCCCCGGCCTCGTTCTGGGCCGGCATCGGGAAGAGCGCCGCCGACTATCCCAGCCTGACCCTGCAGGGCTTCCTGGTCACGAACCTGGTCCCGGTCACGATCGGCAACATCATCGGCGGCGCCGTCATGGTGGGCGCCGCCTACTGGTTCATCTACCTTCGGCGCGCGGGCCCGGCCTCCAGTCGAGCGACCCACTGAGCGACGCCGCAGGGCCCCGGGCCTTCGAGGATCGCCTCGCCCGGGCGATCGCCATCGTGCGGCCGACCCGCGTCCTTCGCGCCTGGGCGACGGTGGACCTCGACCGAACGATCCGAGACGTCGCAACACCGCGGGAGGCGACCGGCAACCCGACGCCGGCTCCGCCGAGTGGCGGCGTCTCGCTCACGGTTGAGACCCTGCCGGACGATGCGGCCCTCGGCGCCCGCGCCCGGTCAGTGACGTTTGCCGACGGCACGGCGGTCGTCGTCCTCGAGCCGGCGACCGAGGGTCCGCTGGCGGCCGCGCTCGCGAAGCACGGCGAGGACTGGGTCGCCTCGTACCTCCTCGCCGACGCCGGCGCGCCGCGCCGCCTCCGGCGAGCGGGCATCCCGCTCACGCCGGAGGCGGGGGGACCGCTCGGGCCGCAACGGCTTCTCGCGGGCTCGGGCCGGACGGGACCGTTCGTGCTCGTCGTCCGCGCCGACTGAGCCCGCGCTAGCATCCTCGGGCCGGCCGAGGCGCACGCGCGTCCCGCTGCCGGCTCGATGGAGGACGTCGTGCGCGTCGGGTTCGTCGGGCTCGGGACGATGGGCGGCGCGATGGCCGCGAACGTCGCTCGCGCGGGCTTCGCCGTCACCGCCTGGAACCGATCGCCCGGGCGAGCCGCCGGCCTCGCCGAGCTCGGCATCGAGCTCGCCCACACCGCGTCGGCGGTGGCTGCCGCCGCGGACGTCATCGTCACGATCGTCTCCGACACTCCGGATGTCGAGGCGGTCCTGTTCGGCCCCGATGGGGTCGCCGCCGGCGCGGCGCCCGGCAGCCTCGTCGTCGACATGTCGACGATCTCGCCGTCGGCGACCCGCGACTTCGCGGAGCGCCTCGCGGCGGGCGGGGTGGCGATGCTCGATGCCCCGGTGTCGGGCGGCAGCGAGGGCGCGAGGAAGGGCAGCCTCTCGATCTTCGTCGGCGGCGATGCCGCGCAGCTGGAGCGGGCTCGCCCGGTGCTGGCGGCGATGGGGACGACGATCACCCACCTCGGCCCGATCGGCTCGGGCCAGGCGGCCAAGGCGGTCAACCAGGTGATCCTGGCCGGCGCGTACCTCGGCGTTGCCGAGGGCATCGTCCTGGCGTTGAAGGCCGGGCTCGACGTCGAGGCGCTCGTCGCGGCCCTGTCCGGTGGCGCGGCCCAGAGCTGGGTGCTCAGCAACCGCAGCGGCCGGATGCTGGCCAACGACTACCCGCTCGGGTTCAAGCTCTCGCTCCATCGCAAGGACCTGGGCATCGCGCTCCAGCTGGCCCGGGAGACCGGGGCGACGCTGCCGGTCAGCGCCCTGGCCGAGGCGATCGAGGCGGGCCTCATCGGCCGCGGCCATGGCGACGACGACGTGTCGGCCCTCGCGCGCGCGATCCGCCAGCTGTCCGGCCTGGGCGACTGATCGGACGTCTCAGGGCCCGCCGGACGCGGCGGGCCGCGGCGGTCAGCGGTGCAACGCCTCGGCGGCGACGAAGCTGAGACCGTGCTCGGTGAGCGCCCGGGCGGTGCCGTTGGTGGCATCGACCTTGTCGAGGAAGTTGGCCTCCAGGGCGTCCCAGTCGCCGCTTGCGACCACCTCGGCCTTGTCGCGGAAGTAGTCGAGGATGTCCGACGGGTGGGCCCGGTTCGAGTCGACCCCCGGGTCTCCGCCCTCGTGCTTGGCCGAGATGTTGGCGACGTGACCCGCCAGCTCGACGAGCTCGGCCCGCCGGTCGTACGGCTGGCGGACGATGCTCTTCCAGGTCTCGGTGATGTGGTGCTCGAAGCGGACCACCGGCTCGAAGCCGAGGGCCCGTCGGATCTCGGCGGCGTTCTCGATCGTGGCGTTGTCGACGGAGTTGCTCCAGTTGAAGCCAACCAGCGGTGAGCTGCCGTCGTCGCGGGCGAAGAGCTTCGCGCCGATGAGCGTCCAGAGCGCGGCGTACGGGTTGTCGTTGCCCATGAAGACCGAGATCTTGAAGCTGACGTCGATGCCGAGCCGGTGGAGCAGGTAGCCGACGAGGACGGTGCCCGGGTTCAGGTTCAGGACCTGGCTGACGCCGTACGTCGTGTAGTAGTGGAGCAGCTCGTCGGCCCACAGCAGGGGATGGTCGTTCGGCTCGCCGACGCCGCCGAAGTAGCCGGTGATGGTCGCCGGTCCGTCGAGATGGACGTTCGAGCCGTCGGTGCCCTTCGTGTCGAGCGTCTCGACGACACTCGCCCCGATGATCCGCATCGCGGCCTGGACCGCGGCGAGATCGCCATCCTCCTCCTGCTCGCGCATCTTCCGAACCCGGATCCAGCGGCCGGGCATGAGCGACCTGCCGTCGATCGCCCGTCTGGCCGCCGCGACGACCCATGGGAAGTACTGGAGGGCGCTGACCTCGAGCGTGACCGCCAGGTCGTCGCGGAAGGTCATCCCGTCCGCCCGGTCGCCGAGGATTCCCCGCCGATAGTCGGCGATGCCGACGAACGCCCCGCGGTCGCGCTCGGCCGCGAGCCAGTCGAGGTCGGCCAGGTACTCGGGCCTGGTGCGCCGGACCTGTTCCCGCAGCGAGGTCAGGGTGCCAGCCTCGCGGGCGCGGGCATTGATCTCCTCGGGCGTCCCGTAGCGTGCCACGACCGCGAGGAGGTCCTCGACGACCCGTGTCCCGGGATCGAGGAGAAACGCGTTGAGGTCGGCGAGCCGATCCTCGGGGATCGCGAGCCGGTCCTGAAGCGTCGGTGCGACGGTCGTCGTCATCGGACCGCTCCCATCGCCGCCTCGACCGGGGCATCGCGGAGCGACTGCTCGAGCTCGGCGTACGCCTCGTCGGCCATCCCGAACCAGTTCTCGGGCTGCGGGAAGGTCCGCTCGGTGACCGCGCTGACGTAGGCCGCGAGCCCATCCCGGATCACCGCGCCCGCGTCGGCGAAGACCCGCGCCATGCGCGGCTTGAACTTCGGATACAGGGCGAAGGCGTCGTGGTAGATGAGGAGCTGACCGTGGGCGTCGGGTCCGGACCCGAGGCTCATGATGATGCAGTCGGTCGCGCGCTCGGTGATGAGCCGGCAGACGCGATCGGGAACCAGCTCGAGCAGGATGCAGAAGGCGCCGGCGCTCTGGAGCGCGGCCGCGTCGAAGACGATCTTCCGGGCCTGCGCCGCGCTCTTGCCCTGGAGCCGGAAGCCGCCGAGGGCGCTGACGCTCTGCGGCGTCAGGCCCAGGTGGCCGATGACGGGAATGCCCGCCCGGGCGATCCCGGCCACGCGGTCGGCCATCTCGGCGCCGCCCTCGAGCTTGACGGCGTCGCAGCCCGCCTCGGCCATGAACCGGCCGGCGTTCCGGATCGCGGTCTCGACCGAGGGCTGGTACGACATGTACGGCATGTCGCCGACGACCCAGGCGTTCGGCGCACCGCGTCGCACCGCGGCGGCGTGCCGGATCATGTCGTCCATCGTGACGGGCAGGGTGCTGTCGAAGCCGAGCATCGTCATACCCAGGCTGTCGCCGACGAGGATCATGTCGATGCCCGCCGCATCCTGGAGGAACGCGGTCGGGTAGTCGTAGCAGGTCAGCCAGGTGATCGGCGTTCCCTCGGCCACCTTGGCGAACAGGCCGGGCAGGGTCATCCGCTTGCGATCGGGCACGTGAACCTCCAGGTCGTGGGCGGCGACCCGGGGTCGCGCCGCGTGGGTCGCCCGTTCGAGATCATTCGGCGCGCGGCGCCCCGCCGGACAGTGCCGTTGGGCCCGATGCGGGCCGCTCGGGGCCGAGGTCTCCTAGGTGAGTCCCACCAGCAGCATCGGCAGGCCCATCCGGCCGTCGTAGCGAGGCCGGCAGCGGTCGACGTTGTACATCGCCTCGATGTCGACCCGCCGAGCCGGCTCGCCCGGCGCCGGCAGGCTCGTGGCGGCGTATTTGCCGTCCCGGATCGCGACCATCCGGCCGAACTCGCCTGCGGCGACGAGGTCCATGGCGACGTTGGCGAACGTCGACGACACGATCTGGTCGATGGCGTCCGGCTGGCCGCTCCGCAGGTCGTAGGTCAGCTCCATCTCGAGCGCTTCGATGCCGGTCCGCCGGCCGATCTCGGCGGCAAGCGCCTCGCCGACGTTGGCCTTGTGGCGATGCCCGAAGGCGTCGGCCGTGCCCACCTCGGGGACGGCGGCACCTTCCCAGATCGCACCCTCGGCGGTGATGACGATCGCGTACCGCGATGGCGTGGAGCGGTGGTCCTCGGCCAGCAGCGAGCAGAGGTTGGCGAGGTCGTAGCGGACCTCCGGGATGACGCAGCGGGCCGAGGTGACGTACGCCGCGAAGAGCGCCGAGAAGCCGGCGTCGCGGCCGAAGATCCGGAACACCCCGATCCGCTCATGGCTGCCGAGCGTCGTCCGCTGCCGGTCGATGAGCTCCTTCGCCCGGGTGATCGCCGACGAGAAGCCGATGCAGTACTCGGTGCCGGGGACGTCGTTGTCCATCGTCTTCGGGATCGCGACGAGGTGGACGCCCTTGTCGACGAGGATTCGCGAGAACGACAGGGTGTCGTCGCCGCCGATCGTCACGAGGGCGTCGAGGCCGAGCTGCTCGAGGTGCTCCAGCACGACCGGGGTCAGGTCGTAGCGCCCGTCGGGCATCCGCATCGTCGCGGCCCGAGCCGGATCGAGCCACGGCGGCAGGCTCGCCCCCGGCATCTTGGCCGGGTTCGTCCGGGTCGTGTGGAGGATCGTCCCGCCGGTCCGGTCGATCGTCCGGGTGTTGCGGCGGTCGAGGGGTCGGATGTACTCGGGGTCGCCCTCGGCGCTCGGCCGGACATGGGTCAGGCCCTCCCAGCCGCGCCGGATGCCGTAGACCTCCATCCCGAGCTCCGTCGCCCGGTAGGTCACGCTCTTGATGACCGAGTTCAGGCCGGGCACGTCGCCGCCGCCCGTCAGGACTCCGATTCGCCTTGGCCCTCGCATCGTCGGGCATGGTAGCCGTCGGCCTCACGGGGTCGCCCCGGCCCGCGGTCCCGTCCCGGATGGGCCGACTGGCCCGCGTATGATCCGGCCATGAACTACGAGCTCTACATGGGCGAGGCCCTGGCCGAGGCAAGGGCCGCCATCGCCCGTGGCGAGCGTCCCCACGCCGCGGTCGCCGTGCTCGACGAGGCCATGGTCGCGCGGGCCCACGACCGCGTCGCCGACAGCGGCGATCCGACCGCGCATGCCGTCCTCGTCGCCCTGCGCGAGGCGGCCCGCCGGGTGGGCCTCGACCGGCTCCGCGACATCACGATGTTCTGCACGATGGAGCCCTGCCCGATGTGCGTCGGTGCCCTCCTCGAGTCGGACGTCGAGGAGCTCGTCTTCGCGGTCCCGAACACCGCGGAGGGCGCCGCCGGCAGCGTCATCCAGCTGGCGTCGAACCCGGGCCTCGCCCGCCGGCTGAAGGTCGTCAGCGGCATCCGCCGCGACGAGGTCGAGGAGCTCTACGCGACCGTCCCGAGCTGACGCTCGATGCCGCCGGGGCCCCCGGGCGGCGCTCCATCGCAGGTCCCTCGGCGGTCCGGGCGCGACGGCTTGCTATCCTCTCGCGCGGAGAGGTGTCCGAGTGGTTGATGGTGCCGCTCTCGAAAAGCGGTGTGCGAAAGCACCGTGGGTTCGAATCCCACCCTCTCCGCCACACGCTCGCGCACGGGACGGATCATCCGGGCGTTGGGCCCTCCGCTCCCTCGCTCACGGACATCGGAGTCCGCTCGCTCGGGTGCTCGGGCCCGCCTTCGGCTGACCTCGCCCAGTACGCTCGCGATCCATCCCGGGCGCGGTCGCAGCGCCGCGTCAGCCGAGCCGCGCGGAGAGGTCGCCTCGTGGACTATGGCGCCGCACTGGAAATGCGGTATGGGGCAACCCATCGAGGGTTCGAAGCCCTCCCTCTCCGCCACTACCTCGATCGGGGGAACGCTGAGGCCCGCGGCCGGG
>JACQEG010000070.1 GCA_016200665.1 Chloroflexota bacterium | reverse complement strand
TGCGCGAACCGCGCCTCCATCGAGACCAGCCGCTGCCGGCCGCGCTTGTCGGCGTAGGCGACGACTCTCGCCTCGAGCGACGCGGCAGCCAGCGCGGCGGCGCCCGCCTCCGTGGCGAGGACCGTCACGGGATGGAGCGACACGGCCTCCGCGAGCTCGGGGTGGCCCTGCCGGCCGAGCCAGTCGGCCCCGGCCGCACCATGGCCAGCGTCACGGCGCTGGGCCCGGGTCAGCACCTTGTCGACGTCGTGGAGGAGCGCGGCCGCCTCGGTGAGGCCTCGATCGATCTGGAGCGACGGGTTCGCGAGCGCGATCCGTCGGGCGAGCCAGCCCGCGACCTCCCCGACGACGCGCGAATGCCGCAGATGCCAGGCCGGTGGATCGAGGGAGAGCAACAGGCGGACCGCCTCCTCCCGGGAGGGTGCCGTCATCGAGCCGATGGTACAGGAGCCCCGACCCGCGCCCGGGCGGCGCGGGCGGGTGGGGGAGCGGCGGCAACGCAGCCGGCGGCGCCGCGAGCGTGAGGTCCGCCACCGTGGCCGATGCGGTGGCCGTCGGTCGTGTCGGCACCGGGACCGTCACCGGCGCACCGGGAATGCCGCACACGAACTGCGCCGCGGGGCCGCTTGTGGCCCTCGCCCCCGTGCCGGTCGGCGCGACCGCCGCCACCGCCGTGCGGGCTGGCACGGCGGCCTTCGCTCGGACGCCCGACTCGTGGACCCGGACCGTGGGGCCGTCGAACGTGACCGTCACGGAACCATCGAGATCCGTGCGGTACACGTGCTCCGCGACCCCGCGCAGGCGATCGATCGTGGCCGACGCCGGATGTCCGTATGGATTCCCGGCCCCAACCGAGACGATCGCGACTCGAGGACGGAGGGCATCGAGGAACGCCTGCGTGCTCGCCGTCCGCGAGCCGTGGTGGGCGACCTTCAGGATCTCGACCTGCGGCAGGCCTCGATCGAGCAGCTCGGGATCGATGCCCTGCTCGATGTCGCCCGCGAGCAGGAACCGATGTCCGGCGACCTGGCCGAGCAGGACGATCGACACGTTGTTGATCGCGGTCCCGCCGTCCGCGGGGCGCAGCGGCACCTTGCCCGGGTCCGGCCACAGGACGCGGAGATCGACGTCGTCGACCGCCAGTCGATCGCCGGTCCCGAGGGCCCAGCGCGACCGCGTCCCGGACGCAGTCGACGACCCTGTCTGGCCACCAGCCGTCGCGCCGCCCAGCTCGGCGTTCCACGCGGCATAGCCCGGACCGGGACCGATCATTCCCGGCTCGAAGACCCGTCCGACCCGATATCGCGCCAGCAGGAGGGCCAGGCCCGCGACGTGGTCCTCGTGGGGATGCGTCAGCACGACGGCATCGAGGCGCCGATCCCATGGCGGCAGTCGCTCGTCGAGGGCAACGAGGAGCCTGCCCGGATCGGGACCGCCATCGACGAGCAGCCGGCCACCGTGGCCCCCTTCGAGCAGGATTGCGTCGCCCTGCCCGACGTCGAGGACCGTCAGGCGCGTCGCGCCGTCCGGGTGGTGGATCGCCGCCAGCCCGAGAGCGACGATCGCCCCGGCAAGCAGCGCGGCGGTGGCACGCCGTGCGGCGATCGAACCCGCGGTGCGGCCGGGCCTCGCGGACGCCTGACGAGCGCGCAGGACCGACCCTTCCGCCGCGCCCATGTCGGCGACGTGATCGACTCCGGGCCGGCTGCTTCGTCGCGCGATCGCCCAGACCGCCACCGCCGCGAGCGCCGCGCCCACGAGGTTCGCAGGCGGCTCGAGGCTGATGCTGGCGAACGGCAGCCCAGCACCGAACCGGACGACCCCGATGACCACCCCGAGCAGCAGCCATGCCGGCAGGCCCAGCACCGTGGCGATCGCTCCCGGCAGCCCCGCGCCGACCCCCAGCCCCGCGACGAGCGCGACGGCTCCCGCCGCCATCGCCGGCGCGACGAAGGGCGCAACGACGAGGTTCACCACGGGCGAGACGATCGACAGCCGCCCGAAGTCGAGCAGGATCACCGGCAGGGTGGCCGCCTGGGCGGCGAGCGAGAC
>JACQEG010000069.1 GCA_016200665.1 Chloroflexota bacterium | reverse complement strand
GAATACAGCACACTCTGTTCGGTGAACCCCCCGGACGTGGCCTACGCGCGAAGTGGCGACATCGCGATCGCCTATCAGGTCGTTGGCTCCGGTCCCGTCGACATCGTCTTCATGCGGGCCATCACCGGAGACCTCCTCTCGACCTGGGACCAGCCGCTCCTGGTCCGTCATGTCGAGGGGCTCGCGACGTCCGGTCGAGTGCTGATGCTCGACAAGCGAGGGACGGGTCTCTCGGATCGGGTCCGCGAAGTGCAATCGCTCGACACCTCGATGGACGACATTCGGGCCGTCATGGACGCGGCCGGATCGGAGCGGGCGGTGCTGTGGTCGGGCGGCAACGCCACCGGGATCGGGGTGCTGTTCGCGGCGACCTACCCAGAGCGCTGCGCCGGCCTCGTGCTCTTCGACCCGAAGATCATGGGGACCCGCTCACCCGAATACCCGTGGGCCATGAGTGCCGACGAATGGCCGAAGCAGCTCGCGGACATCCGAACTCGTTGGGGGTCGCGTAGCTACTTCGAGGAGCTCGCCCGCGAATGGGCGCCCGAGGTCGCGGACGACCACGAGTTCGTCGACTGGTTCGTCGAGCACATGCGCCGCAGCCTGAGCCCGGGGGCCGCCTTGACGGCCTTCCGAACCGCCATGGACCTCGACATCCGCGATGTCCTCGCGGCGGTACGCGTGCCGACCCTCATCCTGCCGCGGCCAGCACAGCCCGGGCCGGCGCACTACACGGCGGGCCGCATTCGAGGATCCGAGGTCATCGACCTGCCGCCACTTCGGGGCGTCTACACGTGGGTCGATGACGCGGCCCACCAGGCGACCATGGACGCCACGGCCGGATTCATCTCACGCCTCCGCACGGGCCGGCAGGCCGAGCGGGTCCTCGCCACGGTCCTCTTCACGGACATCGTCGGCTCGACGGAGCTGGCCGGACGGCTGGGCGACACGGCGTGGCGCGAGCTGCTGGAGCGCCATCACGCGATCGTCCGTCGCGAGCTTGCCCGGTTCCATGGCCGTGAGCTCGACACGGCGGGGGACGGGTTCTTTGCGTCTTTCGACGGGCCCGCTCGTGCCGTCCAGGCCGCCGCCGCGCTCCGTGAGCCGCGCGAGGTGCTCGTGTCGAGCACGGTCAAGGATCTCGTCGCCGGATCTGGACTCCGGTTCGCAGATCGAGGCGAGCATCAGCTCAAGGGGATCCCGGAGGCCTGGCACCTGTTCGCGCTCGCGAGCTTGTGACGTCGCCGCAAGTCCGAGCCGCCCGGCTAGCATTGACCTCTCGTGACAGCGCTGACCAGCCGTGATTTCGTGCAGCTCCACCTGTCAGTAGGTGGGAGTTCAGGCACGTCGTAACTGCCCGTTTCGTCCCTGTAGCTTCGGGCCGTTCTCGCTCCGGGCCGCCCATCACGCCGAGCGACGTAGCCGAAGGCTGGGTGTTGACCCGCCACGACGTCGTACATCTCGTCGCCGTGGAAGCCGTAGGCACCAGACATGACGAACAGGCCCGCGACCATGAGGCCGGCGATAAGGAGCACTGCTGTCGGTACGGCAAGCGACCGTGGACGGCGAAGGGACGAGCAGTGGTTGGCACGATGGAGCGGGCGGAGGATGTGCCTCGTCATCGCCGAGGCGCTGACCTCGCTCAGCGCGCGCGAATGTCACCCTGAGCATGGTGAGCAGTTCTGGAGCCTCAACCCATCCGTTCGACCCACGGCGCGCGCCAAGCGGGAGCCTCGAACGGCGCGGCGAAGTAGTCGGTCTCACGGTAGATCTTGCCGTCCCGAAGTTGGACAAGCACGGCGAGCGACCACGTCGAGCCATCTGGATAGGAGACGGTTCCGTCGCCCCACCAGAAGTCACCGCTGCCGACGACTCGCTGGATCGTGTACATCGGCGTCGTTACCCACCGATCCTCACTGCCGACGATGCGGCCCGCGTTGAAATTGGGCAGGCTGCTACCCGGGTAGTGGTCGATCATGGCCCGGGCGTTGGCGTCGCCGCGGACGCGCTCACCGGATTGGGGCCACTCGGCTGTCCACTCCGGATGGCGCAATTCGCTCAGCGTGTCGAAGTCATGGGCAGCGTGCGCCTGCACGTAACCGCGCACGATGTCCTCGTTCGATCGTACGGTCATTTGCCTCTCCGCTGTGCTCCTTGTCGGCGCCACGTTACCGCGGACACTCATCCGCGCGAACCGGTACGGAGGCTCGGGCTTCTCTCCCAGCTCGCTCGACGTTACTCAATGTCACTCGGTCGCCGGCGGGCTGCAGCTCGGATAGGGAGCGTCGATCGGTCGGTCGACGGAGTGAGCCGGGACGATCCCTGGTGGATCCGTCGGGATCAAGCCAGACCTCGACAGCAACGAGGGAGTCGAGCCACGTCGCGAGGTCATCCAGGCCAACTTCCCTGTCAACGACAATGAGTTGCATCAGTTGGTCGGGACGAATGGAACCGCGCCGGCGTGAGTGCCGCGCGGCGCCCAACGGTGGCCGAAAGCGATGAACGCGACGCCCCAGACGACCGCAACGAGCCCGCTCATACGTCCAAGGCTGGACGCCTCTGTGGGGAACGCAATCGAGCCCAGGCCGAGCGCGACCACGGCGAGACCGGCCGACCAGAGCGGCAGACGCCACCCCTCGGTTCGCAAGGCGGCCAACCCCGCGAGAGCCGCAAGGACGACCGCAAGGGATGCCATCAGCGCGAAGTGCCCCACGCCCGAATGGACCGGATCCGTGCCCGATTGCTGCTTTGCCACTTCGAGCGCGGCATAGGCGATGGCAGGTACGAAGGCGACGACGGCCATCACCGCGAGCCCGCGGTCCCAATCGCCGCGCGCCAGCAGTTGGCCTCGTTCGGGGTGGAGAAGGGCGAGGAGCACTGCGACGACGCCGTAGAGCGTGAAGTTGAACGTGGGAAACGCCTGATCGGGGTGGAAGCCCTGCAAGGCGATGACGGTAGCGAGCAGACCGAGACTCACGACGAGCAGGAGCCCCTGGAGTCCCGCGATGCGCCGCAGGCGCGGGTGGAGGCCAGTGCCCACCGCCGCGATGAGGACGGCCGTCAGAACGAGGTGGCCGAGGGCGTGGATGTGATGCGGGGCGGCCCATTGGGTCAAGACGGGGGTGGGCAGGAGTAGGTGGGCGAATAGCTCGAGGGTCAGGAAGAGCGTGAACAGGGCCGTAACGACATAGAACAGACCCATCCGCGCGAAATGCAGGGCTCGTCCCACGACTAAGCCTCCTGGCCCTGAGCGTTCGGTGAGCGTCCGGATGCCCCGGCGAGAAGCAGGGCCGCGCACGCCAACGCGACGACAGCGGTGGCCCCGGCGACGTACGTCAGCGGTCCGCTCGCCGTGAAGATTCCCGGCGCCGCCGCAACGGCTGTTGCCACGGCGACGGCCTCGCCCGCCCGCCGGCCCCAGGAGCGCCCGACCCAGATCGCCACGATCGCGACCACACCGGCAATAACCAGGACCGCGCTGATGACGATCACCGGAACCGGGATCGGGGCGGTCAGGATCGCGGCGTTGCTGAGGGTGAGCATTGCGAGGAGCACGATTCCCGCGGAGTGTGTCGCGGAGCGGCGCTCCCTGGTCGATGGGCTTCGAGTGGTCATCCGATCTCTCCTTGCGATCCGGGTGGCGATTGCCTCGGGGGTCACAGCGTCACTCCGAGGCATGGACCGGCGCATGGGGAGGCGGCCCAGAAATCGTTGCCTCGGATGCCCGGGCAATCCGGGTATCGATGCCCTATCGCGTTCGAAGCGCTGGCGGCCATACTCGACCAGGATGGAGATCCCGAACCAGCTCTCGTCTCGCCCGTCGGCTGGCCGTCGATCCGTCCCAGACATCGCGGCGCTGTCGATGATGGTTCTCGCCGTGGCCTGCGGCGCGATGACGGCCGTCCTCCACCTGATGGCGATGGCGTCGGGCAAGACGCTTCCACCGGGTGACTATTGGCTGTTCAACACGCTCACCGCGGTGGTCTTCTCGGTGTCGGGGGCGGCCATCGCGGTGCGGCGTCCACACAATCCGATCGGCTGGGCCTTCATCGCCGGAGGTTTCGGGAACGGCTTGGCAGGGATCGGCGGCCAGTACGCGCTACTCGCGCAGGACCCGACGGCGTACTGGCTCTTCACCTGGGCGTGGATCCCGTTGCCGATTGCGATCGCGGTGACGTTGCATACGTTCCCGACAGGCCATCCGCTCACGCCACGGTGGCGGCCGGCGCTGCTGGCGGTCTTGCTGACCGGAGCGGCTGGCCTCCTCATCGCAGCCACGTCAGGACCCACCCAAGCTGACCCATCATCATTTCGGGGTTCGCCAATCCTGATCCCATGGCCGGCTTGGGTCGCCGACCTGTGGCCCCTGGCCCTGATGGCCGGGGTGGTCAGCGGTGTTGCGTCGCTCATTCTTCGCTTCCGACGCTCGCATGGCGACGAACGCCAACAGCTCAAGTGGCTCGTCCTGGCCAGCGTCCCGCTCGCGATCACGTTCGCGGGTTTCGGCAACGTCCTGGTCTCGGCCGTGGCCGTGCTGCTGATCGCCGTCCCCGTGGCGCTCGCGATCTTGCGCTTCCGCCTGTACGACATCGATCTCGTCATCAACCGCGCGCTGGTTTATGGCGTCCTAGGCCTGCTAGTCGCAGCCGCCTATCTGGTCCTCGCCACCGCCCTCGGTCGACTGGCTGGCGCCGAAGGCTCGCCGGCCACCGCAACGGCGGCGACCGTCATGGCGGCGCTGGTGGCCCTCGCCGCGCGGCAGGCGGTGCAACAGGCGATCGGCCGGCTGCTATACGGGCGGCGTGGTGATCCGCTCGCGGTCATCGGGAGCGTCGCCCGGAGGCTCGAGAGTGCCGGCACGCCAGAGGGCCTGCTGACAGGCGTCGTGGGTGACCTCAGGGAGGCGTTGAAGCTCGACGCCGTCACCGTGTACGCCGTCGATGGCGCGCTCCTGGCTGGAACTGCTCGTCCCGAGGAGGGCGCACGTCTGGCGCTCGCGCATCAGGGCGAGCTCGTCGGCGAGCTTAGGGTCTGGACGGCCCGAGGAGACGCGCTGATGCCCGGCGATCTGCGCCTCCTCCAGGACCTCGGCCCGCAGCTCGCGGTCGCGATCGAGGCCGTCCGCCTCAAGCGAGACCTGCAGCGAGCCAGAGAGCGCCTCGTCGCCGCGCTCGAAGATGAGCGCCGCCGTCTCAGGCGCGACCTGCACGACGGGCTGGGACCGACCCTGACGGCGATCACGCTTCGAGCGGACGCCGCCACGAACCTCTTCGCTCGGGATCCGGCACGCTCGCTGGAGCTGCTTGCCGAGCTTCGCGGGGCGGCCGGCGACGCGATCGCCGAAGTGCGCCAGCTGGTCCACGGACTGCGGCCGATGGCGCTCGACGAGCTCGGCCTGGTGGGTGCCATCCGTGAGCAGGGGATCGCCATCGATCGGGCCGGCATCGCGGGTCCGGAAGTCGTGATCGATGAAGGCCCGAGGCTCCCGCCATTACCGGCCGCGGTCGAAGTGGCAGCCTTTCGGATCGCGACCGAGGCGATCACGAACGCCATCCACCATGCTGGCGCGCGACAGTGCCGCGTCCGGATCATCGCAAACACGGCACTCGAGGTGGAGGTGACCGACGACGGCCACGGTTGGGAGGGCCGGCTGATGCCCGGGGTCGGTATCCAATCGATGCGGGAGCGGGCCGCGGATCTGGGCGGCACGCTGACGATCGAGCCCGTGCCCGGCGGCGGCACCAGCGTCCTCGCCCGTCTCCCCCTGACGACAGCCAGCGCCTCGTGACGACGGTCCTCATCGCCGACGACCACCCGCTGGTCCTGAGCGGTCTTCGCGCGCTGCTCGAGACGCTCGAAGGAATCGAGGTGGTCGGCCAGGCCGCGGACGGACGCGATGCCGTCAGTCTCGCGGTGTCGCTGCAGCCTGATGTCGTGGTGATGGATCTGCAGATGCCCGAACTGGACGGCGTTGAGGCTACGCGGCAGATCGCCGAGCGGCTCCCGGGCTCTGCCGTGCTGGTCCTCACGATGCATGACGATGACGCCTCGGTGTTCGCCGCGATGCGCGCCGGCGCGCGTGGCTACCTGCTGAAGGGCGCCGCCCAGGACGACGTGGCGCGGGCTATCGCGGCGGTCAGCCGCGGCGAGGCGATCTTCGGACCCGCCGTGGCGGGACGCCTTCTGCAGTTCTTCGCTGCCGGTCCGGAGTCGGCCGTGCTGCCATTCCCGGAGCTCACGGTCCGCGAGCGGGAGATCCTCGATCTAATGGCAGGCGGTCTCACCAACGCGGAGATCGCGGAGCGTCTCTTCCTCAGCTCGAAGACGATCAGCAACAACGTGTCGGTGATCTTCGACAAGCTGCAGGTCGCCGGGCGACCCAAGGCGATCGTCCGGGCGCGCAACGCCGGGCTCGGCCGTTCAGAGCCAGCCGAAGGTGAAATGGACAATGTCCGCGGAAAGCCGCGCGGCTGAGGCCCCCCACCCGGCCACCGGCGGGAAGCCGCCTGACATCTCACGGAACCAGGGTCTGACCCTGGCCTGCCGAAGGCGCTGAGATGTTCATGGCATCCGACACGCGTTTTCCACAGCCTGTGGGCTGGTGCGGGCCACCAATCAAGGTCGCGTTGATTGACCGGATTTCGTCCACCTCCATACCCACTCGGAGTTCAGCCTCCTCGACGGCCTGGGGCGGATCACGGACCTCGTCGACGAGGCGAGCACCAAGGGCTTCGACAGCCTCGCCCTGACCGATCACGGGGCGCTGTACGGCGCCGTGGCCTTCTACCAGGCGGCGAGCCAGCGGAACATCAAGCCGATCATCGGGGTCGAGACGTACGTCGCCCGCCGGTCGATGACCGATCGCGAGGGCAAGGCCGACGCCCAGCCGTTCCACCTGATCCTGCTGGCCTCAGACCTGACCGGCTATCGCAACCTCTGCCGGCTCGTCACCGACGCCCACATCGACGGCTACTACTACAAGCCGCGGATCGACCGGGAGCACCTCGCGAAGCACAGCGAGGGGCTCATCGGCCTGTCGGCCTGCCTCAACGGCGAGATCTCGCGGGCCCTCGAGGCCCAGGACTGGGACCTCGCCCGGGCGCTGGCGGGGGAGTACGGCGACATCCTGGGCAAGGACCGCTTCTTCCTCGAGCTCCAGGATCACGGCCTGCCTGAGCAGCGCCGGCTCAACGAGCAGCTCCTCCGGCTCGCCCCGGAGACCGGGCTGCCGCTGGTGGTGACGAACGACCTCCACTACGTCCGGCGCGAGCAATCCAGGGCCCACGACGTCCTGCTGTGCGTGGGAACCGGCAGCAACCTGGACACCCCGGGCCGGATGAAGTTCGAGACGGACGACTTCTACCTCAAGTCGGCCGCCGAGATGGAGGCGCTCTTCCCGGACCAGCCCGAGGCCCTCCGCAACACGAAGCGGATCGCCGAGATGTGCGACGTCAAGCTGCCGCTGGACCAGCACCGGATCCCGAACTTCCCGGTGCCCCCGGGCGAGACGGTCGAGACGTGGCTCCGCGCGGAGTGCCAGCGCGGTCTCGAATGGCGCTACGGGACGGTGACGCCCGCGATCCAGCAGCGCCTGGACTACGAGCTCGGCGTGATCATCTCGATGGGCTACGCCGGCTACTTCCTCATCGTCGCCGACTTCACCCGCTACGCCCGCGAGCAGGGCATCCAGACGACCTGCCGGGGCAGCGCCCCGGGCTCGATCGTCACCTACACCCTCGGCATCACGCCGGTCGACCCGATCGCCTACGGCCTGCCGTTCGAGCGGTTCCTCAACCCGGACCGGGTGACGATGCCGGACATCGACGTCGACTTCCAGGACGACCGCCGGGACGAGGTCATCGCCTACGTCAGCCGCAAGTACGGCACGGACCACGTCGCCCAGATCATCACGTTCGGCACGATGCTCGCCCGCGCGGCCATCCGCGACGTCGGCCGGGTCCTCGGCCACAGCTACGGCGACGTCGACCGCGTGGCGAAGGCCGTCCCGAACCAGCTCGGGATCAGGCTCGAGGAGGCGCTGGAGCTGAGCCCCGTGCTCAAGGAGCAGTACCAGGCCGAGCCCGGCGTGAAGTCGATCATCGACTTCGCGAAGCAGCTCGAGGGCGTCGCCCGCAACGCCTCGACGCACGCCGCGGGCGTCGTCATCAGCGACGAGCCGCTGACCGAGCTCATGCCGCTCCAGAAGGCCACGAACTCCGACGCGCTCATGACCCAGTACGAGATGCACGCGATCGAGGCGCTGGGCCTCCTGAAGTTCGACTTCCTGG
Source organism: Chloroflexota bacterium (assembly GCA_016200665.1). GTDB lineage: Bacteria > Chloroflexota > Limnocylindria > Limnocylindrales > CSP1-4 > UBA5189. The sequence goes on along the minus strand of JACQEG010000069.1, from coordinate 16,803 downwards.
GGCTCTCGAACCTCACGATCCTCAAGAACGCGGTCGACCTCATCAAGGCCCACCGGGGCGTGGACATCGACCTCGACCGGATCCCGCTCGACGACGCGAAGACGTTCGAGCTCCTGGCCTCGGGCGAGACGACCGGCATCTTCCAGCTCGAGTCGGCGGGCATGCGGCGCTACGTCCGCGAGCTCCGCCCGACCTCGGTCTTCGACCTTGCCGCGATGGTCGCCCTCTATCGGCCCGGGCCAATGGAGAACATCCCGGCGTACATCCGGCGGAAGCACGGCCAGGAGCAGGTCACCTATCTCCACCCGTTGCTCGAGCCGTTCCTGGAGCGGACGTACGGGATCTTCGTGTACCAGGAGGACATCATGGCCGCGGCCATGGCCCTCGGCGGGTTCACCGGTCCCGAGGCGGACACCCTTGGCTATGCGATCCGCAAGAAGAAGTCATCGCTGCTCCGGGCCCAGAAGGAGAAGTTCGTCACCCAGGCCGCGGAGCGAGGCGTCGCCCCGAACGTCATCGACGCGGTCTTCGCCGCCTTCCAGCCGTTCGAGCGCTACGGCTTCAACAAGGCCCACGCGACCTGCTACGGCCTCATCGCCTACCAGACGGCGTACCTGAAGGCGAACTTCACGGTCGACTTCATGGCCTCCGTGCTGTCGGCGTTCCGGGACAACGAGGAGAAGGTCGCCGCGGCAGTCGCCGAGTGCCGGCGCCTGGGCATCGAGGTCCGGCCGCCCGACGTCGCCCGCTCCGAGGTCGAGTTCACCGTCGAGGACGAGGCGATCCGGTTCGGGCTCCTGGCGGTGAAGAACGTCGGCCAGGGCGCGATCGAGTCGATCGTGGACGCGCGCCAGGCCGACGGCCCGTTCAGGTCGCTGGCCGACTTCTGCACCCGCATCGACCTGCGGCTCACGAATCGCAAGGTCATGGAGTCGCTGGCGAAGGTCGGGGCGCTCTCGGCGTTCGGTCACCCGGCCCAGATCCTCGAGGGGCTGGACGATGCGATGGCCGCCGGCCAGGCGACCCAGCGCGACCGCGTGACCGGCCAGACCTCGCTCTTCGACATGGTCGTCGAGGACGCGACCGTCTTCGACCGGCCGCTGCCGCGTGTGCCCGAGGCGCCGGTTCGGGAGCGGCTCCGATGGGAGAAGGAGCTCCTCGGCCTGTACCTGTCGGAGCACCCGATGGGCGAGGTCGCCGATCGCGTCGGTGACTTCGTGACCGCCTACTCGGGTGACCTCCGGGAGGAGTCGCTCGACGGCCAGCGGCTCGTCGTCTGCGGGATCGTCGTCGGCTCGCGGACGATCATCACCCGGGCCCGCGCGACGATGGCCGCGGTCACGCTCGAGGACCTCCAGGGCTCGCTCGAGGTCGTCGTCTTCCCGCGGCTGTACGAGCAGACCCTCGGCACCTGGACCGACGGCGCGATCCTCGTCGTCGCCGGCAAGGTCGACCACCGTGGCGAGGAGGTCTCGCTCCTGGCCGATCTCGTCGTGCCATGGGACGACGCCGCGGCGCTCGGAGCGGAGGCCTTCGCCCGCCAGGTCGCCGCCGGCGATCGGGGCGGCGCGCCGCGGCGGCGTCAGCCGGTGCCGGTCGGCCAGGGCGTGCCGAGCGGCCCACCGGGCAGCTACGTGAGCGGCAACGGCAACGGCAACGGCAACGGGAGTGGCAACGGCCATCTGCCGGCGCCCGTGGCGACCGCCACGCCGGCAGTATCGCGTGGCCTCGGTCGCCGGCCGGACGTCCCGTACGTCTCGCCGCTCCGGGGCGGCCGAATGCCGGACCTCGGGCCGCTCGAGCTCGTGACCGTCGGCCAGGCCACCGCCCTGCCGCCGATTGCGCCGGCCGAGCCGGTGCCGACCTACCCGGAGCCGTCGGCCGGCGAGGCCGTCGGTGGCCCGGAGCGCGACGACGAGCCGGCCCTGCCCGATGAGGCCCGCCGCCACGAGGTCGCCTCCGCGACGGCGCCGACGCAGCCCGTGCAGGCGCCGCGTGCCGACGCGATCCTCCACGCCCACTTCCGGGCCGGCCCCGCGACCCGGCTCATCGAGGCCATGCAGGCGTTCCAGGCGCTCATTCGCGAGCGGCCCGGGGAGACGCGCGTCGTCGCCCACGTGCCGGGCCCCGGCGGTGCCGCCCTGCCCATGGAGCTCCGCACGCCGGTTGCCTACGACGCCGAGCTGCTGGCGGAGGTCCGTCGGCGCCTGGGTGAGGGGATCGTCGACCTCCGTCTCGCCTGAGTCGGGCGGCGCTCGGGCGCTACCAGCGACCGTAGGCCGGATGCCCCGGTCCGACCGCCACGAACGTCGCTCGCCCAGTGGCCGTGACGACGCCATCGCTCTCGACGGTCGTCTCGATGGTCGCCCGATCGACATCGAGCTGGACCACGCGCCCGACCAGCCGGAGCGGGCGGTCCGAGGGCGTCGGCCGCCGGAAGCGGATCGACAGCTCCGAGGTGACCGTCGATGGAGCGGTCTCACCCGGCTGCGCGGCCAGCATCGCGGCGATGGCGGTCCAGTTGGAGTGGCAGTCGATGAGGGTCCCGAGGATCCCGCCGTTCACGAAGCCGTCGAACGCCTGGTGCTCGGGCCGGGGCTGCCACTCGGCGAGCACGGTTCCGTCGCCGGCTTCGAAGCTCCGGATCCGGAGCCCGCGGTCGTTCGCCGGCCCGCACCCGAAGCACCGCCCTTCAGGCGCGAAGCGTTCCTGGAGCGACGCATCGCCGGTCACGGCCGGCCAGCGCGATTGGGTGGTGCCGGAGGTGGGATTCGAACCCACATGAGGTTGCCCTCAATCGATTTTGAGTCGATCGCGTAAACCGTTCCGCCACTCCGGCGTGCGCCAATCCTAGCCGGGAACCGCAGGTCGTCGATGACCGTCACGGGCGGAACCCGATGCTAGACTCGCCCAGCCTCGGCCCGGCCATCCCGGGCCTGATCGCCGTCCGGAGGGCACCCCCTGCCGTGGAGGACCCGCGCGCGACGACGGTCGCGGACGATCCAGTCCAGCGCCGCGACCTGATCCTGCTCGAGCGAGCCATGGCCGGCGACCTCGACGCCTTCAACGATCTCGTCGTGTGCTACCAGGATCGGCTGTTCGCACTCGTCGTGCGGATGGTCCCGGATCGGGATCAGGCGGCCGATGCCGTCCAGGAGGCGTTCCTGCACGCGTTCCGTCATCTCGCAGGCTTCCGCGGCGGGCTCGTGCGCTCGTGGCTGAGCAAGATCGCGGTCAACGCCGCGATGGACGCCCAGCGCTTCAGGAAGCGGCGCCCGGCGGATCCGTATCCGGAGCTGGAGGACGAGAGCTGGCAGCCGCCGGCCGATGCCTCGGCTGACCCGGTCACCTCGTCGCTCGCCGCCGAGCGCCACGCCGCGATCAACCACGCCCTGGCGGCGATCACGACGGACCAGCGCACCGCGATCGTGCTGTACGACGTCGAGGGCTACGACTACGGTGAGATCGCTCGTCTGACGGGCGTCTCGCTCGGGACCGTCAAGTCGAGGATCCATCGGGGCCGGCTCGCGCTGCGCGACCTGCTCGCGGACCGGATGGAGCTGTTCCGTGGCTGACCGGGAACCATTCGACCGCTGGAGCCGTCCGACCGGCGAGATGCCAGCCGAACCGTCGCCACGCAGCGCGACGCCCCACACCACCCACGACGTCGTGCTCCTGGCCGCCGTCGGCGACCGCGATCCGGATCCGGCGAGCCGTGCCACCGTCGAGCGGATGATCGCGGATTGCCACGAGTGCGCCGCGATCGCCGAGGACCTCCGGCTCCTGGCCATCGGCCTCGCGGACCTGCCGCCCAGCCTCCCGGCCCCTCGGGACATGCGCCTCACGGAGGCCGACGCCGCGCGCCTTCGCCGAGGCGGCGTCTGGCGGGCGATCCTCAGGCCGTTCGGCGCGACGGGCCTGCCGGGGCTTCGCCCGCTCGCCGGCGCGCTCACGGCCCTCGGTCTCGCAGGACTCCTCATGACGACCATTCCGCTCGGGCTGGGCGGTAGCGCGGCGCTGACCGAGATCGGCAAGAACTTCGGCGCCGGCGGTGCGTACCCGGCCGCGAGTGCGGCGCCGGCCGTCGCGTCGAGCCAGTCGACCAACGACTCCGCCGGGGGTCCGGGGGAGCAGTCGAGCCCGGAAAGCCCGCGCGCCGCTGAGACGGCCGCCGCGCCGCCGGCGAGCGACAACCACGGCAATGCCGGTGCGTCGGCTGCCCCGACCGCCTCCGACCTGCGGGCGAACGGGCCTGAGTCCACGGCGGGTGGGACCGGATCCTCGATCCCGCCGGTGACGGTCATCTCGATCGTCCTCCTGGGTGGTGGGCTCGGCCTGCTCGCGCTTCGACTGCTCGCCGGCCGCCTCGCCTGACACACGGCCCGGCGATCTCGCCTGGCGGAGCGGGATCCCAGCTCCGGCCGGCGGGTGCCCCGCCGGTACACTTCGAGCCATGGACCGCCTGATGCTGCTCGACGGCTTCGGGCTCGTGTACCGGGGCTACTACGCGCTCCCCCCGCTGACCACCTCGAAGGGCGACCTCGTCAACGGCGTGTTCGGCTTCTGCAGCATCGTCCTGCGCGGTGTCGCCGACCTCCGGCCGGACTACATCGCCGTCGCCTTCGACCTCTCGGGGCCGACCTTCCGCCACGAGCAGTACGCGGAGTACAAGGCCACCCGCCCGCGCATGCCGGACGACCTCGCCGCCCAGTTCCCGAAGGTTCGCGAGGTCGTGAAGGCGCTCCGGATCCCGGTCTACGAGCAGGCCGGCTACGAGGCCGACGACGCGATCGGGACGCTGACCCTCCAGGCCGAGGCGGCGAACGTCGAGACGACGATCGTCTCGGTGGACCTCGACATGCTCCAGCTCGTGTCCGACAGGACACGCCTGATGACGACCCGGTCGGGCGTGGAGAACACCGTCATCTACGACCCGGCCCGGATCTGGGAGCGGTTCGGGCTGCGGCCCGACCAGATGATCGATTACAAGGCCCTGAAGGGCGACCCGACCGACAACATCCCGGGCGTGCCCGGAGTGGGGGAGAAGACCGCCGCGAAGCTCGTCGCCGAGTTCGGCACCCTCGATGCGCTCTACGAGCGGATCGCCGACGTGAAGCCGGACAAGCTGCGCGACAAGCTCGTCGAGCACCACGACCAGGTCTTCGAGGGCCGCGAGCTGACCCGGATCGTGCGCGACCTGCCGATGGCCCTCGATCTCGAGGCCGCCCGCCTCGGCGACTACGATCGCGACACGGTCCTGCGGCTCTTCCGCGAGTACGAGTTCCGGACGCTCATCGAACGATTGCCGGCGATGACGGGCGAGAGCCCGGTCGACAAGGCCCAGGCTCTTCGCTCGGTCGCCGCGAGCGGTGACATCCCGGCGGCGCGGGTCGGCACGGAGCGACCCGCGGGCTGGGGCTCGGGCCGGCCGATCCGGGCAGGCTCGCTGGGTGGCGACGGGCTCCAGCTCTCGCTCGACTTCGACCACGTCGCCCGCTCGACCGTGGCCGGGGCACCGGGAGCGGGCGAGCCCGGTGCGAGCGCCGGCGAGGCCCGGGAGCCGGAGCGGTTCGACGACCTGCCGAGCGCCCTCGCCGCCACGATCGCCGACCCGAGTCGGATCGAGGTCGTGACGGCCGCCGACCTCGGGGCCGTGGGCGAATGGCTCGCGCCCCACGAGGCCGTCGGAGCCTCGATCGTCTTCGACGACCCGCGCCCCAGACGGGGCCAGGCGCTGGCATTCGCGGTGGCCGGCGCGGACGGCCGCGTCATCGCGGCCGCGGACGCCGCCGACGCCGGGGCGCTGCGCCACCTCGTCGAGGAGCGTGGCGCGCCGCTCGTGGCCCACGAGGCGAAGCCGATCCTCGTCGCCCGCTTCGCCGAGGACGCCTCAGCAACGGCGACCCGGGTCGACTTCGACACCCAGATCGCGGCCTACGTCCTGAATGCCGCGCTCCGATCGCAGACCATCGCCGACGTCGTCGCGGAGCGGCTGAACCTCGTCCTGCCGCCCCCGAAGGAGCTCCAGCCGATCCATCGGGCGGGGCTCGAGGCGCTGTCCGCGCTGGCCGCCCGCGAGCCATTGGCGCGGGCCCTCACCGAGTCGGGCCTCGAGCGCCTGTACCGCGAGATCGAGCTGCCGCTCGTCCCGGTGCTGGCGCGGATGGAGGCCGACGGCATCGCGATCGACCTCGCGGCCCTGGCCGCGCTCGATCGCGAGTTCAACACCGAGATCTCCCGGCTCGAGGCGGAGATCTACGCCGCGGTCGGGCACGAGTTCACGATCGGCTCGCCGAAGCAGCTCGGCGACATCCTGTTCGGCGAGCTTCGGCTGCCGAAGGGCCGCAAGACGAAGACCGGCTACTCGACCGATGCGTCGGTGCTGGAGGAGCTGGTCGGGGTCCATCCGGTCATCCAGCCCGTCCTCGACTGGCGGATCTACACGAAGCTCCGCTCGACCTACGTCGAGGCCCTGCCGACGCTGATCGCGCCCGATGGCCGGGTCCACACGACGTTCCACCAGGCGGTGGCGGCGACCGGCCGGCTGTCCTCGTCGGACCCGAACCTCCAGAACATCCCGATCCGGACGACGCTCGGGCGCCGCATCCGGAGCGCGTTCATCGCCGCGTCGCCGGCCACCGTCCTCGTCGCCGCGGACTACTCGCAGATCGAGCTGCGGATCATCGCCCACGTGTCGGGCGACGAGCACCTCAAGGAGGCGTTCGCGCGGCAGGAAGACATCCATCGGGCGACCGCCGCCCGCGTGCTGCACAAGCCGCCGGAGGACGTGACCTCGGGCGAGCGATCGATGGCGAAGATGGTCAACTTCGGGCTCGCCTACGGGATGAGCGACTACGGCCTCTCGACGCGCGCCGGCATCAGTCGCGAGGAGGCCCAGGACTTCATCAACTCGTACTTCGCGGCGTACTCGGGCATCAGCTACTACATGCTCCATATCAAGGAGCAGGCGCGCCGCCAGGGCTATGTCCAGACGCTGCTCGGCCGGAAGCGCCAGATCCCCGAGCTCCACGCGGCGAACGCGGCGCTGCGCGGCGCCGGCGAGCGGATGGCGATCAACATGCCGATCCAGGGGACGGCGGCGGACATCGTCAAGATCGCGATGATCCGACTGGCCGAGCGGCTCACCGCCGAGGGCTTCAGGTCGCGGATGCTCCTCCAGGTTCACGACGAGCTGCTCCTGGAGGTGCCGCGCGACGAGGTCGATCGGCTCATCCCGGTCCTCCGCGAGACGATGGAGAACGCCCTCCCGCTCGACGTCCCGCTGACGGTCGACATCAAGTCCGGATCCGACTGGGAGTCGATGACGCCGATCACTCGCCGCGACGCCGTGCTGGCCGAGGCCGCCGAGGCGCCGGTCGAAACCGTCGCCTGAGTCGCCGACCACACGATGCCGGAGCTGCCCGAGGTCGAAACCGTCGCCCGCGACCTGCGCGGGCTGGTCGTCGGCGCCCGGATCGCCGATGTGCGCGTCAGCTGGATCCGGACGCTCCGCTCCCAGGACGAGGCCGCGTTCCGGGCCGCGATCGTCGGCCGGACGATCGTCGGGACGTCGCGCCGGGCAAAGCTCGTCGTGCTCGACCTCGACGATGGCGGGGCGATCACGATCCACCTCAAGATGACCGGCCAGCTGTTCGTCGTGCCGGCGGCGCAGTCGGTCGATGGCTACGTGCGCCTCGTCATGGCGTTCGAGGACGGGCGCGAGCTGCGGTTCCGCGACATCCGCAAGTTCGGTCGGGTCGGCCTGGCGCGCCGCGACGTCACCGGCGCCGGTGGCGACCTGCGCGGCGAGCTCGGCGGCTCGAAGACGTTCAAGGGCTTCGGGCCGGAGCCGCTGGAGGCGGCGTTCACGGTTCGCGCCTTCAACCGCCGCCTGCGGTCCCGGAAGGGCCGACTCAAGCCGCTCCTGATGGACCAGGGCTTCCTCGCGGGCGTCGGGAACATCTACGCCGACGAGGCACTCTGGGCTGCCCGCCTCCATCCGCTGCGCTCGGTCCGTTCGCTGCGACCCGGCGATCCCGGGCGCCTCTACCGCGAGGTTCGGCGGATCCTCGCCGAGGCGGTCGCGCGGCGCGGCTCCTCGGTCGACGACTACACCGCGCCAGAAGGCGACGGCTCGATGCAGGAGCGACTGCTCGTGTACCAGCGCGCAGGCGAGCCATGCGCGCGCTGTGGCCGCCCGGTCCGGCGGATCGTCGTGGGCGGGCGGGCCACCCACTTCTGCTCGTGGTGCCAGCGGCTGCCGGCCGTGGATCGGGCGGGCGCGGCCACGATCCTGCGGGGGATGGTGCCGCGGCCCGGGCGGGAGCCCGGGAGGGCTGGGTCCCGCTGGACGGATCTCGATCGCGGACTGGCCGGCGAGGTCGGCCGACCGCCCGATGGCTCGCCGCAGGCCCGAGCCGAGCGCACGCGGCGGGCAGCCGCCGCTCGGCGGGCGGCTGCCCGCGCCAGCGCAGGCACGGTCACCGGCCCGGGCGAGGGCGCCTGATGTCGATCCTGCGGCTCCAGGCCGTGACCCGCGAGGTCGGGACCTTCGTCATCCTCGACCACATCGACGCCGCGATCGCCATCGGCGACCGGATCGGCCTGGTCGGACCGAACGGGGCCGGCAAGACGACGATGCTCCGGATCGCGGCCGGCCTGGACGAACCAGACGGCGGCCTGGTGGCCCGGAAGCGCGGCCTGACGATCGGGCTCCTGGCCCAGGAGGCCCACCTCGACGCGCCATTCATGGCCGCGCCGGACGTCCGCGCCGCCGTCCGCCACGGAGCTGCGGCGGTCGAGGCGATGGGGCGCGAGCTCGAGGTCATGGAGCACGCCGGGCGCGCGGGCGACCCGGAGTACGCGACGCTCCAGCATCGGTTCGAGGCCTCGGGCGGCTACACCCTCGACCAGCGCGTCGACGAGGCGCTTTCCGGGCTGGGCTTCAGCCACGCCGATCTCGACCGGCCACCGACGTCGCTGTCTGGCGGCGAGCAGACCCGCGCGACGCTCGCCCGGCTCGTCGTCGCGCAGCCGGACCTCCTGCTCCTCGACGAGCCGACGAACCACCTGGACATCGGCGCCCTCGAGTGGCTCGAGGAGCACCTTCGGCGGCGGAACGGCTCCCTCATCGTCGCGTCCCACGACCGGGCCTTCCTCGATGCGACCGTCACCCGGATCTGGGAGCTGCGCGATCGGCGGATCACCGTCTTTCGGGGCGACTACAGCGCCTACCACCGCCAGCGCGAGCAGCGTGACGAGCGGGCAGCGAAGGATGCGGAGACCCACACCGAGCAGATCGCCCGCGAGCAGGAGCTCGTCCAGCGCTACCGCAGCCATCGCAAGTTCTCGAAGATGCACGAGCACGAGGCGCGGCTCGAGCGGCTCCAGGAATCGCGGGTCGAGGCTCCGAAGCACCGCACCAGGCTGCGACTTCCCGGCGAGAGCCTCCTCGCTGCCGGTCCAGCGCGATCCGGCGAGACCGTCGTGCGCCTCGACGACCTCGATGTCGGCTACCTGCGGGCGCCGGAGCCGCCTCGCGTCGTCGCCCACGGCGACTTCCTGGCCGCGCGGCGCGGCGAGCGGATCGGGATCGTCGGGCCGAACGGGGCCGGCAAGACGACGCTGCTGCGAACGATCGCCGGCGAGCTGCCGCCCCTCGACGGCAGCGTGACCTTCGGGACCGGCATCCAGCTCGGGTACCTCGCCCAGCTGCGGGCCGCCGCCTTCCCGGGCGAGACGGTCCTCGACGTCCTGCTCGACGCGGCCGCCGTCACCCCCGGCGAGGGTCGCTCGTACCTGGCCCGGTTCCTGTTCCGCGGCGACGACGTCATGAAGGAGGTGCGACTCCTGTCCGGCGGCGAGCGATCGCGCCTGGAGCTCGCGCTCCTCGGGGTCATGCCCTCGAACCTCTACCTCCTGGACGAGCCGACGAACCACCTCGACATCACCGCCCGCGAGGCGATCGAGGCGTTCCTGCGCTCGACGCCGGCCACGATGCTCGTCGTGTCCCACGATCGACGCTTCCTCGAGACGGTCTGCGAGCGGCTGTGGGTCGTCGATGACGGCCTCGTCGTGCCGTTCGACGGCGGCTACCGCGCCTGGCGCCAGGCAGTCGCCGAGGGCTGGACCGTCCAGGCCGCTCGTGCCCGGGAGGCGGAGCGCCTCCGCCCGACGTCGGCAGCGGCGCATGCCGGCCGTCCGGCGATCGGTGGCCGCGCGGCGCGCGGCGGCTCCGTGGCGAAGACCGGGGCCTCCAGCGGCCATCCGCCGGTGGCACCGACGGTGGGCAGGGCCGGCGCAACGGGCATGGCCGGCGCGGTGGCGAGGGCCGGCGCGCCGGTCACCACCCGGGTCCGCGGGCCGAAGCTCTCGAAGGACGCCTATCGTCGCCAGCGCGAGGCGGCCGACGCCGAGCTCACGCGCCTGGGCCTGCGGAAGAACCACCTCGAGCTCGAGATGGCGAGCCCTGCCGTCCAGGCCAACTTCGTCGAGCTGCGGCGGGTGACCAGCGAGCTGGCCGACGTCGACGTTGCCCTCGCCGCCGCCGAGGAAGCCTGGCTGTCGATCGAGGAGCGTGCCCCGTGAAGGCGATCCGAATCGGGCTCACCGGGCCGATCGGCTGCGGCAAGTCGACGGTCGCGAGCTGGCTCGCGGGCTATGGCCTCGTCGTCGTCGACGCCGACGACGTGGCTCGCGACGTCGTGGAGCCGGGCACGCCGGGGTTCGACGCCGTGGTCGACGCGTTCGGCGGGGATCTCGTCCAGCCGGACGGCTCGCTCGACCGGGCGGCCCTCGGCCGCGCCGTCTTCTCCGACCCCGACGCGCTGCGACGGCTGGAGCGGATCGTCCATCCCGCCGTGCGGCCGAAGATCCTCGAGCAGGTCCTCGCCGCCGATGCCGCCAACGCGCCGGGCGTGGTCATCGAGGCGATCAAGCTCATCGAGGGCGGCCTGGCGACGTTCTGCGACGAGGTCTGGCTCGTCGTCTGCGACGCGGCGGCTCAGCGATCGCGGCTGGGGGCACGTGGCCTCGACGCGGCCACCGCGGAGGCGCGGATCGCCGCCCAGGCCGATCCCGCGACTCGCCTTCGGCCGCATGCGACGCGGGTCATCGACACCAGCGGGTCCGAGGCGGCTGCTCGGGACGCCGTCCTGCAGGCCTGGAAGGAAGCTGTCAAGGCCGCGATCGAGCGCTCCTGACGGCCCGTCGGCGGCCGCGGGCCCGGGTGCCCGCGAGCCCGATCGCGAGCCTGGTGACCGCGAGCTTCTGCTGTCAGATACCAAGCATGTTGGTGCTCGGCGACGGATAGACCGCCAAACGGAGCGCGCGGCACAGCAGCCAACCGCCATCGAGCGTGACTCGAGGCGTCCAAGGCGCGGTGAACGCGTCCGGCCGGCCCGATCTGCGCCGTATACCAACAGTCTTGGTACGTGCCAGCGTCGGCGGTCGTGGGCTCCTACCCACGCCGGGAGCCTCCGGTTGCGCGTCGGGAATCGTGAAGCCGGCCCGAGGGTCGGGCCGGCTTCGAATCGGGACGGGGGTGGGGGAGCGGCGGCTGCCGCTCCGGGCTACGGCGAGGGGACGGGCGTCGGCGTCGCGGGAGCTGGGCTGGGCGGCGGCGTCGGCGTCTGGAGCGGCGGCTGATGCGGGATCGGGCCGCTCTCCTGCGGGTAGACGACCGGCCACGGCAGGCCGTACTTCTGCAGGATCCGGTTCGTCGTGGCCCCGAGGTTCGTGACATCGACGAAGCGGACGTCCTGGTCGGGTCGAAGGACCGCGCTGAACTGGGCGTTGCCGCTCGCCGACATGTGCGAGATCTCCTCGGCGACCGAGAGCGAGCACCGGATGATGTACGCGCTCGCGACCCGGGCGAGGATGACCACGTCCTGGTAGGTGACCTTGGTGCTCGTGTCGGCGTAGTAGCCGGACGAGGCCAGCGGTGCCGGGACGTTGATCGTGGCGGTCATGATGATGTCGACCGTCTGGCCGGGCTGGAGGAGGCCGGCGACCGCACGATCGTCCGGGATCGTGATCGACACGGCGCGCCAGTACTCGGAATCGGGGCCGACGGTTTCGGTCGGACCAAGGATGTCGAAGCCCGCCGCGCTCGACGACGACGAGACCATCGTCTTGTAGATCGGCTGGCCGGCAAGGACCGGCACGGCGAGGACCTTGCCGAGGACGTCGTCGAGCTTGGTGAGGACGCCGACCTGGGTCACCGGATCGAGGACCACCTCGCGCAGGGCGACGTCACCGGCCAGGACCGGCGTCCGAGCTGCGATGTCCTTCGCCGCGACGACGACGCTGGCCTTCTTCGTCGGCCCCTGGCTCGACGTCTGGGACGCCTGGTTCAGGAGGTAGAACGAGGTGGCGCCCGCCAGGAGGGCGAGGATCAGGCCGAGGACGATGATGAGCTTGCCCCGCCGGCTGTTGTCCCGGTACTCCATCTCCATGAGGCTGCTCGATCCTCCGCCGTACTCGGTGACTGATGTCGGGCGCATGCCCCCGCGATGCGTCGACTGGCGTTGAGGAGTGTCACCAGCCGGGTCCGGGGTCGATATGGGCGGGTGGTACCAGCACGCACCGCCATCGGTCCGGCCTCTCGACGCCACGCGGCGCCCACCGCGACTGGCGAACGCCTGTTCGATAGCCGGGTCGGACTGGTAGACTTGGAGCGTGCCGGACTTCCGCCTCGTCGCCCCGTTCGAGCCGACGGGCGACCAGCCGACCGCCATCGAGCGCCTGACGGACGGCGTCCGAAAGGGCCTGCGCCATCAGACGCTGCTCGGAGCGACCGGCACCGGAAAGACCTTCACCCTGGCCAAGGTCATCGAGCAGATCAACCGGCCGACCCTCGTCCTGTCCCACAACAAGACGCTCGCCGCGCAGTTGTACGCGGAGTTCCGGGACTTCTTCCCGGAGAACGCCGTCGAGTACTTCGTCAGCTACTTCGACTACTACCAGCCCGAGGCGTACCTGCCGCGCTCGGACACCTACATCGAGAAGGACTCCAGCCGGAACGACGAGATCGACCGGCTGCGACATGCCGCGACCCACGCCCTCTTCGAGCGCCGCGACGTCATCGTCGTGGCGAGCGTCAGCTGCATCTACGGCATCGGCGCCCCGGTCGACTACGGCGCGACGGTCCTGCGACTTCGAGTCGGTGGCCAGTACCGCCGCGACACCGTCCTGCGCCACCTCGTCGATCTCCAGTACCAACGCAACGACGCGGACCTGGCGCGCGCGAGGTTCCGGGTGCGCGGCGACACGCTCGAATTCCGGCCGGCCTCCGAGGAGTCGGTCGTGCGAGTCGAGTTCTTCGGCGACGAGGTCGAGCGGATCACCGAGCTCGACCCGCTGACCGGTGAGCTCCTGGCCGAGCGCAAGGACGTGAACGTCTATCCCGCGAGCCACTACGTGACGCCGCAGGACAAGCTCAAGGCCGCCGTCGTCGACATCGAGGCCGAGATGGAGGAGCGGGTCGGCCAGCTCGAGGCGGAGGGCCGCGAGCTCGAGGGGGCGCGGCTGCGGCAGCGAACGACCTTCGACCTGGAGATGCTCCGCGAGCTCGGCTTCTGCTCGGGCGTCGAGAACTACTCGCGGCACCTGTCGCGCCGCGCCGCCGGCTCACGACCGTGGACCCTGCTCGACTATTTCCCGCCGGACTGGCTGCTCGTCGCCGACGAATCGCACATGACGATTCCGCAGGTCGTCGGGATGTACAAGAACGACCGGACCCGCAAGGAGATCCTGGTCGACTTCGGATTCCGGCTGCCCTCCGCGCTCGACAACCGGCCGCTGACGTTCGAGGAGTTCGAATCGTCGGTCCACCAGGCGATCTACCTCTCGGCGACGCCCGGGCCATACGAGCTGGAGCGGAGCGAGCGAATCGCGGAGCAGCTCATCCGCCCGACCGGGATCGTCGACCCGGCGATCACCGTTCGCCCGACCGAAGGCCAGATCGACGACCTCATGGAGGAGATCAAGGCCCGCGTCGATCGCGGCGAGCGGGCCCTCGTGACGACGCTCACCAAGCGAATGGCCGAGGACCTGACCGACTACCTCCGCGAGCTCGGGGTCAAGGTCCAGTACCTCCACTCCGAGGTCGACACCCTGGAGCGGGTCGCGATCCTGCGCGACCTCCGGCTCGGCGTCTTCGACGTCGTCGTCGGGATCAACCTCCTGCGCGAGGGCATCGACCTGCCCGAGGTCACGCTCGTGGCCATCCTCGACGCCGACAAGGAGGGCTTCCTCCGCTCGGCCTGGTCGCTCATCCAGATGATCGGCCGGGCGGCTCGGAACATCGGCGGCGAGGTCGTCATGTACGCCGACACGATGACCGACTCGATGAAGGCCGCGATCGGCGAGACGGATCGGCGGCGCGCCGTCCAGGCGCGCTACAACACCGAGCACGGAATCGTGCCGGCCACGATCGTCAAGGGCATCCGTGACCTGAACGACCAGCTCCGGACGGTCGCCGAGGGCACCATCGTCTACGCCTCCGAGCGGGAGCTCCGGGACGAGCGGCTGGCCGAGCTCGACACGAAGAAGGTCGAGCAGCTCATCGCCCGGATGGAGGCCGAGATGCGCTCGGCGGCGAAGGAGCTCGAGTTCGAGCGCGCGGCGGCGCTCCGCGACGAGATCCAGCAGATCCGGCTGCGGGTGCTCTCGGAGGACCAGTCCGTCGTCGTGGCCCGGGCGGCCGAGCTCGCCGCCCAGCGCAGCCCGACCCGGCATGGCGCCGCCGGCGCGAAGCAGGAGCTGGACGAGGCGTCGGCGACGACGCTCGAGGTGGCATCGGTCGAGGTCCTGCCCGCGGGCGAGAACCCGGTCGAGCTCGTCGAGGCGGCGGTCGATTCCGCGATCGCGGAGGGCACCGCGGCGGACTGGCTGCCCGGGATCAGGGACGAGCACGAGGACCAGACGGGCTGGCAGGCGCGCTGGCTGGAGCGACCCACCTGGGATCGCACCGTCACCCCGAACATCCGTCACCGTACGGGCACGCGGCCGCCGCGCCGCAGGCGCTGAACGGCGCGGTGGCCACGACGCGGTCGTCCCGCGGCCCGGCGCTCGCGATCGCCGTCGTCGTGGGGCTCATCGCCAGCCTGTTGTCGCTCCGCGTCGGGCTCAACGGGGAGGTCCAGTTCGTCCTCGGCAGCCTCTCGAGCCACGAAGCCGCCGGCGCAACCTTCGTCGACACCTTCGCGAGCCGTCCGATCGCCTATCGGCTGATCTTCTCGGGCATCGGCGACGTCCTCGGACCGCTCACCGGAGCGGCATCCGGCCACGCCATCTTCGAGGCGGCACTGCGGCTGCTCGCGATCGCGGCGTGCGGCGGTGCCGCGTTCGTCCTGCGGCGCGCACTCGAGCCGCGATTGGGCCGGGCCGAGAGCATCGCCGTCGCGCTCGCGGCGGCGTTCGCGCTCGCCTTCCCGCCGGCCTGGGACTTCCTCCAGCCCGAGTGGGTCGCCAGCCTCGTCGTCGTGCTCGCGATCCCTGCCGCGCTCCTGCCACGCCGCGCGAGCGTGGCGGGGGCCGTGAGCGGGTTGCTCGTCGCCCTCGCCGTTGCGGTCAAGCTCGGCACCCTCCCGCTGGCGCCGCTCGCGATCCTCCTCATCTGGCTCCTTGACCGGCGCCGGGCCGTCGCCGCCACCGTGGGGGCGGCCGCCTGGGGCCTGGCGTGGCTCGGTCTCGTGCTCTTCGTCGTCCCATTCGAGCGCGACTGGATGCTCGACCTGTCACGCCTGAACCCGAATTCGCCGTTGCGGGCGCGCCTGAACGTCCGGGACGCCATCGACGCGCTCGAATCGCTGGGCAATCAGGTGGCCCTCGTCCCGATCATCGCCGGGGCCCCGGCGGCGATCCTGACACTGGCCCGGATCGCTCCGCGCTGGCGCGACCGGGCGGGCATCGTCCTGGCCGGCGGCGCGGCCCTTGCCCTGGCCTGCGGCCCGCTCGTCCTCCAGGCGGAGTGGATCCTCTATCACCTGACGCCGGTCGCTCCGCTGGCGGCGGGCCTCGTGGCGCTCGCCGCCGTCCGCTGGTGGCGGGCGACCGGCCGGATCTCGTGGGTCCTCGTCGTGGCGCCCGCGCTCCTTGCGATCGGGACGACCGTGCTCCTGTCCGTGCCCGCGATCGCGGACCGCCATCCGATTCCGGCGATGGCGGCCATCGCCGCGGTGGCGCTCGGTCTGGGCCTCGTCGCGGCATTCGCGCCGGAGGCCCTGACCGGCTGGCGCCCAAGGCAAGCCACGACGGCGGTTGTCGTCGGCGTGGCCGCGCTCCTGGGGTTGGCCCCCGTGCTCGCGCCGAACGCGGCGTGGTCGCTCGATGGTCGGTCGACGCCCTGGCACACCGACCAGTGGGCCAATCGCTCCGCCGCCGTGGACGGCCAGCTCATCGCCCTGAGCCGGGAGATCGGGCGCGCGACCCCGGTGCTGTACCTCACCTGGGGGGACGTGCCCTACCACCTGGGCAATCCCACGGACTGTCGATACCCATCCCCGGTCTGGCTCCAGCGCGGGATCTTCCCGCGGAACGCGTTCCTCCTCGACCTCGGGAGCTACGCGGACAACCTGTCCTGCCTGTCGTCGCCGGTGCCGCGCTACCTGGTCCTGGATCCGTCGTGGTTCCCGCTGGCGCAGGCTCAGCCGCAGATTCGCCAGCTGGTCGAGGCCACGTACGACTGCACGGCCGCCATCTCGATGGCCAGCCTGGAGGCATGCCCGCGCCGACCGTGACGATGCGCTCTCCACGCGCCGTCGCATCGTCACGCGGGCGAGAGGCCGCCTCGCGTGGAGG
>JACQEG010000060.1 GCA_016200665.1 Chloroflexota bacterium | reverse complement strand
TGTACGGCCAGCGGCCCGGGCTCCGGGCGATCGTCGGCGCGGTGGTCCACCCGCCGGTCTGATCAGCCCTCGCCGGAGGCGGGGTTCAGCTCGTCGCCGAGACCGGGATCAGCCCGCGGTCGGCTCGTCCTCCAGGCCCAACGGCAACCGGGCGATGATCGCCAGGACGGGCGCCTCGCCACTGACGGTGCCCGGCCCGCGACCAGCGGTGGCCAGCGAGTCGGATTCGGGAGAGGCCGCCGCGAGGTCGGCCTGGGCGCGGAGCCCCGGCGTCACGGCGATCGAGCGCCACAGCCGGCTCCGGACACCGGGCAGGTACGGGCTGGATCGCTGCCGAGCGCGGATCCCCGCGAGGCCCTGGGCCGCGACGGCGGCGAAGAGCGCCCGGCCCTCGTCTGCGATCGCGGGCACCGCGACCAGCTCGTCGCCCGGTCGCAGGACCCGCCGCAGCAGCGCGCGGCGTTTCTCGAGCGGGAGCCTGAGCTGGGGGCTGCCGTCGAGGTCGAGGAGGTCGAAGGCGAGATAGGCGAGGGGCCGGCCAGCCTCGCCGGCGAGGCGTCGCTCCAGCTCGGAGCCGTCGAGGCGACCCTCGGCGTCGACGACGACCAGCTCGCCGTCGAGCACTGCCGAGCGGGCGGCGACTCGTGCCGCCAGGCCCGCAAGATCGATCGGCGTCGGCTGGATCGCTTCGCCGGACTCGGTCATGAAGGTCACGTTGCCCATGCCCTGGGCCTCGGCGGGACCGATGAAGGCGAGCGCCCGCACACCGCCCCAGATCGGCTCGAAGAGGTGGGCGGGAGAGTCGAATGCCTCCGGCAGCGGCCGGTCCAGCATCGGGCGCAGCGTGGCGGGGAGGTTCGGCACCGCCGACTCGAGCCGCAGCGACAGCTGGTCGGACATCGGGCCGATCCTAGCCGCTAGACTCGGCCCCGTCGCCTGCCGCGGCCCCCCGATTCCGCGCTGCGCCGGCGACCACCAGGGGATCACCTGTGACCGCTTCCGATCGACGTGCCCCGCGACCCGACGACCTCTATCGGATCGTCATCCCGACCAGCCCGCGCCTATCGCCGGATGGCAGCCGGGTGGCCTTCTCCGTCCAGCGCGTCAGGCCCACCTTCGAGGGCTATGCCACCGCCCTGTGGATCGCGCCGACGGACGGCTCGGAGCCGGCCCGGCCGCTGACCCTCGGTGCCCGCCGCGACGGCCACCCGCGCTGGTCGCCGGATGGACGTCAGCTGGCGTTCCTGTCCGATCGGCGGCCGATCGTCGAAGAGGAGCCGACCGCGCCGAAGGACCGCGAGGATGGCACCCAGATCCACCTCCTGCCGATCGACGGGCCGGGCGAGGCACGCCGGCTCACGGACCTGCCGCGCGGCGTCGACACGTTCGAGTGGTCGCCCGACGGCAAGACGATCGCCGTGCTCTCGGCGTCGGTCGCGGCCACCAAGAAGGCCGACGATCGGGCTCGCCAGAAAGCGCCGGACGGCAAGCCGGGCTCGCCGCCCCCGAGCGACTACCGCTTCGCTGACCGCCTCCACTACCAGCAGAACGGCCCCGGCTTCACGGAGCACCGCACGAGCCAGGTCTGGCTCGTCGACGCGGAGTCCGGCGAGGCCCGGCGGCTGACCTCGCTCCCGGCGGGCGTCGAGGAGATCGCGTGGAGCCCGGACGGGTCACGCCTCGCGATCACCACCCGCCCGGGCCGCGACTACGATCTCCGGTTCCGCCTGCGGGTGCTTTCGCTCGATGTCACGTCGGGCCGGCTCACGCCCGTCGCGGAGCATCCGGACGGCGTGTTCTTCTCGCCCGAGTGGCTGCCCGACGGCAGGCGGATCGCCGTCATCGGCGGCCATCTCATCCACCAGGCCTACCGCAACGAGATCTGGCTGTTCCCCGCGGACGGCTCCGACGCTCGCGGCGGCCGGGACCTCTCCTCGCGCCACGACGTCATGCCCGGCTCGACCATGAACAGCGACCTCACGATCGGGGAAGGCGCCCGGCTCCTCGCGACGCCGGACGGCTCGGCGCTGCTCTTCCTGGCGCCGTACCGCGGTGCCCATGAGCTGTGGCGCATCTCGACCTCGAGCGGCGACCTCGAGCGGCTGACCGACGACAGGCAGTACCTGTCGGGCTTCGATGCAGTCGCGGCGCCCGGCTCCGCCGGCACGCTCCGCCTGGCGGCCGTCCGATCGACCGCGGTGGAGCTGCCCGACGTCGTGACCACCACGCTGCCAGCCCGCGGCAAGCCGAAGTCCTTCGATGCGCTGACCAGCCTCAACCACAACCTCCTGGGCGAGGTCGAGCTGCGGGCTCCCGTCGAGCGCTGGGCCAAGGTCGACGGGCACGAGGTCCAGGGCTGGCTCATCCCGAGCGGCGACGGCGCGCGCCCGACGGTCCTCCAGATCCATGGCGGCCCGCACACCCTCTACGGCTGGGCGCCGTTCTGGGAGTTCCAGGTCCTCGCCGGCGCCGGCATGTCCGTCGCCTACGCCAACCCGCGCGGCTCCGAGGGCTACGGCCGCGACTTCAACGAGGGCAACATCAACGACTGGGGCCCGGGGCCCACCCGCGACGTCCTCGCGATCGTCGATGCCTTCGTGGCCGACGGCCTGGCGGATCCCGACCGGCTCGGGGTGACCGGCGGCTCGTACGGTGGCTACCTCACGAGCTGGATCGTCGGCCACGACCAGCGCTTCAAGGCGGCCTTCACCGCCCGATCGGTCAACCACCTCGAGATGCTGTTCCTGACCGGCGACCTCGGTGGCACCGAGTGGCCCAGCCAGGAGTTCGGCGCGTGGACCTGGGAGGACCAGGAGCGATTCCGCCTCCAGTCCCCGCTGACCTTCGCGGACGACGTCCACACGCCGCTGCTCATCCAGCACGCGGAGAAGGACATCCGGACGACGATGGGCCAGGCCGAGGTGTTCTTCAACCGGCTTCGCCGCCTGCGACGGCCGGTCCGGCTCATGCGCGTACCCGACGAGACCCACGAGCTGACCCGCTCGGGCACGCCGTTCCGCCGCGTCGAGAACCTCATCCAGGTCCGCGACTGGTTCAGTCACTTCCTCGTCGCCGGCAAGCGCCGCCTGCCCCCCAAGCCACGCACCCGCTTCGGCAGCTGACCCGGAGCGGCGAGCCGAGCGTCGAGGGAGATCGAATGGACGAGCCGCTGCACCCCGAGACGATCGCCGTGACCGCCGGGCGTCCGGCCCGGACGGCGGGGGCGCCGCTCAACAGCCCGATCGTGCCGGCATCGACGTTCCACCACGGCGGCGACATCAGCTACGCCCGCGAGGGCAATCCCGGCTGGGAGGCGTTCGAGGTGGCGCTCGGCGCGCTCGAGCACGGCCACTGCGTGACCTTTGCCTCGGGTCTCGCCGCGAGCAGCGCGATTCTCGACGAGCTGCCCGTCGGGGCGCGGGTCATCGCCCAGCGCGCGCCGTACTTCGGGGTCACCGAGCAGCTTCGCGAGCGCGAACGCCGCGGCCAGCTCAAGCTCGAGACACACGCGGAGCTGACCGTTGCCGGCCTGGCCGACTCCATCGCCGGAGCCAACCTCGTCTGGATCGAGTCGCCGACCAACCCGATGCTCGACGTCGTCGATCTCCCGGCTGTGATCGGCGTCGCGAAGGAGGCCGGAGCCCTCGTCGTGGTCGACAACACGTTCGCCACCCCGCTCGGGCAGACACCGCTCACGCTTGGCGCCGACCTCGTCCTGCACTCCGGCACGAAGCTGATCGGCGGCCACTCGGATCTCCTGCTCGGCGCCGTCGTCGCGGCCGACCCGGCGTTCCAGCGGCGCCTCCTCGATCGGCGCCACGCGACGGGCGCCACCCCGGGCGTCCTCGAGGCCTATCTCGCCCTTCGCGGTCTCCGGACGCTGCCCGCTCGCCTCGCACGGGCCCAGGCGACGGCAAGCGAGCTGGCCGCGCGGCTCGCCGCGCATCCTCGCGTCGATCGCGTTCGCCATCCGGGGTCCGGGACGATCGTGTCGTTCGAGACGGCGGGCACGGGCGAGGACGCCCAGCGCGTGTGCGAGGCGTGCCGGCTGATCGTCCATGCCACCAGCCTCGGCGGCACCGAGACGACGCTGGAGCGCCGCGCCCGGTACGCCTCCGAGCGGGCCGCAGGGACGCCAGAGACGCTCATCCGCATGAGCGTCGGCCTGGAGCACGTCGACGACCTGTGGCGCGACCTCGATCGCGCGCTCACGGTCGGCGCAGGGTCCTGAAGGCGAACAGCGACGTATCTGGCGGACCCGCTCGACCGTGGTCGAACCGGCTCGTCACCGGAAGGTGCCGCCTGTCATGTGAGTGCCCTGACACGATTCGGCGGCTGACCGTCGCGTGTCGTAACGTCGAGCGAGGTACGCAGCTACGCCCCGACTGCACTCAGTGCGGTAACGACATGTCGCTCTATCCGGGCCAGCGCGGCGGCGCTCTCCTCGTCTGGATCGATGTCTGGGACCACGTCGAGGGCTGTCCAGAGATCCCACTCCGGCCCGAAGTCATCCGCGACACCCGCGCGACGGGCCTCATCAAGGAAGGCATCGGCGAGTGCAGGCCCGTAACTGGCGGCCAGATTGAAGCGCATGTGGCCGACGTCGATCGGTGCTGGCCCGGCTGACGCCCCGGTCCAGTCGACGAGCCCCGACACTGCCCAACCAGCGGTGCTTGTCACCCAAAGCACGTTGCCGGGGTGGTAGTCCCTATGGATGAACACGGTCCTGGCAGGTGGCATCGAGCCTTGGACGACCTGGATCGCATGGTTCCACGCCGTCACATCGCGAGCCCAGCCCGGTGGGGCAAGCGTGCCCACTGGATGGAAGCGTCGATACGCGTACGCCTCGCTGCTCGGGGCTCGCCCGATTGGCACCGCCTGAACGATCCCGATCGGGATTGCGAGTCGCTCGGCAAACGAGATCGGTGCAACCGGGCGAACAAGCCGGCGACCGGCTACGAAGGTTTCGAGAATGGCCGGTACGCCGACCGCTAGGCCTGATGGGTCGACGCCGATGAGGCGCGGTGCAGGTACGCCCGCAGCCTCGAGTCGCAGGAGTACGGATGCTTCTCGCTCTGCGGTGAAATCGGGGTCATCGTCCTGCCACCCGACTCGTGTCCAGCGGCGGAGCACCACCCGCAGCCGCCCGCTCGGTGTCTGGAACGCCAACACGTGATTGGAGTGCGAGCGGCCGCCGGTCAGCGCCCGAACACCGACAAGCTCCGCCTTGCCCTGGAGTTGCTGCGTGGCCCACCTCAACGCCTCAGCGCGGACAGGCAGCGGGCCGGTCGCGATGCCGATCACGAAGCGACTATGCCGTACCCGTGACACTCACGAACGTTGAGCGAACGGGCATGACGGCACTTGGAAGGTTTCGTGCGATGTCCGAATCTCCGGACCGAATGGGAGCGAGAGTCCGCCGACTGAGCATCATGCTCGGCATCCTTGTGTTCCTCGTGGGCTGCGACGCTGCCTCAAGCCCGTCGCCCACGGGCTCGCAAGACCCGTATGCGGGGCTGCCGTCCAATGCATGCGGCGGGTTCCACCTCAAGATCGTGAACCTGAGGGATGCACCGGTCCGGGTCGAGATCAATGGCTCCTGGAGCGCGGTCGTCGCCGGGAGCACGACCTTCACGATCAACGAAGGGTTGTCGACACCGCGGCCGCCGCAGCTGCCCTGGCAGGTCGTCCTCAGCGACGAGGGCACCGGATCCCAGCTCCTAAGCGCTGCGATGCCGGGGCCAGTCGACCAGAAGGTCGTGCTCGGGAGTGGAGCCCCAATTCAGACCCCGTTTGACCTCGCCGAGGGCTGCTAGTGGCCCGGGGCTCATATGACATAGGCCGCCACAGGCTCGGCGGCCCGTCGCCCGGCGTGGCACCGAGTCTGGCGTGGGCCAGCCCGGATGTATCCTCACCGTCCCATGACGGTCGAGCAGCAGACGCCGCGGCAGGACGAGCGACGGACCGGCGACACCCTCTCGCGCGAGCGGGCCAATGAGCTGGTCCGGGCGTGGGCGAGCGGCCGGCCGGGGCCGCTCGGGAGCGTCCTCGGGCGCCTGAC
>JACQEG010000066.1 GCA_016200665.1 Chloroflexota bacterium | reverse complement strand
GGCATCGAGGCCGCCGCGGAGGCCTTCCGCCACGATGCGACGCGCTTCCCGGACGGGGCGCCTGAGCGTGCCCGGATCCAGATCGAGGCGGGCAACCCGCGGACGGGCCTCGCCGACCTCGCCGAACGCGTCGCGACGGGGGTCATGTTCGGCTCGGGCGTGCTCGTCCTCGTCAGCGGGATCGGCAACGCCACGCGCCGGACCGCGGACCGGGATGCGCTCCTCGGGGCGCTCGCGGTCCTCGCGCCGGGCAACGGCCTCGTCATCCTCGAGGAGACCGACAGCGGCACGCGGGAGCCGCCGGGCAAGGCCATCGTCGAGGCGATCCGGGCGGCCGGGGGCGAGATCCGGCGATTCGAGGCGCCCCGCGAGGGCGGGCTCGCTGGCTGGCTCGAGGCGCGTGCCCGGGAGCGCGGCGTCACGCTGGGGCCCGGCGCGGCCCGCGAGCTCGCGACGCGGGTCGGCGGCTTCGTCCGGGAGGGCGACGTCGATCGTCGCCAGCAGGGCCGGCTCGCGGTCATGGAGCTGGAGAAGCTCGGGCTCCGCCACATCGATGGCGCACCCGTCACAACGGAGGACGTTCGCGACCTCGTCGCGGAAGCCGTCCCGGGCTCGATCTGGGGCTTCGTCGACGCCGTCGGGATGCGCCAGCGAGCTCGCTCGCTCGAATTCCTGGAGCGCCTCCTCGACGCAACGCCGGAGCCGGTGCTGCTCGCGGTCCTCCATCGGCGGATCCGGGAGCTGATCGAGGTCGCCGATCGAATCGCGAGCGGTGAGACGCCGGGATCGCTCGTGCGGTCGATGCGGCTCCAGCCGTTCCGGGCCGAGATCCTCGTCCGGCAGGCGGCGGGCTGGTCGCTGCCCGAGCTGGAGTCGGCGCTCGAGGGCCTGCTCGAGCTGGATGCGATGGTGAAGGGCGTTGGTGGGCGCGCGGCCGACGCGGCGCGTCAGCGCCTCGCGTTCGACCTCTGGATCACCGACCGGGTGGCGCCTGCCTGAGGCGGCCGAGGCCGGGCGTCGCGCGGGCGCTCGCAGGCGTCGCGCCGGAGGGTCAGGCCAGCCAGGCCTGCTCCTGGAGGACGAGATCACTCTCGATCGCGAACGTGCAGCGGCCCTTGCCGAGGTCGAGCAGCTCGATGAGGTCGGGGTCGATGTAGAGCTGGTGGCACGCCTGGCACAGCCCGCCCGGGATCCCGAAGCACAGCCGCTCGCTGCCGTCGACGAGGCGGAACGTGGTGTCGAAGCGGCTGCCGATCAGGGGTCGGCGACAGGCGGGGCAGCGCTCTCGCTCGGACGACAACATCGATGCGGGCTCACTCACTCGGAGGGGGTGGCGAGGTGCCATCCAATGCCCGGGATGCTAGGGAGCCGTCCGGACCTCACGGCATGACCCGAGGGTCACCCGCGGCCCCGTACCTCCGCCTCCGCCCACCGGTGTCCGCGCGCAACGGCCCGTCGGCCGAGGCGCGACGGAGGCAAGACCGAGGCGCAACCGAGGCGCGACGCGGCGTCAGGCCGCGGCCGGTGGCCGGCCGCTACTGGACGCGAAGGATGGTCTTCGCCTCGGCCCAGTGCCGCTCGAGCTGGTAGAAATCTCGCTCCGGCGGCGTGAACACGTGGACGATGACCGACCCGAAGTCGACCAGGATCCAGTGCGAGGCGGCCGTGCCCTCGCGCCCGAACGGCCGGACCTTCTCGTCCCGGAGGCTGCTCACGATGCCGTTGGCGATCGCGTCGAGCTGGCGGTCCGAGCCGCCCGAGCAGATGACGAAGTAGTCGGCGAGGGTCGTCAGGCCGGTCAGGTCGAGGAGGGCGATGTCGGCGGCCTTCTTGTCCTCGGCGAGCTCGACGATCCGGCGAGCGAGCTCGATCGACGAGCGCTCCTCCGGGACGGCCGCGACCCCCGCAGCCGCCGCGGCCGCCTTGCGGGTGCGGCCGGCCCGGGTGGTGGCCTTGCCCGGAGCGCCCTCCCCGGATGACGCCTCGATGGGCGCCTCGGCGGCCGGCGTCACTCGCGTCGTTCGGCGGGAAGGCAGCCCGTCGGGGCGGGGCCTGGTCGCGGCATCGGTCACCGGGTCGAGATCCTCCTGGGTCGGCTTGCGGGTCAGGTTGCGGGTGAGATCGCCGCTCGCGTCGCGGGTCACGAGGCAGCGCGCGCCGGGGCGCGGTAGAGCCCATGGTCGCCGATGTAGCGCGCGACTGCCGGGGGAACGATGTAGCGAATCGAGCGGCCGGCGGCGACACGCTCTCGGACCGAGGTCGACGACAGCCCGAGGCGCGGACCCTCGAGCAGGTCGAAGCGGTCTTCGCGGCCAGGGAAGGCCGACGAGAGCCAGGCGGGGTCCGGCGCCGGGTAGCCCTCGCGCGGCACGACCGCGATCCGGCACGCATCGACGAGTCGCTCCGGCTCATGCCATCCCGGGAGGTCGTGGAGCGTCTCGGCGGAGAGGATGAACGTCAGGTCCGGCACGCGCCCGGCGGCGCGCTCCGCGGCGGCGAGGGCCGCCACGGTGTCGCTCGTGTAGGACGGGCCGGCGCGCTCCAGCTCGATCCGGCTCAGCTCGAAGGCCGCGTTGCCCTCGATCGCGAGCTCGACCATCGCCGCCCGATCGGCCGCCGGGGCGACCGAGGCCGCCTGCCGGTGCGGCGGGATGCTCGCCGGAATGAACAGGACGCGCTCGAGGCCGAGGACCTCGCGGGCCTCCTCGGCGATCGCGAGATGGCCGACGTGGATGGGATCGAACGTCCCGCCCATGATCCCGATCGAGCCGGGTCGCACGGGGGCGGGGGCCGCCACGGTCATCGCGCCGGTTCCCACGGCGCGGCCGCCCACTCCAGCTCGTGGCCCCCGATCCGGACGGTGTCGCCATCGTCGACGCCGGCCCGCCGCAGCTCCGCGTCGGCCCCGAATCGCTCGAGGTCGCGCTGGAAGCGCTGGACCGATTCGTCGATCGAGAAGTCGATCCGGTCCGCCAGCCGCTCGAGCCGCCGGCTGTGGATCCGGAACGCCCCGTCGGGTTCGCGGGTCACGGTCACCGGCTCGTCGAGCGGCTCGATCCGGTGGACGACGACGCCGGCCGGCTCCGGCGGCGCGGCCAGCTCCTCGGCGCTCGGCAGGAGCTCGGCGACCGCGGCGATGAGGCCCTCGATCCCGTCGCCGTTGGCGGCAGCGATCGCGGCCGCCGGGATGCCGTCGCGCTGACGGGCGGCCCGGAAGGCCGGCCATGCCTCGGCGGCCATCGCCAGGTCGAGCTTGTTGAAGACCGCGAGCGTCGGCTTCGCGAGCAGCGCCGGGTCGTGGGCCGCGAGCTCGTCGCGGATCACGCCCCAATCCCAGGCCGGATCCCGCGAGGCACCGTCCACGACGTGGAGCAGGACCCGCGTCCGTTCGATGTGGCGGAGGAACGCGTGGCCGAGCCCCGCCCCCTCGCTGGCGCCCTCGATGAGGCCGGGGACGTCGGCGATCGTGGGGCGCCGGCCATCCGGCAGCTCGAGGACGCCGAGGTTCGGCTCGAGGGTCGTGAACGGGTAGTCGGCGATCTTCGGGCGGGCGGCGGTCAGCGCGGCGAGCAGCGTCGACTTGCCGGCGTTCGGCAGGCCGACGAGGCCGATGTCGGCGATGAGCCGGAGCTCGAGACGGACCCAGCGCTCCTCCCCCGGCTCGCCCTTCTGGGCGTGCTTCGGCGCCTGGTGGGTCGATGTCGCGAAATGGGTGTTGCCGAGACCGCCGCGGCCGCCGTGCGCCGCCACGACCGACTGGCCGGTGGCGACGAGGTCGGCGAGGAGCTCGCCGCTCGCGTCGTCGTAGACCGCGGTGCCGGGCGGGACGTCGAGGATCAGGTCGTCGCCGGCCTTGCCGTGGCGCTTCGCCCCGGTGCCCCGACCGCCGGGCGTCGCCCGGAAGTGGTGGTGGTAGCGGAAGTCGCGGAGGGTCGTCTGGCCCGGATCGACGCGGAGATGGATGGTCCCGCCGCGCCCGCCGTCGCCGCCATCGGGTCCGCCCCGTGGGACATGGGCCTCGCGCCGGAAGGTCGAGGCGCCGTCGCCGCCGTCGCCGGCGCGCAGCCACACCTTCACCTGGTCGAGGAACATCTGGAACCTATCTTCGCACGGGCTGCGCGAGCCGCCGCGATGGTCGGTGCCGGCACCGGCGCCGGCGGCAGCTCAGCGGCGAGGGCCCTGGCTCAGTAGTACCGCAGGGGATTGACGCGGTACGACCCGCTCTTCCACGGGTAGCCGATCCAGACCTCGAAGTGGCAGTGCGGTCCCGTCGCCCAGCCGCTCTGGCCGATCCGCCCGACCTGCTGGCCGCGCGACACCACCTGGCCGACGCTGACCGACACGGAGGACATGTGGTACATGCCGCTGTAGAGGCCGTTCCCGAAGTTCAGCCAGACCTGGTAGCCGCCGCCGTTGTCGTTCCAGCCCGCGTAGATGACCCGCGCGGCGAGGGGCGCCACGATCGGCGTGCCGTACGACGCCGCGATGTCGACGCCGGGATGGCCGGACCAGAAGTACTGGCTGATGTAGTTGCCGCCGCCGACGACCGGCCACTTCCAGGCGCCACCGGTGTAGGTGAAGGTGCCGCTGCCGCCACTGCGGGCGACCGTGATCTTCGGCACCGGGATGGGCGCGCCCTTGGCGCCCGGCATGATCAGGACCTCGCCGACGATGAGGTTCGTGTCGGTGAGCTCGTTGGTGGTGACGATCGCCGTGCCGGTGATCTTGTACTTCGTCGCGAGCGAGGTGAGCGTGTCGCCGGCCTGGACCGTTACGACGAGGCCATCGACCGGCGGGATGACCAGGTTCTCGCCAATGTGGAGCGCGTCCTTCGAGGTGAGGTGGTTGGCCCACCAGATCGTCATCATCGAGACGTGATACTTGCTCGCGATGGCGCTGAGCGAGTCGCCCGACTTGACGGTGTAGTGGCGCAGCAGGCCGCTCGAGGTCTCGATGCTCGTGTCGACCGCGACCGGCTTGTAGAGGGTTCCGTCGTCGATCGCAGTGCCGAGCCCTGTCCCGCCGGGGTCGACGCCGAGCAAGCCGGCGAGCTCCGTCTGCGAGTACGCCTCGTCCACGGCGCCGGTCACGCCGCCGCCGATCGCGATCCGCACGGCCTGGGGGGCGGCCTGGGCCGCGCCGACCGGTCGGACGACCGAGGGACCGAGGGTGATGACGCCCGCGACGAGGACGACGAGCGCGACGGCCAGCGGCACGGTCCGCTCGGAGGTGAGCCGGAGGAGGAGATGGCGTCGGGCGACGGCCCGGCGGCGCGCCTGGGTCAGCAGCCGGCGCGCGTCATGCCGGGGCAACGCGCGGGGCGCGGACGAGGCAGCGATCGTGGGATGGCCGGTGGCCAGATCCACGAGACGACGCATCACGCGCACCGTCCCCCGGTGCAGGCGCGTCACGGCCGCGGATCGGTCGACGTGTCGGGGACGAAGGCGCGTGGTGGCACGCAGCACGCCGTCCCAGGCGTTCAGCAATACAGGTCTCCTGGCGGGACGTTCCGGTGCGCTGCGGGTTGCGCGGGTCTCGGGGTCAGCCGGAACAGTCCAGGGTCGCGATCTTGAGCTGGGGTCTCGCTTCGCGGCCGAGCCCTCTCCTCCGAGGACTCCGACGTTGCGGGGACCTTAGCACGGGCCCCGGCGTCGCCGCAAACCGCCGCCCGGTCCCGTTTCGACGGGCCGGTCGGCCCCCTACGAATCCAGGCTCTTGGTCAGGCCGGCGAGGAACTGGGTGTTCGTCTCGGTCTTGGCGAGTCGGTTGAGGAGGAGCTCGATGCCCTCGTTCGTCCCGACGGCGCTGAGCATCCGGCGCATCGTCCAGACCATCTTCAGCGTGCCCTCCTCGAGGAGGAGCTCCTCGCGGCGGGTGCCCGAGCGCATGACGTCGATGGCCGGGAAGATCCGCTTCTCGGCGAGCTTCCGGTCGAGGATGAGCTCCGAGTTGCCGGTGCCCTTGAACTCCTCGTAGATGACGTCGTCCATCCGCGAGCCGGTGTCGACGAGGCACGTCCCGATGATCGTCAGGGAGCCGCCCTCCTCGATCTTGCGGGCCGCCCCGAAGAACCGCTTCGGCGGGTAGAGGGCGATCGGGTCCAGGCCGCCGGACAGGGTCCGGCCGGACGGCGGGAGGGCCAGGTTGTAGGCCCGCGCCAGCCGGGTGATCGAGTCGAGCAGGATCACGACGTCGCGGCCGGTCTCGACCTGGCGCTTCGCGATCTCGAGGGCCATCTCGGCCACGTGGGTGTGATTCTCGGTGGGCTCGTCGAAGGTCGAGCTGATGACCTCGCCCTTGACGCTCCGGCGCATGTCGGTGACCTCCTCGGGCCGCTCGCCGATGAGCGCGACCATCAGGAGGATGTCCGGGTAGTTGGCCGTGATGCCGTTGGCGATCGCCTTGAGCAGCATCGTCTTGCCGGCCTTCGGCGGGCTGACGATGAGCGCGCGCTGGCCCTTCCCGATCGGGTTGACGAGGTTGACCATGCGCTGGCTGAGGTTTTTCGGATCGCTCTCGAGGTTGATGAGCTCGTCCGGGTGGACCGGGGTCAGGTCCTGGAAGATCGGCCGCCGGCGGGCGGTCTCGATGTCGACGCCGTTGACGGCATCGACCCGGATGAGTCCCCAGTACTTCTCCTGGTCGCGCGGCGCGCGAACCGCGCCGGTGACGCGGTCGCCGATCCGCAGCGCGAAGCGGCGGACCTGGCTCGAGGAGACGTAGACGTCCTCGGTGCTCGGCAGCAGGCCATGGCGGCGCATGAAGCCGTAGCCCTCGTCGACGATGTCGAGGATGCCGCTGGCATACGCGAGCCCGGCGTTCTCGGTCTGGCGCTCGAGGATCCGCTCGACGAGGTCGTCCTTGCGATCGTCCGGCCGGGTGTCGAGCTCGAGGTCGCGGCCGACCTGGCGGAGCTCAGCGACACTCATCTCGCGGAGATCGGCGACGTCGATGTCGTTCCGTTCGCGAGCGGCCTCGAGCTCCTGGAGCTCCTCGTGCTCGGTGACGGGGAGGCGGCCGGCTGAGCCGCCGAAGTTGGTGCGCCGCCGGGGGCGGCGATTGCGCACGGTGCGCTGGTCAGGACCGGGCATCTGGATAGGGTTCACCTGCAGGTGGAAATGGGGATTGGGCTGTCCCGGGGCATCGCCCACGCATAGATCGGTCCGCGCGGCGGACGTGTGGGGATGGCCGGAGCATAGGTCGGGTCGCGGTCGTCGTCAATCGGGTTCGCGGCTCGGCGCGAACGGACGTCGCCGCACGCCTGACGGGGCTACGATCGACGCGATGGCGGACACGCGTCCCCGGGGCAACGCCGCGCCGACGCCCGCAGTCGCGGCGATGTTCGACCGCATTGCTCGTCGCTACGACGCGATGAACACGCTCATCTCCGGCTTCCAGGAGTCACGCTGGCGGCGACGCCTCGTGGCCGCGACGGGACTCGGGCCGGACATGTCCGCGGTGGATGTCGCCACGGGCACGGGCAAGGTCGCCACGTCGCTGGCCGACGTCGTCGGGCCGTTCGGCCGCGTCGTCGGGGTCGACGTCTCGGAGTCGATGATCGCGCTCGCGCGCTCGCGGACCTTCGATCGAGTGGAGCTCGAGTTCGTCGTCGGCGACGCGATGGCCCTGCCCCTGTCGAACGGCGGCTTCACCCCTCCCGCGGATCCGCAGGCCGGCAGCCGCGCGGGCGCCGAGGGCCCAGCGGGCTCCGATGGCCGCGCGGGCT
>JACQEG010000030.1 GCA_016200665.1 Chloroflexota bacterium | reverse complement strand
CGTGTCTGCCCGGTCGATCGCGGCCAGGTCGTTGGCATCGCCCTGGACGGACACGACGATCGGGTCGACGACGATGGAGGCGACCTCGAAGCCCGCCGCGGGCGTCCCGGCGACGACGGGATTGACCGGGAGGGTCTTCGTGCGGCGATCGGTGAAGACCGCGATCTTCACCTGGACCGACGTCGGCGTGACGTCGACGGGGCTGAGCTCGTCCTGGTTGGCGTCGACCGGCACCAGCACCACGACCTGGTTGACGTCGATGCCCGATGGCTGGATCTGGATCCTCGCGAGGACCTCCTGGACCCGGTCGACTGTCGACTGTGGCCCCCGGACGGTCGCGGTGGTCTGGCCGAGCACCGGATCGCCGAGCTCGAAGCCGGTCGGGACGGAGCTGACCGCCGCCCGGATCGGCACGGCTCGAGAGGTGATCCGGTCGAGGGTCACGGTGATCGTCTTGGGGTTGAAGTCCAGCACCTGGATCCGCGGATCCGTGGCGGCCACGTGCACGATCAGCGAGACGGGACCGCCCGTGGGATTCACGCCGCCGAGGTCCACGCGGGCAGTGAATGACGAGGCGTCGACTCGCAGGCCGAGCGTCTCGGGCACGCGCAGGCCGAGCGTCTCGGGCACGACGTACCGGATCCCCGTGACCACGCCGAGGTCCGGCAGGACGTAGACATCGGCCGGCTGGTTGGTGGTCTCGATCGGCACGCTGCCCGCGAACGTCCGGGCCGACTGCGACAGCACGAGGCCCGCGTAGAGCAGCGTTGCGAAGCCGATCGCGGCGACCTTGAGCGGCCAGTTGTGGACGACGATCCGGACCACCCGGAGGATGCCCTGGATCATGCGTCGCTCGAGCTGCCGGGCGCCGCCGGGGCGTCGGGCCGGGCGGCCGGCTCGCCCGCGCCGCCGGAGCCCTCCGGTGCCGCGGGCGGCATCGGTCGCCGGCCGTTCCGGTCCGTGCGACCGACGATCCGGCTCAGGCCCCGCAGGCCGATCGCCCGCCCGCCCGGCCCTGGCGCGGCGAGGCGGAGGCCCGATGCGTCGCTCGCCGGCTGGAGCAGGCTCCGGATGGACCTCGCCAGCTGCGGCTCGCTCAGGTTGCGCACGATGCGCGCGCGCTGGACGAGGCTGACCTGGGCGTTCTCCTCGGACACG
Source organism: Chloroflexota bacterium (assembly GCA_016200665.1). Lineage (GTDB taxonomy): Bacteria > Chloroflexota > Limnocylindria > Limnocylindrales > CSP1-4 > UBA5189. The sequence goes on along the minus strand of JACQEG010000030.1, from coordinate 19,267 downwards.
ACGACGACGATCGCGTCGGTCTGCTCGGTGATGCCGAGGGCGGCCCGGTGGCGCGTCCCGAAGCGCTCCGTCTGGACCGTCGTCTCGGCGAGCGGCAGCAGCGCGCCCGCGGCGAGGATCCGGCCCTCGCGAACGATGACCGCGCCGTCATGAAGCGCCGTGCGGGGCATGAAGATCGTTCGCAGGAGGTCCGCCGAGAGATCGGCGTGGAGCATGACACCGGTCTCGGCGATCTCCTCGAGGCCGGTCTCGCGCTCGAGCACGATGAGCGCGCCGTGACCCTCGCTCGACAGCAGCGCCGCCGCTCGGGCCACCTCGGCCGCCACGTGGTCCGCGGTCCGGCTCTCAGCCGAGAACAGCCAGCCGAACGAGCCGACCCGTCCGATCCGGTCGAGCGCCCGCCGGAGCTCGGGCTGGAACACGACGACCAGGGCGAAGAGCCCGACGACGGCCCCGGTCTGGAGGATCTGGGTCAGGAGCAGGAGCTGGAGCGCCTGCGCCGCGAAGTAGACCGCGAACAGCACCGTGACGCCGATGATCAGGCGGACGGCGCGCGTTCCCCGGATGAGGCTGAACAGCCAGTAGATGAGGAGCGCCGTGATCCCGATGTCGAGGATCGTCGTGGGTCGAACCTGGTCGAGGATCGACGAGATCAGCTCCGGCATCGTCGGGCGAGTCTACATCGGCCTCCCGGCCGACCCGGCTCGGTCAGGGCGTCGGCAGGCCTCGCCGGCGAGCGTCCAGGCGGGCCGGGGACTCGTCCCGGAGGCGGTCCGCGGCAAGCAGGTGAACGTCGGCCTCGGCCTGGGCGTCCCCGGCCAGGGAGGTCAGCCGCAGCAGGAGCTCGATCTTCTCGGTCGCGACCGGTCGCCAGCCGAGGTCGAGCTGGAGGTTCGCGATCGCGAGGTGGACCCGCGGGTCGCCCGGGGCGATCGCGAGCAGCTGGAGGCACGCGTCGATCGCGGCGTCGAGGCGGCCGGCATCGCGATGGACGATGGCGGCCAGGATCAGGCGATCGCGCGCGCCCTGCTCGTCGCCGGCATCCAGCAGCTCGTCGGCCTCGGCCTGCAGCACGGCTGGATTCGGGGGCGGGCCCTCGAGCGGCGGCTGAGGCAGCGACGGCAGGTCGATCGCCGGCCACGCGCCCGGCGGCGCCCCGGGTGCCGCGCCCGTCGGGGAAGCCGCGACCTCGGGCTCGACGGCCCCGGGATCCGCGGTGCCGGCGGGCCGCCCGTCGGCCCGCTCGAGGGCCGCTCGCATGGCATCCAGTGCCGCCTGGTGGTCGTCTGCGGCGGCCCGGGCTGCGGCAGCCACGGCCGCCTCGCCAGCGGCGACGGCGGCAGCCTCGGCCGCTGCCGCCGCGGCAGCCGCGGCGGCCTCGCGCACCGGGCTGGCCTCCGGTGCGGCTGCGCCGCGGGGCTCGGCCTCGGGCGCGGGCTGCGATCCAACGCCACGCTGGGCCGCCGCGATCGACGCGACGACGACCTCGCGGGCCGACATCACCGCGGGATCGCCCGGCGCGAGCGTCAGGGCGAGGTCGTAGGCAGCAAGGGCTTCGTCGCGGCGATGCAGGCGCCCGAGGACCTCGCCGATGCTGGCATGCGGCAGGGGCCGGTCGGGGACGAGCGAGGCGGCCTCGCGGTACGCGGCGAGCGCGGCGTCGAGCTCGTCGCCGAGCAGCGCGAGGTGGCCGCGCCGGAGCGCGTCCTTGTACTGCTCGAACAGTGGCCGGGCCATCGCCCCGACCCTAGCGCATCAGCGCTTCGTGTACTGGGGGGCCTTTCGGGCTCGCTTGAGGCCGTACTTCTTGCGCTCCTTCATCCGCGGATCGCGGGTGAGGAAGCCGGCCTGGCGGAGCGGCAGGCGGTAGCCCTCGGGATCGAGCTCGAGGAGGGCCCGCGCGATGCCGTGGCGGATCGCACCGGCCTGGCCGGTCACGCCACCGCCCTCGACCTTGATCATCGCGTTGAAGCGGCCCTCGGTGCCGGTCACGCGGAACGGCATCCGGACATCGGCCTCGTCGATCGCGGCCCCGAAGTGCTCCACGAGCGAGCGACCGTTGACGACGATCTCGCCCTCGCCGGGCAGGAGCCGGACGCGGGCGACGGCCGTCTTGCGACGGCCCGTGCCGGTGTTGAAGATCTGGGCTGTGGCCATCGACAGGTCCTCCTCAGGCGAGCGGCTCAGGCCGCTGGGCCTGATGGGGGTGGTCCGCCCCGGCGTAGATCTTCAGCTTGCGGAGCTGCTGTGTCCCGAGACGGGTGTGCGGCAGCATTCCCTTGACCGCCCGCCGGACGGCCTCCTCGGGCCGCCGCTCCATCAGGTGCCCGAGGCTCTCGCCCTTGAGGCCCTGCGGGAAGCCGCTGTGGCGCATGTACGCCTTCGTCTCGCGCTTGTCCGAGCTGACCGTTATCTTCGCGGCATTCAGGACGATCACGTGATCGCCCGTGTCGAGGTTCGGCGTCCAGGTCGGCTTGTGCTTGCCCTCGAGGACGCGAGCGACGCGCGTGGCGAGGCGGCCGAGCGTCTCGTCCGTCGCATCCACGACGAACCAGCGTCGCTCGATCTCGCTCTCGCTCACCGAGTAGGTCTTCGCGTTCATCGGTCCTCGATGGTCTCCGTTGCTGCCAGGTTCGATGTCCTTGGTTGTCGTTGTCGCCGGCCCAACGCAACCCGCCGGAGGCACAGGCCTCGCGCCGGTGCGGCTGCTCCACCGAAGGCCGGCTCCGTCGCGGCGAGGGCCGCCCGGATCTCCGGCTCCGTGATCCGCCCCGTCCCGACGCCGATGAGTGCGGCGACGATGCGGCGGACCATGCCTCGGAGGAAGGCCTCGGCCCGGACGTCGATCGTGACCTCGGCTCCCCGCCGGTGGACCCGGACGAACTGGATCGTCCGGACCGGCTGGGGGTCGACGCCACCGAAGGCCGAGAAGTCGTGGCGGCCCTCGAAGGCCGTCGCGGCTCTGGCCATCGCCGCCGTGTCGAGCGGGTTCCGCACGCGGAGTGCCGTTCGCTCACGAAGCGGGCTGCGGGGCCCATTCCAGATCGTGTAGCGGTACTCGCGGTACCGCGCCGCATACCTGGGGTGGAAGCCCGCCGGCGCCCGGCGGAGATCGTGGATCGAGACGTCCCTGGGAAGGTTGCCGTTGATGGCCTCCGCGAGGGCCTCGCCGGCGAGCGGACCGTCGTACCCGAAGGCGACGACCTGCCCGATGGCGTGGACCCCGGCGTCGGTCCGTCCGGCCCCGTCGACCGGCTGGCGGATCCCGCCGGTCAGGCGGGCCAGCGCGGCCTCGAGCTCTCCCTGGACGGTTCGCGCTCCCGGTTGGATCTGGAAGCCCGCGAACTCCGTGCCGTCGTATTCAACCGTGGCGCGATAGCGCTGCGCGCTCCTCACCGCCGGTGCGCCCTCTCGAGCGCGATTCTTCATGTGAGCTCTAGACGAGCTCGATCTGGACGACTTCGGCGGCGTCGCCCGCGCGCTGGCCGAGCTTCACGATCCGGGTGTAGCCGGACGTCCGATCGGCGTACTTCGGGGCGATCTCGTCGAAGAGCTTGGTGACGACGAGCGGCTCGTTCGGGAACTGCGACACGACCGCCCGGCGGGCCGAGAGATCGCCCCGCTTGGCGAGCGTGATCATCCGCTCGACCCGGCCCTGCACTTCCTTGGCCTTGGCCTCGGTCGTCTTGACCCGCTCGTACCGCAGGATCGAGACGGTCAGGTTCTTGTAGAGCGCGGTTCGATGACCACCCGAGCGCCCGAGCTTGCGGCCATCGATTCGATGCGCCATGGATCAGGCGTCCTCGAACGGCTCGTCGACGACGTCGGCGTCCGCCTCGGCCTCGCCGTCGAACTCGCTCGGCTCCGTCTCCGGGAGGATGAAGCCGCGCATCCGGAGGCGCTCCTTCATCTCGTCGAGCGACTTCTTGCCGAAGTTGCGCATCCGGAGCAGGTCCTCGTCCTTGAGCTGGAGGAGCTGCCCGACCTTGACGATGTTGTTGCGCTTGAGCGAGTTGTAGGCCCGCATCGGGAGATCGAGCTCCTCGATCGGCATGTCGAGCATGTTCGGCGGCAGCTGCGGAACGCCGGGGACCATCCGGTCGCCGGGCATCGCCGCCTGGCCGATCGTGATGAACGGCCGGAACTGCTCGATGAGGATGGCCGCGGAGCGGCTGAGGGCCTCCTCCGGGCTGATCGTGCCGTCGGTCTCGATCTCGATCGTCAGCTTGTCGAAGTTCGTGACCTGGCCGACACGGGTGCTCTCGACCCAGTAGTTGACCTTCCGGACCGGCGTGAAGATCGCGTCGACGGCGATGACGCCGATCGGCAGCGCCTCGGTTCGCTCGACGCCGAGGTAGCCGACGCCGCGCTCGACGGTCAGGTCCATGTCGATGGTCACGTCGTCCGAGTCGAGCGTCATGAGCACGAGGTCCCGATTGACGATCTCGACGTCCGCTGACTCCATGACGTCGGCGGCCAGGACCGGGCCCGCGCCACTCTTGGTCAGGCGGAGCTGGACCGGGTGGGTGGCGAAGCTCTTCATCCGGAGCTTCTTGACGTTCAGCACGATCTGGGTGACGTCCTCCTTGACGCCCGGCATCGTGGAGAACTCCTGGTAGACGTCGCGGATCTGGAGCGACGTCACGGACGCGCCCTCGAGCGACGAGAGGAGGACCCGGCGAAGGGCGTTGCCGAGGGTGACCCCGTAGCCGGCCTGGAGTGGGCCGACCTCGTACTTGGCGTACGTGCCGACTTCCTCGACGGGCTCGATCTGGGGGGTCTCGAGTTCGATCATCTGGGCGGTTACCTCGAGTAGTACTCGACCACGAGCTGCTCGGACAGGTCGAGCGGCATCTGGTCGCGGCGGGGCAGGCTGGCGATGGCGCCGGACAGGTTGGCGGGGTCGAGGCTGAGCCACTCCGGCGCCTGGTGAGAGCGGAGGGTCTCGCGGATCGTCTTGAACGCCTCGCGGGCGCGGTGCGACTCGCGAACCTCGACCCGGTCGCCCGGGTTGAGCTTGTAGGACGGAATGTTCGTCGGGACGCCATTGACGGCGAAGTGGCCATGGGCGACGAGCTGCCGCGCCTGGGCCCGTGACGACGCAAAGCCGAGGCGGTAGACGACGTTGTCCATGCGGGTCTCGAGCCGGCGGAGGAGGTTCTCGCCGGTGATGCCCTCGCTGTTCTCGGCTTCCACGAAGTAGTTGTGGAACTGCCGCTCGAGGACACCGTAGACGCGGCGGACCTTCTGCTTCTCGCGCAGCTGGATGCCGAAGTCGCCCATCTTGCGGCGGCGGACGCCGTGCTGACCGGGCGGCGACGGGCGGCGCTCGAAGGCGCACTTCTTCGTGTAGCAGCGGGTGCCCTTCAGGAAGAGCTTCGTGCCCTCCCGACGGCAGAGGCGGCAGACGGACTCGGTGTACCTGGCCATGACCTTCCTGGGCTCAGACGCGGCGCCGCTTGGGCGGGCGGCATCCGTTGTGGGGGATCGGCGTGACGTCGGTGATGGCGGTCACCTCCAGCCCGGCGGACTGGAGCGACCGGATCGCCTGCTCGCGGCCCGCGCCCGGGCCCTTGACGTAGACCTCGACCTGGCGCATGCCGTGCTCCATCGCCTTGCGGGCCGCGACCTCCGCCGACAGGGCCGCGGCGTACGGCGTGCTCTTGCGGGAGCCCTTGAAGCCGGCCACGCCGGCGGAGCCCCAGCTGACCACGGCCCCGGTCAGGTCCGTGATCGTGATGATCGTGTTGTTGAACGACGCCTGGACGTGAGCGTGCCCCTGGGGCACGTTCTTCCGCTCCCGGCGCCGCTGCTTGACGGCCCGCTTCCGTTCAGCCATGGGTCTGCGTCAGTCCTCGCGCTCTACGTCTTCGTGAGGGTCTTGCGCCGGGCGCCGACCGTCTTCTTCGGGCCGCGCCGCTGGCGGGCATTGGTCTTGGTTCGCTGACCGCGCACCGGCAGGTTGCGACGATGGCGGAGTCCGCGGTAGGAGCCGATCTCCTGGAGGCGCTTGATGTTGAGCGCGACCTCGCGACGGAGATCGCCCTCGACCTTGAACCGCCGATCGATGAGCTCGCGGAGGCGGTTGACCTGGTCCTCGGTGAGGTCGCGGACCCGGGTGTCGGGGTTGATGTTCGTCTGGGTCAGGATCCGCTGGGCCGTCGGCAGGCCGATCCCGAAGATGTACGTGAGCGAGACCTCGACCCGCTTCTCGCGGGGGATGTCCACGCCGGCGATTCGTGCCACTGGCCTGCTACCCCTGCCGCTGCTTGTGCTTCGGGTTGGTGCAGATGACCATCACGGCGCCGTGGCGGCGAATCACCTTGCAGTTGTCGCAGCGGGCCTTGACGGAGGCTCTGACTTTCAACGGATCCTCATCGCTTGGCTCGTCCCGAGGGACGGCCTGCTCACTTCAGCCGATAGGTGATGCGACCGCGGGTCAGGTCGTACGGCGAGAGCTCGACCCGAACGCGGTCCCCGGGCAGGATCCGGATGAAGTTCATCCGCAGCTTGCCCGAGATGTGGGCCAGGACCCGATGGCCGTTCTCCAGCTCGACTGCGAACATGGTGTTCGGGAGCGGTTCGACGACCGTCCCCTCGACTTCGATCGCATCTCGCTTGGCCACGGGCGGTACTGGGTCCCTTTCTCACATCGAATGCCGGCCCGGGCGGGCCGACACACGAACGCGCAGCGTATCAGAAATCCCCCTGACCTGACAACGACCGGGCCTCGGCATCTCAGATCCTGGTGAGGATCTCGGGGCCGTTGGCGGTCACCGCGATCGTGTGCTCGAAGTGGGCCGCGAGCGAGCCGTCGGCCGTGACCACGGTCCAGCCATCGGGCTGGACCCGGACCGCCGGCCCGCCGAGGGTGAACATCGGCTCGATGGCGAGGCAGAGCCCGGGCAGCAGCTCGGGGCCGCGGGAGCCGGTGCGGTAGTTCGGGACCTGGGGATCCTGGTGCATGTCCGTCCCGATGCCATGGCCGACGAACTGCCGGACGATGCCGTAGCCGTGCGGCTTCGCGACGTCCTCGATCGCCGCCGAGATGTCGCCGATGCGCGCCCCCGGAACCGCGGCCGCGATGCCGGCCATCATCCCGAGCCGGGTCGCCTGGACGAGCTCGGTGACCTCGGGAGCGACGGATCCGACGATGAACGTCCGGGCCCCGTCGCCGTGCCAGCCATCCACGATCGCCCCGACGTCGACCGAGACGAGCTGACCCTCGCGGAGAAGGCGCTCGTCCGGAATGCCGTGGACGACCTCGGCGTCGATCGAGATGCAGGTGCTGGCCGGGAAGGCGCGGGGGCCCTTGCCGTAGCGTCCGCCGCCGAGGTAGCCCTTGAACGACGGTGTCGCACCCGCCCGCTTGATGTGCGCCTCCGCGATACGATCCAGCTCCAGCGTCGAGATGCCGGGCCGGATCTCCGACTCCATGAGGGCCAGGACCTCGGCCACGACCCGTCCCGCGCGGCGCATCTGGCCGATCTCGCGCGGCGACTTGCGGCTGATCACAGGGCGCCCATGACCTGCTCGGTGACGGCGGCGATCGGCTGGCGTCCGTCGACGGTCCGAAGGACGCCGTGGGCGCGGTAGTGCCCGACGACCTCGGCCAGCGGCGCGAGCTGCTTCGCGAGCCTCGCCCGGACCGTGTCCGGCTCATCGTCGGCGCGGCGGTAGAGCTCCGCGCCGTCGACGTCGCAGAGGCCCGGACGAAGGGGCGGCTTGGTCCCGAGGTTATAGACGTGGGTCGGATCGGCGCGGCAGACGAGCCGGTCCGTCATCCGGGCGACGAGCTCGTCGGCCGGCACGTCGACCAGGATCGCGGCATCGACCTTCGAGCCCCGCTCGGCGAGCGCCTCGTCGAGCGCCGCCGCCTGGGCGGCCGTTCGCGGGAAGCCATCGAGGATCGCGCCACCGACCGCATCGGGCCGGGCGAGGCGGTCCAGGAAGATGCGAACCGTCGTCGCGTCGGGGACGAGTGCGCCGGACTGCATGATCGCCTCGACGTCACGGCCGAGGTCGGAGCCCGACCGGGCGACGGCTCGCAACAGGTCGCCCGAGGCGAGGATCGGCAGGCCGAGACGGCCCGCGAGGATCGGCGCCTGGGTCCCCTTCCCCGCTCCCGGCGGGCCGAGCAGGACGATCACCATGGCCTGGGTTCCGAGGTAGGGTTGAGCGCCGGGACGAGTGCGCGTCGCCTGCCCGCCGGGCACGCCGCCGCCATTACCTGATGAAGCCCTCGTAATTCCTCATCATGAGCTGGGCCTCGATCTGCTTCATCGTCTCGACGACGACGGAGACGACGATCAGGAGACCGGTGCCGCCGATGGCCAGGCCCTGGAGCGATGGGTCGAGGACGCCGGCCGTGACCGGCAGCACCGCCACCGTCCCGAGGAACAGCGCGCCGGCGAACGTGATCCGGGTGACCACGCGGGCGAGGTAGTCCTGGGTCGGCCGGCCGGGCCTGATGCCGGGGATGAAGCCACCGTTCTTGCGGAGCTGCTCGGCCGTCTCGTCGGGCTTGAACGTGAACGCCGTGTAGAAGTACGTGAACCCGACGGTCAGCAGGAAGTACAGGATCGCGTACTGGGGCGTGGTCGAGCTCAGGAACGACGAGATCGCCTGGGCGACGGTCCGGACGCCCTCGACCTCGGAGAAGGAGAAGTACGTCGCGATCTGGGCCGGGAACTGCAGGATGCTGATGGCGAAGATGATCGGGATGACACCCGCGAGGTTGACTCGCAGCGGCAGGAACGTCTGACCGCCCTGGTACATCCGACGTCCGCGGACACGGCTGGCGTACTGGATCGGGATCCGGCGCTGGCCCTCCTGGATGTAGACGATGACCGCGACGGCCACGATGCCCAGGACCGCGAACAGCAGGATGTCGCGTGGCGAGGGCTGGCTCAGCACGTTGAGCAGGCCGGTCGGGGCGCGGCTCACGATGCCGGCGAAGATGATGAAGCTGATGCCGTTGCCGATGCCCTTCTCGGTGATCAGCTCGCCGAGCCACATGAGCAGGACGGCGCCCGCGGTCAGCGTGATCATCTGGACCCACGACGCGGGGTTGCCGAGCCCGAAACCACCGCTCGGGTTCAGGACGCCCTGGCTGCTGAAGGCCGACAGGATGCCGAATGCCTGGAGGAGCGCCATCGGGACGGTCAGGTAGCGGGTGTACTGGTTGAGCTTCTGGCGCCCGTACTCACCCTCGCGGCTCAACGCCTGGAGCGAGGGGATGACGCCGGTCATCAGCTGCATGATGATCGAGGCATTGATGTAGGGGTTCATCGCCAGGCCCACGATCGACAGCTGCGACAGGCCGCCGCCGGCGAACAGGTCGATGACGTTGAACGCGCCGTTGCGCTGGAAGAACGCCTGCAGCGCGGCGTGGTCGACGCCCGGGAGCGGCACCTGGGCCAGCGCCCGGAAGACGACGAGGATCCCGAGGACGAACAGGATCCGGCGCCGGATGTCCGGCGCCCGGAACGCGTTGAGCAGCGACTCGAACATCAGCCGACGTCGCCGCTGCCGGTCGTCTCGTCGGCGGGCGTGGCCGCCCTCCGGCGGCGGATCGGCTTGGCGGGTGCCGCCTCGGCCTCGTCGAGTGCCGGTGCCTCAGCCGCCGGCTTGGCCTTCGCGGCCGCCCTGGCCTTGGCCTTCGGCTTCGAGTGCCGGTGCCTCAGCCGCCGGCTTGGCCTTCGCGGCCGCCCTGGCCTTGGCCTTCGGCTCGGGCTCGGCGACGGGCGCCGGGGCCTCCGGCTGTGTGACCGGGGCCTCTGGCTCCGGGGCCGGGGCCTCTGGCTCCGCGACCGGGATCGCGATCGCCGCGGGCGCCAGGCCGATCGCCGGCGTCGTGGTGCCCGTCGCCTCGATGACGTTCGCCGTTCCGCCGGCGGCCTCGATCTTCGCCCGAGCCGACGCGCTGTAGGCGTCGGCCACGACGAAGAGGGCCGTCGCCAGCTCGCCGCCACCGAGGACCTTGAGGGGCCGATCGAGCGTCCGGACCAGGCCGGCCGCCCGGAGGATCTCCTGGTTGACGGTCACGGGCGCGGCCTTCGCGGTCTTGCCCGTGGCGGTGGCCTTGCCCGCCGCACCCGGGAGCTCGCCGCTCTCGAGGACGCCCAGCTCGACGAGCCGAGCGATGTCACCGAGGTTGACGACCTCGTACTCGATCCGGAACGCGTTCCGGAACCCGCGCAGCTTCGGCAGGCGCTGGTGCAGCGGCGTCTGGCCGCCCTCGAACCAGGCCGGGATCGTGCCACCGGCGCGAGCCTTCTGGCCCTTCGTGCCGCGGCCGGCCGTCTTGCCCTTGCCGGCCGAGATTCCGCGGCCGACGCGGGTCTTGGCCTTGTGCGCGCCCGGGGCGGGGCGCAGGTCGTGCAGCTTCACTTGGTCTCCTCGGCGCGGGCGGCCGCGGCCTCCGCGGGCAGCTCCTCGACGGACACGAGGAACCGGACCTGGCGGACCATGCCGCGGGTCGCGTCGTTGTCGGGGATCTCGACGCTGGATCCGATGCCGTGCAGGCCGAGGGCGTGAATCGTCGCGCGGTTCCGGCCGATGTGGCTGATCGTGCTCTTGACCTGGGTCACGCGGAGCCTAGCGGGCATCGGCCGCCTCCCGCGCGACGCTCTGGCCGGGGATGTACAGGCGGACCGTGACACCGCGGCGAGCGCTGAGCTCCTCCGCCGACTTCAGCTCACGGAGTGCCTCGAGGGTCGCTCGAGTCACGTTCACCGGGTTCGTCGAGCCGGTCACCTTCGTCAGGATGTCGCGGATCCCGGCGGCCTCGACGACCGCGCGGACCGAGCCCCCGGCGATGACGCCGGTGCCCTGGCTGGCAGGCTTGAGCATGACCCGGCTGGCCGAGTAGACCGTCCGCACCTCGTGCGGGATCGTCGTCCCGACCGTCGGGATGCGGATGAGGTGCTTCTTCGCGTCCTCGACGCCCTTCCGGATCGCCTCCGGCACCTCGCCGGCCTTGCCCAGGCCGACGCCGACGTGGCCGTTCCCGTCGCCGACGACGATGACCGCGCTGAAGCTGAAGCGCCGGCCGCCCTTGACGACCTTCGCGACGCGGTTGATCTGGACGACGCGCTCCTCGAGCGCGAGCTTGTTGGGATCGATTCGTGCCATGGTCGGCCTCCTCTAGAACTCGAGGCCGGCTTCGCGCGCGGCGTCGGCGAGCGACTTGATGCGGCCGTGGTACCGGAACCCGGCCCGGTCGAACACGACCCGCTCCACGCCCGCCGCGCGAGCGCGCTGGGCGATGAGGCGACCGACCCGGACGGCGTCCTCGGACTTCGTGCCGTCGGCGCCGCGGAGGTCTGGATCCAGGTCGGACGCCGCGGCCAGCGTCCGGCCGGCTGCGTCGTCGATGACCTGGGCGTAGATGTGCTTGAGGCTCCGGAAGACGGCCAGCCGCGGCCGCGACGGATCCCCCTCGACCGTGAGGCGGATCCGCTCGTGGCGCTTCTGGCGCGCCGCGCCGCGGCTCGTTGCGGTGGTCATCGTGCGTTCGTCCTCGATTCCAACGGTGTTACTTCTTGCCGCCGATCTTGCCGGCCTTACCGGCCTTGCGGCGGATCTGCTCGCCGGCGTAGCGGACACCCTTGCCCTTGTACGGCTCGGGCTTGCGGGTCGAGCGGACCTTCGCGGCCACCTGGCCGACGAGCTCCTTGTCGATGCCGACGACCGCCAGCTTCGTGGGGTTCTCCAGCTCGAAGGTGATCCCGGTCGGTGGGTCGATCTCGACGGGGTGGCTGTAGCCGAGGCTCAGCTGGAGCTTCTTGCCGACCAGCACCGCGCGATAGCCGACGCCGGTGATCTCGAGGCCCTTGCGGTAGCCCGAGGTCACGCCGACGACCATGTTGTTGACGAGCGTCCGGGTCAGGCCATGGAGCTGCTTGTGGGTCTTCGCCTCGGTGGGCCGGGTGACGACGATGTCGTCGCCCTCGCGGCTGATGCCCATCTCGGGATGGAGATCGCGCTCGAGGCTGCCCCTGGGCCCGGACACGGTGATGTGGCGGCCGTCGATGTCGACGTCGACACCGGCGGGAACGGGGATCGGAAGTCGGCCGATTCGGGACATCGGGCTACCAGACGTACGCCAGGACTTCGCCGCCGAGCTGGGCCTTGCGGGCCTCGGCGCCGGTCATGATTCCCTGGCTCGTGCTGACGATGACGATGCCCAGGCCACCCAGGACCCGCGGGATGTCGGTCTTGCGGGCGTACACCCGGAGACCGGGCTTGCTGATCCGCTTCAGGCCGCTCACGACCGGGACCTTGCCGTCGACGTACCGCAGGGTGAGCCGCAGGAGGTGGGCGGTGCCGTCCTGCTCCTCGGCGACCTCGGCGATGAAGCCTTCGGCCTTGAGGATGCGGGCGATCTCCCGCTTGGTCCGGGAGGCCGGGACGACGACCTCGGTATGGCGGGCCCGCGACGCGTTCCGGACGCGGGTCAGCATGTCGGCGATCGGGTCGGAGATGTTCATCGGCAGCCCTACCAGCTGGACTTCGTGACGCCCGGGAGCTCGCCCACGAGGGCGCGCTCACGGAAGCAGATGCGGCACAGGTTGAAGCGGCGCATGAAGCCGCGGGGCCGGCCGCAGACGACGCAGCGGTGGTAGGCCCGGGCGGAGAACTTCGGCTTCCGCTTCGCCTTGGCGATGAGTGACTTCTTGGCCATTCGGTCTTCCCTCCCCGCCTACGAGGCGAAGGGCATGCCGAGGAGCTCGAGCAGACGCTTCGACTCCTCGTCGGACTTCGCCGTCGTCACGATGCTGATCTCCAGCCCGCGGAGACGGTCCACCTTGTCGTAGTCGATCTCGGGGAACGCGATCTGCTCGCGCAGCCCGAGGGTGTAGTTGCCGCGCCCGTCGAAGGACTTCGCCGGGATCCCGCGGAAGTCGCGGATCCGGGGCAGCGACAGCATCGTCAGGCGCTCGAGGAAGTCCCACATCCGCTGGCCGCGGAGGGTGACCTTGAGCCCGATCGGGTTACCGGTTCGGACGCGGAACTGGGCGATCGAGCGCTTGGCCTTCAGGACGATCGGCTTCTGGCCGGTGATCGTCGCCAGGTCGCCGCTCGCGGCGTCGATGGCCTTGGCGTTGGTAAGGGCCTCGCCGATGCCGATGTTGACGACGATCTTCGAGAGCCGCGGCACCTCGTTCGGGTTGCCGTACTCGAACTGCTTCGTCAGGGCCGGCACGACCTCGTTCGCGTAGCGCTCGTGGAGGGCGCTCACTTCACGACCTCCAGGGCCGCGCCGCAGTGCTTGCAGGTCCGGACGCGGCGGCCGTCGTCGAGGACCGTGTGGCCGACCCGGGTCGGGCGGTGGCACTTCGGGCAGACGAGCATGACCTTGCTGACCTCGAGCGGCATCGCGACGTCAAGGATTCCGCCCTGCTGGATCTTGGGCATCCGGTCGGTCTGGCTCGAGGTCTGGCGCGGCTTCTGGTGCCGCTTGCCGACGTTGATCCCCTCGATGACCACGGCGACGCCACCCTTCGGCGTGCCGCGGCGGTAGACGCTCCGGAGCGGGCTCCGGCTCGGCTCGCGACGGATGACGTGGTCGACCACGCCCTGCTTGCCGGCGTCCTTGCCGGCGAGCACGACGACGGTGTCGCCCTTGCGGATCTCGGGGTGCTGCGCCATCACAGCACCTCCGGGGCAAGTGACACGATCTTCATGTAGTTCCGGTCCCGCAGCTCGCGCGCCACCGGACCGAAGATCCGGGTCCCGCGCGGGTTGCCCTGGTTGTTGATGAGCACCGCGGCGTTCTCGTCGAAGCGGATGTAGCTGCCGTCCGCCCGGCCGTACTCCTTGGCCGTGCGCACGACGACCGCCCGGACGACGTCGCCCTTCTTGACGGCGGCGTTCGGGATCGCCTGCTTGACGCTGGCGATGATCACGTCGCCGATCCCGGCAGAGGTCTTGGCCGAGCGGCCCATGATCCGGATGCACTGGATCGTCCGGGCGCCGGTGTTGTCGGCGACCTTCAGACGGGTCTGGGGCTGGATCACGCCGAGGCCTCCTCGCCCGCGTCGGCGGCGGCCTCATCGGCCTCGGCCTTGACGCGGCCCGGGTGGGCGGCGGCGTGGATCGCCTCGGACACGGCCTCTTCCTCGACGACGAGGTCAGCGGTCGAGCCGTGGTCGCCGGCCTTGGCGACGATCCGGACGAGACGCCAGCGCTTGGTCGCCGAGAGGGGCCGCGACTCCTCGATGAGGACGGTGTCGCCGACGTGCGCCTCGTTGGATTCGTCGTGGGCCTTGAACTTCGTCGTCAGCCGGATGACCCGCTTGTAGAGCGGGTGGCGGGCGAGCCGCTCGACGGACACGACGATCGTCTTGTCCATCTTGTCGCTCACGACGCGGCCGGTCTTGGTCTTGCGGGTCGAGGCCGGCATGCGGCTCGGGGCGGTCATCGCTTGGTCCTCTTGGTCGCGCCGGCCGTGGCGGTGGTGGTCGCGGTCGTCGCCGTGGCAGTCGCCGCGCCGCCGGTGGAGGCGCCGGCGGCCTGCCGCTCGAGCTGGACGGTCATGATCCGGGCGATCGTGCGGCGGTGCTTCGGGATCGTGCTGGTGTCGGCCAGCTGGCGCGTCGACAGCGCGAAGCGCGCGGCCCACAGGTCCTGCTTGGCCTGCTTGAGGGAATCCTCGAGCTCGCGGTCGGACATCTTTCGGATCTGGGCGAACTCGATCACGCCTCGACTCCCTCGGCCCCGGCCCGGACGACGACGCGCGTCGCGACGGGCAGCTTGTGGCTGGCGAGGCGCATCGCCTCGGTGGCCTCCTCGGCGGGCACGCCGGCCATCTCGAACAGGATCCGGCCCGGCTTCACGACCGCGACCCAGTGATCGGGCGCGCCCTTGCCGGAGCCCATCCGCGTCTCGGCGGGCTTCTTGGTGACCGGCTTGTCCGGGAAGACCCGAATCCAGATCTTGCCGCCGCGCTTGACCGAGCGGGTCATGGCGCGCCGGGCCGCCTCGATCTGGCGGCTCGTGATCCAGGCCGGCTCGAGGGTCGCCAGCCCGAAGTCGCCGAACGCGACCTCGAAGCCACCCTTGGCCTGACCGGACATGCGGCCGCGCATGACCTTGCGGTGCTTGACGCGTCGGGGCAGCAGCACGTCAGGCTCCCTGCCCGGCGGCGAGGGCCGCCGGCGCGGGCGCGCGCACCGGCTGCACGTCGCCGCGATAGATCCAGA
This sequence comes from Chloroflexota bacterium, assembly GCA_016200665.1. Lineage (GTDB taxonomy): Bacteria > Chloroflexota > Limnocylindria > Limnocylindrales > CSP1-4 > UBA5189. Next base: position 4,058 of record JACQEG010000030.1, on the reverse strand, counting down.
CCTTGACGCCGATCCGGCCGTAGGTCGTGTGGGCATGGACCTGGCCGTAGCTGATGTCGGCCCGGAGCGTGCCGAGTGGGATGCGACCCTCGCGGTCCCACTCACGGCGGCTCATCTCGGCACCGCCGAGGCGGCCCGACACCATGATCTTCACGCCCTTCGCGCCGGCCTTCATCGACCGCTGGATCGACTGCTTCATGGCCTTCTTGAACGCGATCCGGCGGCTCAGCTGCTGGCTGATGTTCATCGCCACGAGGTAGGCGTCGAGCTCCGGCTGGCGGATCTCCTTGATCTCCAGCTTGACCTTGCGCTTCGTGAGCGCGGTGATCTGCTGGCGCAGGATCTCGACGTTCTGGCCGCCCTTGCCGATGACGATCCCGGGCTTGGCCGTGTGGACCGTGACGGTGACCTGGCCGAAGTTGCGCTCGATCTCGATGCCGCTGACGCTGGCGTTGGCCAGGCGCTTCTCGACGAGCGCGCGCACGGCGATGTCCTCGGTCAGGAGGGCCGTGTACTCCTTGTCGTGGTACCACTTCGCGGTCCAGGTCCGGGTGACCCCGAGCCGGAAGCCGTACGGGTGGACTTTGTGTCCCATGCTGGTCAGTCCTCCCCGTCGCCGACGGTGACGGTGATGTGGGTCATGGGCTTGTGGATCGGGAACGCCCGGCCCTGGGCCCGGGGCTGCCAGCGCTTCATCGTCGGGCCCTCGTCCGCGCGGGCGTCGAGGACGACGAGATCGTCGGCCGACAGGTTGAGGTTGTTCTCGGCATTGGCGGTCGCGCTCTTGAGGACCTTCGCGACGTCGACGGCCGCGGCCTGCGGCATGAACCGCAGGAGCGCGGCGGCTTCCTCGACCGGCCGGCCGCGGATCGCCTGGACGACGAGCCGGGCCTTGCGGGTCGAGCCGCGGAGGTACTTGGCGGTGGCGGACACTCGCACGTCTCGGCTCCTTATTTCGGCGCCGTCGCGCGGTCGGTGTGCTTGCCGTGCCCGCGATAGGTGCGGGTCGCGGCGAACTCGCCGAGCCGGTGGCCGACCATGTTCTCGGTGACGTAGACCGGCACGTGCTTCCGGCCGTTGTAGACGGCGACGGTGTGGCCGATGAAGGACGGGAAGATGACCGACGCGCGCGACCAGGTCTTGATGACCTTGCGCTCGTTGCGCTTGTTCATCTCCTCGATCCGGCCAAGCAGCCGGGGCTCGATGAAGGGGCCCTTCTTGATCGATCGGGACATCTCCTGGGCCCTCTACTTCTTGTGGCGCGAGCGGACGATGAGTCGCCCGGTCGTCTTGGCCCGGCGGGTCCGATAGCCCATCGCCGGCTTGCCCCACGGGGTCTTGGGCGGCATCCCCGTCGGGGACTTGCCCTCGCCGCCACCGTGCGGATGGTCTCGCGGGTTCATGACGACACCCCGGACCTCGGGGCGCTGGCCCATGTGGCGGGCGCGCCCGGCCTTGCCGAGGTTCTGGTTCTCGTGGTCGAGGTTGCCGACCTGGCCGACCGTCGCCATACAGGCGATGCTCACCCGGCGGACCTCGCCGGACGGCAGGCGGACCTGGGCGAGCTCGCCCTCCTTGGCCAGGAGCTGGGCGGCGGTGCCGGCGGACCGGACGATCTGGCCGCCGCGGCCGGGCACGAGCTCGATGTTGTGGATCGTCGTGCCGAGGGGGATGTTCGAGATCGGGAGGGCGTTCCCGACGCGGGCCTCGGCCTCCGGCCCGGAGATGACGACGTCACCGACCTTGAGGCCGTTGGGGAGGAGCATGTAGCGCTTCTCGCCGTCGCGGTAGTGGAGCAGCCCGATGCGCGCGGAGCGGTTCGGGTCGTACTCGACGGTCGCGATCCGCGCCGGCACGCCGAACTTGTCGCGCTTGAAGTCGACCCGGCGGTAGTGGGTCTTCTCGCCGCCGCCGCGATGGCGGACGGTCATCCGACCGGCGTTGTTCCGGCCGGACGCGCGGATCATCGGCTCGAGCAGCGGCTTGTGCGGCTCGCTGGTCGTGATCTCCTCGAAGGTCGAGCGGGTCATCCCGCGGCGGCCCGGCGAGGTCGGCTTGTAGCTCCGGAGCGGCATCGCTCAGCCTCCCTCGAAGAACTGGATCTTCTGGCCGGGGGCCAGGGTGACGATCGCCTTGCGCCACGGCGAGACGCGGCCCTCGATCCGGCCACGGCGCGTGTTGCGGGTCTTGAGCTTGGCCTTCGTCGTCAGGACGTTGACGCCGACGACGGTGACCTTGTCGGACGCGTAGAGCTCCTCGACGGCGGCCTTGATCTGGATCTTGTTGGCGTGGCTGTTCACCTGGAACGTGTACTTGCCACGGCCGGCCTGGTCGATCGACTTCTCGCTGACGACCGGCTTGAGGATGATCTCGGGGGCGGTCATGCCGCTCATCGGTAGACCTCCTCGAGGCGGGCCAACGCGGGCTGCTCGATGACGACCGTGTCGGCGTTCAGGAGGTCGACGACGTTGAGCGAGTCGGCCAGGATCACGTCGACCGACGGCAGGTTGCGGGCCGACAGGCGGAGCCGCTCGTCCGTCGCCGGGGCGACGACGAGGATCCGGCCGCTGGCCTTGAGCGCGCCGAGGATGCCCGCGACGTCACGGGTCTTCGTGGCGTCGAGAGCGAACGTGTCGATGACCCGGATCGCCTCGTCACCGAGCTTCGCGGTGAGCGCCCCGCGGAGGGCCGCCCGCTTCATCTTGCGCGGCAGCCGCTGCTCGTACGAGCGCGGATGCGGCCCGAAGACCGCGCCACCACCACGGTAGTGCGGCGCCGTCGGCGTGCCCTGGCGGGCGCGCCCGGTGCCTTTCTGGCGATACGGCTTCTTGCCGCCGCCGCGGACCTCGCCGCGGGTCTTGCTGTCGTGGGTCCCGAGCCGGCGGGCGGCCAGCTGGGCGGTCACGACCTGGTGGAGCAGGGCGACGCTGACCGGGGCCGCGAAGAGCTCGTCATCGAGCTCCACGGTCCCGACCGACGCGCCGGTCTTGTCGTAGAGGGTCGTCTGCGGCATCAGGCCTTCCTCACGAAGATCAGGCTGCCGCGCGCGCCCGGGACGCTGCCCTTGAGCAGGAGGAGGTTGTTCTCGGCGTCCGCGCGGACGACGCGGAGCTTCTTCGTCGTGACCTGCTCGTCGCCCATGTGACCCGCCATTCGGAGGCCGCGATAGACGCGCCCGGGGGTGGTGCCCGGACCGATCGAGCCAGGCTCACGGTGGTGATCCGAGCCGTGGGTCTTGGGACCGCGGTGGAAGTGGTGGCGCTTGACGTGGCCCGCGAAGCCTTTGCCCTTCGAGACGCCGGTCACATCGACGACGTCGCCCTCGGCGAAGACGTCGGCGATAGCCAGCTGCTGGCCGAGCTCGAAGCCCTCGAGGTCGCCCTCGGCGGCCATCCGGAACTCGTGGAGCGACTTGACCTGGGGCAGGCCCTTGAGCTGGCCGGCGAGGGGCTTGGTCAGGCGCTTGCTCTCCTCCGCCCCGACCTGCAGCGCGGCGTAGCCATCGCGTTCGGTCGTGCGAACCCGAGTGACGACATTGGGCGTCACCTGGAGGACCGAGACGGCGACCATGGTGCCGTCGGCCTGGAAGACCTGGGTCATGCCCGCTTTGCGGGCGATCAGTCCGAGTGTCATTACATCTTGATCTCGATGTCGACGCCAGCGGGCAGGCTGAGTCGCATCAGGGCGTCGACGGTCTTCGAGGAGGGATCCAGGATGTCGACGAGCCGCTTGTGGGTGCGGATCTCGAACTGCTCCCGGCTGTCCTTGTCGATGAACGGCGAGCGGAGGACGGTGAACTTCTCGATCCGGGTGGGCAGCGGGACCGGGCCGACGATGTCGGCACCCGTGCGCTGGGCCGTCTCGACGATCTGCGCCGCCGACTGATCGAGCAGCCGGTGGTCGTAGGCCTTGAGACGGATTCGGATCCGCTGCTTTGCCATCTCGGGCCGCTACTTCTGGATGCTCGTGATCGCCCCGGCGCCGACGGTCCGGCCACCCTCGCGGATGGCGAACCGCTGGCCGACCTCGAGCGCGATCGGGGTGATGAGCTCGACGCC
>JACQEG010000055.1 GCA_016200665.1 Chloroflexota bacterium | reverse complement strand
AGCACAAGCAGGTCTTCTTCCGGATCGCGGACGCCGGGCGCTGAGCCCGGTCCGCCCGAGCGCGGCCTGCCACCCTCGCCGGGCGGCGGCAGCGCTCGCCGGAGGCGTCGGCCGCCCTCGCCGGGAGTCCCCCCGCTCGTGATGCCTGTAGCCGCATAGGAGGCATGTCTGTGGCCACCTACCCGGTCATCGTCGAGCTGTTCGTACGGGACGTGGCTGCGAGCCGCGCCTTCTATGAGGCGCTCGGCTTCCGGGCGACCAACGAGTGGCGGAACGGTGCCTGGATGGAGCGCGAGGGTGTCGGCATCCGGCTCGAGCTCGACGACCACGTCACGGCCGGCCCGCACTACTTCACGCCGGACATCGGTCGCCACCCGCGGGGCACGGGGGTCGAGATCGTCGTCCAGGTGTCCGACGTCAGCGCGGTCCACGAGGCCGCCGTCAAGGCCGGCCTGAACATCGTCCGCGAGCTGCGGGAGCGGCCCTGGAACTGCCGCGACTTCCGGCTCGCCGACCCGGACGGCTACTTCATCCGGATCACGTCGCCGTTCGCCGCCGAGGGCTGAGGCGGCGCCGCTTCCCGGCCACCTCGGACCCGCCGGCAGCCGCCGGCATCCGCCTGAGACCCGCCGCCGGCATTTCTCTCAGATTCGCGCCACGTGACCGTTAGCGTCCGGCGAGGCGGCTGGGGGCGAGCCGGGCGATCGACGCGGTCGGAGGCTGAGCGCGAATTGGGTCAGGCTGCCGCCGGCGGACCGCCGATTCGCTGACTAACGGTCCCTTGGTGGGAATTCGAGAATTTCCGGTGTCGCGACCGGCGCGATGGCCGTCGCCACGGCCCGGCGGCGGAGCTGGGCCACGACGATCCCGGCGGTGACGAGGACGATCCCGATGACCATCGGGGCGCTGCCCGTCTCGGAGAAGATCGTGACCGAGGCGACGAAGCTGAACACGATCGACGACGAGCTGATCGTGTTCACGGTCGCAACCGGGGCGTGGCGGACGGCGAGGGTCAGCGAGATGAGGGCGACGGCGTTCGCGCAGCCGGCGAGCAGGACCGCCGCCACGGAGGCCCCGTCGACCGAGATCGTCTGACCGGCCGCCGCCCGACCGGCGACGATCAGCGCCAGCGGCAACCCTCCGCCGAGGCTCGACACGGCCTGGGTCACGAACAGCAGCGGCCGCTCACGCTGGACCGTGCGGCTGAAGGCGTTGGCGAGGGCGTAGGTCGTGCCGGCGCCAAGGGCGAACGCCAGCCCGAGCCACCACAGGCTCCCGACCTGGGCGGTCTGGGCGATCGCGACCCCGACGAGGCCGAGGACGATCAGGCCGGCGGAGGCCCTGGAAGTACAGGACGTTGCCGATGACGAGGCTGACGCTGCCGCCGATGACGAGATAGCCGATGAGCCGCCAGGTGAGGAACGCGGGGTGGCGTCGCCGAAGCTCACGTCCACCCGAGCGGGCGACGAGCAGCCACGCGAGGAAGCCGAGCGGCAGCAGCCGCAGCAGCGATCCGAGGAACGGGTCGATGTGCGGGGCGGCGATGCGGAGCGTGACGTTGACGACGGTGTAGGCGAGGGCGCTGACGATCGCCCATCGCTCGCCGATCCCGATCCGGACCGTGGGGAACCTCCGAACCCTTCCAGGACGCGAGCCCGGCGTCGCGACGCCGGCGTGGACTGCGGGGATGAATCCGGCGGCCCGGGCCGGAGACCCGGGCCGCCGTGGTGAGCGGGGTCAGGCCGGAACGGCTATTGCGCCGCGGCGGCGCAGCCAGCAGCCGGCTGGAAGAACGGATTGAGGAGCGACGCGCACTGGTTGGGTGACCCGTCCGCATTGAGCACGGGCCCGAAGAACGGGTACGCCGCGACCATCGCAAAGATGACGAAGGCCACCAGGACCCACAGCGGCGAGATCCGCCGGCGGGCGATCAGGTACCAGGTCAGCAGGACCCATGCCAGCGGCAGGATGCCGGGCATGATCTTGGCGAAGAAGTTGGCGTTGAAGTCGAAGACGGTGGTGTTGCCACCGCCGGCGTCGACCCCGATCGTCCAGGTGAGATAGAAGTGGACGAACTGGTAGGCCAGGGCGCCCATGACGAGGTTGCCCAGGACACCCGCCCCGGTGAGGTACCGGTTGAGGGTCCCGGATCGCAGCAGATCGGCGACGCCGGTCCGGCCGCGGTCGTAGCCCTGCATCCACATGAAGTAAGCCAGGGCCAGCATGATCCCGACCTCGAGGACGAAGTACAGGATCGACCCGAGCGGGTTGCCGTCGCCGGCGACCGACGGGTTGCCGGCGGCGAGCGCGATGCCGATCGAGAGCAGGATCGGGGTGATCGTGCCCTGGCTGATCGAATCGCCGATGCCGGCCAGCGGGCCCATGAGGCCCGTCTTCACCGAGTTAATGGCGTCGTCGTCGATCGGCGCGCCATTGGCCCGCTCCTCTTCCATGGCGATGACCGCGCCGTGGATGACGCCGCCGACGTTCGGCTCGGTGTTGAAGAAGATCAGGTGCCGCTTGAGGGCGGCCTTGATCTCGTCGGGGTCCTTGTAGAGCTTCCGGATGATCGGCGTCATCGCCTGGGCGAAGGCCGTCCCCTGGAGTCGCTCGTAGTTGTAGTTCGCGTGGCTGAAGAAGGTCCACAGCCAGAACGAGCGCTGGACGTCGCTGCGGGAGAGGGAGACCTTCCCGCCGTCTTCGGGTGTCATGCCGCAGCCCCCTTCTGGTCCATCGGGCGGGTCCCGACGAAGGCCACGTGGAGCATCGCGAGGGCGATACCGATGATGGCGATCATCACGATGCCAACCCCGCCGGCCGAGGCGACCGAGACCAGGTAGCCGATGAAGAAGTAGGCGGCGACGGTGCCGCGGAAGATGAACCGCATGTTCATCGCGATGCCGAGGGCCGGAAGCAGGCCACCGGCGATCTCGAAGCCCTTGAGGACCCACGGCGCATTGCCGTTAAGCCAGGCGATCCAATCGCTCACGACGCCGGCCCCGGCGTACACCGCGATCGTCGCCGGGAAGAAGCTGATGATGAACAGGAAGACCTGCGAGGGCACCCAGTTCATCCTGGAGACGCCGCTGATGTCGCCTCGCTCGGCGCGCTCATCGGCCCAGTGGGCGAAGACCGCGTCGACGCTCATCCGGGTGAAGAAGATGATCGTGCCGAGGAGTCCGACGGCGACGCCGAGCCCCACCGCGGCCTGCGCATCGAGGCCACCGGCCATCGCCAGTGCGGTGCCGACCCAGCCGGCGACCGACGGGTCGGCCGGGATGGAGCCACCGGCCGAGATGAAGCCGATGTACAGCAGGTTGATCGAGGCCCCGATCTCGGCGCCCTTCACCGGGTCGCCGAAGATGATGCCGACGATGAAGCCTGCGACGAGGGGTCGATACAGGCCGAAGAAGCCTCCGTTGCCGAAGATCCACGGGCTGTTCGAGAAGTAGTAGCCGAGACCGACGAGTGCCGCCTGGACGATGCCCGCCTTTGGCGAGTCACCATTCGCGCCGAGGACCGGGGCCGCCACGAACAGGCTGGCCATGATCCCGAACGTCACCAGGGCGGCAACCCAGCGGGCTCGCTGCGAGCCGGTCACGGGTTGCATGTGCACCTCCGAGACACCTCCGTACCTCCCTAGACCTTGACCGACGAGAACATCACGGGGCGGTCGTTCTCCACGATCCGGAGCTCGACCTTCGTGCCAAGCGCCTCCAGCTGCTGCATCGCCGCGATCTCCTCGGGGGAGGCGGAGATGTTGCGGTAGAGGGGCTTCCGACCTGGGCCCGCACCGATGCCGCCGACGTTGAGGAGCGGGAACTCGATCCCCGCCTCTCGCAGCTTGACGGCGGTGAGGGGTGATCGCATGAGCACGAAGACGGGTTCGGGGTCGTTGACGAGCCCCCGGACGCGCTCGATGCCCTGCTCGACGTCGAGGACTTCGACGGGTACGCCTGGCGGTGACGCCAGCTCGAGGATCTCCCGGAGGAAGTCATCGCGCGCCGTGCGGTCGTCGACGATGACGATCCGGCGCGCGCCGAGAGACTTGAGCCAGATGGCCACGACCTGGCCATGAATCAATCGATCGTCCACGCGAACGAGCTTCAGGGACATCCAACCCTCCGATTGGTTGGCCGAAACGGTGCCGCGGGACTCGACGCGACCGACGACGCATACCTCCGGATGCGCCCGGCCGTCGGCCTCACGTGGTTCTTGATGCCACGAGACTGGCCCCGTCGGTCATCGCCTCGCGACCGGTCGAGACCAGCCGCGCCACGAGCTCCGAATCGAGGCTGTCGCCGCTCATCGCCGCCTCCATGAGGACGGCGAGATTGACGCCCGAGATGACGACCGCCGATGGGCGCCGGCGGGCGAGCGCGAGCGACACGTTGTGGGGCGTGCCGCCGACGAGGTCGGTCAGGATCAGGAGGGGCTCACCGGCGTCCGGCGCTGCAGCCGCGAGGCGCTCCATGAAGGACTCCGGGGAGTCCTCGGGCTGGAGGCCGACGGCGGCGAGCATGGGGATGCTCCCGCAGATCATCTGCGCAGCGGACGCAAACGCGGCGGCCAGATCGCCGTGACCGGCGACCACGATCCGGAAGCTCCGCATCGTCCTCCTCGACAAGCTGCCATCCCCGCAAGAATTTGCGGCGAATGTTTGCAACTTGCGACGTCGCTGTTGTACCGTCCGGCGGTAGCGCCTGTCAAGATTTTCGCGGCCCAACCGGGCCGGGGCTGGAGGCGACGAGGTGGCCAGGACGGAGCCTGCCGGCGACCGCGACATCATGCGCCTGGTCGCCGAGCTGTACTACGTCCGGGAGCTCCGCCAGCCCGAGATCGCGGAGCTGACCGGGTTCTCGATCTCGAAGGTCAGCCGGCTGCTGAGCGCGGCTCGCGACCAGGGCGTCGTCCGGATCGAGGTCGAGGCGCCTGCGCCGGGTCGCTCGGCGGCGGCCGAGGCGCTGACCCGCCGCTTCGGGATCGAGGTCGACCTCGCGCCGGGTGGTGGCGGCGACGATGCCGCAGCTTCCCGGCTCGTGGGCCTCGCGGCGGCCGACCTGCTGGTGCCACGCCTGCCGACCGAGGGCGTCGTGGGGATCGCCGCCGGCTTCACCGTGGCGGCGCTCGTATCGGCGATGCCGGCCATCGACCGGCCGGACCTGACGATCGTGCCCCTCGTCGGTGGCTGGGACCTCCAGAACCACGTCTATGACGGCAACGAGCTGGCCCGTCGGATGGCCGACCGGCTGGGATCCCGGGCTCGCTCGCTGCACGCCCCGGCGGTCCTCGAGAGCCCGGCGACGAAGGAGGCGCTGCTGCGCGATGCCACCATCGCGTCGGTGGCATCGCAGTGGTCAGCGGTCGATCTGGCCGTGCTCGGCATCGGCGGCGCGCCCTACACCCACCCTGGCTATCGGACCGCGATCGACCGCCTCGAGGAGCCGGTGCGGCGCGAGCTGACCTCGCTCGACGTCGTCGGCGACATCGCCTGCCACTTCCTCGGCCGGGCCGGCACGTTCCTCGACTCGTGGTCGGCCAGGACGCTCGCGATCCCGATCGCCGAGCTCCGGCGGGTGCCGCTCGTCTTCGCCGTGGCCGCTGGTGCCTCCAAGGCGCCGGCGATCCTGGCGGCGCTCCGGTCCGGCCTGGTCCATGTCCTCGTGACGGACGCGCCCACCGCGGAGCGGGTCGCCAAGCTCGCCGGCTGAGGCTGCCTGCGCCTCGGCGCCTCGGTCGGGGCGCGTTCGCGAGCGGCAGTCGCGAGCGGCAGTCGCGAGCGGCATTCGCGAGCGGCGTTCCCCGGATCCCCGGATTCCAGTCAGATGTCGCCGCTGGCGACACGGCACCCGCATCCGGCTTTCAGATGTCGCCGCCACAGCACTTCTGACTCAGCCAGGGCCGATTCGGACGTTGCCGTGTCGCCCCTGCGGACATTTGACGAAGTCCCGGGGCGCGGTGCGCGGGTGCGGTGGCGCCTGGTCGGCCGATCAGCCGCCCTCGAGGACCGCCCGGACCTCGGAGGCGGTCCCGCACGCCAGCGCCCGCGCCGCGAGCTCCTGCAGCTCCGCGAGGGTCCGGGCACGGAGCGCGAGCCGAACGGCGCCGATCCGGGCCGCGTCCATCGACAGCTCGGCGACACCGAGCCCGACGAGGACCTGCGCGCCGAGCGGATCACCGCCGAGCTCGCCGCAGACCGCGACCTCGATCCCCGCCTGCCGCGCGCCGTCGACGGTCAGACGGATGGCCCGCAGGACCGCGGGATGGAGCGCGTCCGCCACGGTGGCGAGGGCCGGGTGGGTCCGGTCCATCGCGAGCACGTACTGCGTCAGGTCGTTGCTCCCGACGCTGAAGAATGCGACCCGCCGGCCGAGCTCCGGCGCCATGAGCGCAGCGCTCGGGACCTCGACCATGATCCCGATCTTCAGGCTCGCCGCCCGCGCCACGCCGTGCGCGTCGAGATCCTCCACCGCCTGGGCGGCCAGGGCATGGACGAGCTCGACGTCCTCGACCGTGGCGACCATCGGCGCCATGACCCACGGCGTCGCGGCGGCCATCGCGCCGCTGCGGGCGATCGCCCGCAGCTGGGTCACGAGCAGGTCGCGGTCGCGGTAGCCGAGGCGAAGACCGCGCACGCCCAGGAACGGGTTGTCCTCGCGCTCGAGGTGGAGGTACGGCACGGGCTTGTCGCCGCCGATGTCGAGGAGCCGGATGACGACCGGCCGTGACCCGAACGCCCGGAGTACCTCGGCGTAGGCCTCGGCCTGCTCATCCTCCGACGGCGCATCCGAGCGGCCGACGAACAGGAACTCGGTCCGGAAGAGGCCGACCCCCTCGGCCCCGGCGGCGAGTGCCCGCTCGGCGTCGTCCGGCCGGCCGATGTTGGCGAGGAGCGGCACCAGGTGGCCGTCGGCGGTCTGGCCCGGGGCGTTGCGCAGGGCGGCCGCCGCTTCGTGGGCGCGCGCCAGCTCGGCGGCGGCCGCCTCGAGCTCGGCGTGTTGGATCGCGGTTGGGGCGAGCAGGACCCGTCCGGCCGCACCGTCGAGGCCGACCTCGAGCCCGTCGGGCGCGGTGGCCGCGGCGGCAAGCAGCTCCGGGACCGCGACGACCGCCGGGATCCCGAGCCCGCGGGCGAGGATTGCCGCGTGCGACACCGCCGAGCCTCGCTCCAGCGCGATCCCGAGGAGCAACCCCTCCGGGATCTCGGCGGTCACCGAGGGCGGGAGGTCCTCCGCCAGCGCGATGGACGGCCGGTCCGGCAGGGCGATGGAGCGGCCGGCGATGACCCGCGCGATCCGCCCGCCGACGTCGCGGACGTCCGCCGCCCGCGCCGCGAGCAGCTCATCCGGCAGGGTGGCGAGCACATCCGCGGCCTCTCGCGCCGACGACTCCACCGCCGCGGCCAGCAGATCGGCTGAGTGGCGCGCCCTGGCGCGGCCACCGACGGAGGCGGCGGCAGCGGCAGCGACCTTCGCCTCCGCGGTTTCGAGGAGCATCGGGTCGAGGGCCATGAGCGCCTGGGCCTCGAAGATCGCGGCATCGTCGGGCCGGCCCGCAGCCCTGACGCGCACCGCCAGCGCGGTCAGGTCGGCGGCGGCGCGATCGGCGGCGGCCCGGATGTCCGGCAGGGGCTCGGATGCCGCACCGCTGTCGAGGCGCCAGACCGGCCCGATCGCGACGCCGGGCGCGGCGCCGACGCCCCGGAGCTCCACCTCAGCCGCCGGTCGCGGGAGACGCCGCCTCGTGCGCCGGCGGCCCGTCGAGTGGCCCGTCGAGCGGCTCCTCGAGCCCCGCCTCGATGAGGAGCCGCAGCGTGGCCGCGGCGGTTCCCTCGTCGGACCCGTCGACCTGGAGCCGCACGCGGTGGCCGCGCTGCACGCCGAGGCTCAGGACGCCGATGATGCTCTTGGCCGTCACGCTGCCGCTGCCCGTGGTGACGTTCGCGATCCGGATGTCGGAGTGGAACGCCGCGGCCGCCTTCACGAACACGGCCGCGGGCCGGGCGTGGAGGCCCGACGGGTTGCGGATGTCGAGCTCGATCGACGTCGCCACGCTGTCCTCGTCGCTCTGGCGGGCTCGCGTCAGGCGCGCTCGCCCTGGGCCCGGAGCTCGGCCTTCTTGGCCCGCTTGCCGGCCTGGTAGCTCGCGAGCGCCTCGACCGAATCGACGTCGCCGAGGGTCAGGTGGGCCGGCATGACGGCGGCCATCCCGGGCAGGTCGACGCCGAGCTGCTTGCCGAGGATCGCGAGGATCGATCGTGCCTTCATCTCGCCGAACCCCGGCAGGGCCAGGAGTCGTGCCTGGAGGTCCCGACCGTCCCTTGCTTCGCGCCAGATCCGGGACGCGTCACCGCCGTAGTCGTGGGCGATCGCCGCGGCGAGCGCCTGGACCTTGCCGGCCATCGAGCCCGGGAAGCGATGCAGGGCCGGCCGCTCGCGGAACACGCGATCGAGCTCCGCCGGGTCCATGGCTGCGATCCGCGCGGCGTCGAGATGGCCGATCCGGCGGCGCAGCTCCCACGGTCCGGAGAAGGCCTTCTGGACGGTGACCTGCTGGTCGAGCGCGAAACCGATGAGGAGGGCCAGCGGATCCTCCGCCAGCAGCCGGTCGGCCTCGTCGATGCCGCTGAACGGCAGGCTCGAGGCGCGGCCCGCGGGTGTCGCCATGAGCCGATGGTAGACCGATGCAACGCCCCTGTAAGGCTCGGGCTTGGTGGCCGGGAGTAGCATCAGCGAAACGGAGGTTGTCCTCGGCATGACGGGTCAGCGCCGCTCCCCGGCTTCTGAATCCGGACGCAGGGATGGGCCCTCTTCGGTCCCGGACCTTGCCAAGACCGCGGATCCGACTCGCGGCTCGAGCAACCTCGTCTCGGTGCCCCGCGCGGGCAACGTCAGCTCCGATACCAGGGCGGGCTTCCTCGGGTGACCCGGGGCCCGGGCTCGATCGCCGCGACCGGCCGACGCCGGACCCGGCGGATCGCCCGCCCCGGATCACCATTCGGACCGGGAATGCAAAAGGACCCGCGCTCGGGTCGAGCGCGGGTCCTCGTGTGTCCGCCGCAACCGCCGGGGGCTCACTCCCTGCGGGCGCGCGGATCCCCTGCCTATTCCAGGACGATGCGGACGCCGTCGCCGTCGGGATCCTCGACCTCGAGGAGCGGCCCGACGAGACCGAACCGCCCGAGCGACGTCGGGATCCGCAGGTCGACGACCCGCCGGCCGCCTTCCATGACCATGATCCGCGCGAACCGCGGCACGCTGCCGCCGCCGGAGGCTTGCGTCGCGGCGACGGGCGCAGGCGGCTCGGGCGGCTCAGGCGGCGTCGGCGCCGAGCCCGGGCCGGACGTCGAGAGCGCATCGAGGATCGGCGCGGCCTCGTCCGCGGTCAGGCGGCCCTCGGCGACCAGCTGGAGGACGCGGGCGATCGGATCACGTGGTCCGGCCACGTCAGACTCCCTCGACCGTCATCAGCCGCTCGGTCGCGGTCTCGACGTCGATCTCGCCGCGCTCGAGGGCCTTCAGGATCTCGAGCCGGGCGGCATCCGCCGCGGGGCTGGACGGCGCGGCGGCGGCCGCCCGCGACTCGCCGGCGAAGGCCGGCATCGAGGCGTTTGCAGCGGACGTCCCGGGGGACGACGGGTTCATCGACATCGGAGCCTCCGAGGCGACTGGGGAGCTGGGCCGGACGGCATCGCGCGGCTCGTCGACCCGGAGGTCGCCGGACACGGACTTGAAGACGAGCGTGGCGACCGGCTTGCCGACGATGAGGATCCGGCGCCCTGAGCTCGACTCGGTCCGGTGCTGCAGGTCGGTCATCAGATCGCCGGTCACGGTCTGCGCCTCGACCTGGAGGCCGGCCCGGCCGACGAGCATGACGTCGCCGCTGATCGACTTGACCGAGTACGGTCCCTTGCCGCTGAGCTCGGCGTCGACCCGCAGGTCGCCCGAGGTCGTCGTGTACTCGAATCGGGTGAGCCGCGGGGCCCGGACGACGACGTCGCCGGAGATCGTCCGACCGGACAGCTCGATCGGGGCGGTAGCCTCGATTCGCACGTCGGCCGAAACGCCCTCGATCTCGAGGTTGCCCGCGACGTCCTGGAGGATCAGATCGCCCGATGCGGTCCGGTAGCGGCCCGGCCCGGAGATCCCGGTCACGGACACGTCGGCGCTCGCCGTGTCGATCGCGACCCGGGTGCCGCGTGGCAGCTCCACGGCCAGCTCCGCGCTGCCGCCGCCGATGCTGAAGTCACCGATGGCAAGGGTGATGCCGAGGCGATTCCGGACGGTGAGCTCGAGACTGCCGTCGGTCGCGGTGACGTCGAAGCGGTCCGCGAGCGGCCGACCCTCGAGGTCCCGGACCTTCGCGACATCGCCATCGACGGCGGTGATGGAGACCTCGCCGGCCGGAAGGCGGAGGGCAAAGCGGCCCGAGCGGCCGATCGCGTGCTGGAGCTCGGCCGCGTCGGTGGCGATCCCGGTCATGACCGGCTCCTTCCGAGGTTGCGGATGGCGGTGGCGGCATCCTCGGCACTGAGCTCGTGCTTGGCGAGCTGCTCGAGGATGCGCTGGCGGGCGGCCACGAGGTCGGCGCTCGCGGCCGCGAGGTCGGCGGCGGCGCCGGCAACGTCGGCGGCCTCGTCACCGTCCGCCCGGGGTCCGAAGCCGAGCGCCCGGACGAGGGCCTCGACGCGGGCCCGGATGGTCGGGTAGGACAGGCTGAGCTCCCGCTCCATGTCGCGGAGGTTGCCGCGCGAGCGGAGGAAGCTCTCGAGGACCGCCATCTGCTCGCGGCTCAGGTGGCCGAACCGGCCGACGTTGAAGTCGCCTTCCAGGGTCGTGCCGCAGGCGCGGCAGTGGAGACGGGTTACGGCAAGCTCCCCGGAACAGACGGGGCAGGTGGCGATGACGTCGTGTGGCATGGGTGGTGTGATGGTTCCTCCTGCGTTTGGCGACGTTATCGCACATGGACTTTCACTTTGTCAATAGTCGCATGCGAAAAGGGAAAGGCGCATGCAGACAGGTACCCACGGCGGCGTCGCCAGTCGCGCCGGCCGCCTGCGGTTCCAGGCCGCCGGAGACGACGCGACGGCCATCAGCGCCGGAGCTCAGTCAGATACCAAGGTGGTTGGTGACCGACCGGCCGAGCGGCATGGCGATGCCCCGCTCGCCCGGGATTGCAGCTCCGACGCGCTCGTGGAGCTGAGTGACGACGGACGATGGCGGTCAATCCGCCGCCCAACACCAAGATGCTTGGTATCTGCCAGTTCGCGGCGAGGGTGGCGAGGGCGCCAACGCGCCGCCGCACGGGACGAACGGGACACGAAGAAGGGCCGGGCGCCGGCTCCGGGACGGCGCCCGGCCTCACCATCCGCCTCCCAGCGAGGCGGCGCGGGGGATGCGGGATGGGACGGCGAGCGGACCCGCCGCGGGCTGCTGGTCAGGCGGGCGACGCGCTCCGCGCCACGACGACGTTCGGGACGGCGCCCTGGTCGGCCACGGGCTCGAGGACCGCACCGGGAAAGAAGAAGCCCAGCATCAGGCTGGAGGCGACCCGC
This sequence comes from Chloroflexota bacterium, assembly GCA_016200665.1. Classification (GTDB taxonomy): domain Bacteria; phylum Chloroflexota; class Limnocylindria; order Limnocylindrales; family CSP1-4; genus UBA5189. The sequence goes on along the minus strand of JACQEG010000055.1, from coordinate 11,837 downwards.
TCGACCGCATAGCGGTTCACGTGGGCGTAGGGCCGCTCCGCGACACCGGCATCGTCTCGGCCGGGCAGCGAGATGCTCACGTCGCGAAGCGGGACGTACGCACCCGTGGGGCGGGCGAGGGCGCGGGCCGGATCGAAGCCGGGCGAGGTCGGCAGGCGACCGGCGAGCCGATACGGGCCGATCTCGAGCTCGATCGGGTACCAGCCGGCGTGGACGGTGAACGGCGGCGGCGCGAGGATCACGACCATGATCTCGTCGCCCGCGACCGTCACGTTGCCACGATGCTGCGGCGCGGACCCATCGAGCGGATACCAGCGGCTGGCATCGACCCGCAGCGGTACCGGCGCGCCCTTCGTGTCGGTACCGACGCGCGGTTCGGCGGTGGATCCGCTGACGACCCCCGTCGGCGTGAAGATCTCGACCTGCGGCATCCTCTTCCCCCGGTGCGGCAGCAAGCCCGAGCATCGGGCCGATCCGGGCACAGCGGAAGACCCGTCCGTACCGACCCGGGGCGGCGGTGGTACCGAGGGGCCGGCTCTCCGGTTCCCGCTGGCACCGGGCAGGTCGCGCACCCGGATCGGCGGCGCGTGCGACGATTCACCCGATGATGCGAACCGCCCGATGACGCGGCCCGGTCGATGACGCGGCCCGGTCGATGACGCGACCCGGCGCCCCGGAGCTGCTCAGGTCGGTCGGGCTGATGGCCGACGGGCCGGTCCGATGGGCCCAGCCCGTCAGCGCCCGCGGACCGGGGATCTACCTCGTGGAGCTGCCCGCCCCGCAGCCGGCACCGGCGCTCGACCTGAACATCGTCGGCAAGTGGCTGGAGCGCGTCCCCGGACTCCGCCTCGACGGCGAGCGACCCAGCAGCCGGGCCCTCCTCGCTCGTCTCGCCTCCCTGTGGCTGCCCGATGCGGCCGTCGTCTACGCCGCGGCGACCGCGACCTCGATCGGTGGGCGCGTCGCGGCCCTCCACCATCACGTCCTCGGGGACCCGCGGCCGCACGCCGACGGCCAGTGGCTGCACGCCCTTCGGGACATCGCCACGGCCCGGATCTGGTGGGCGGCAACCGATGCGGCCGAGGAGTACCTCGACGGCATCCTCGATGCCTTCGCGGCCGCCGCGCCGGCTCCGAGCTCGCTCCCGAGCGGGCTCGAGCGACCGAGCGGGGCATTGTTGCTGCCGTGGGCGACCATGCGCCGCCCGACCGGTGAACGCCAGGCGCACGGCCTCACGGGCTCGGTCCTGCCGCTGCCCGACGTCGTCGCCGCCCCGCCGACGCGCGTGACGCAGCTGGCGCCGGGGGACGCCGATGGGGCGTCGGCGGAGATCAAGGGCACAGGCACCATCCGCCGCGCCCCGAGCCCGGCATCGGCGCCCGCGCCCGCGGCCGGCCGGCGTGCCGCCGCGCCACGACCATCGGCGCCACGTGCTCCCGCCGTCGCGCGCATCCCGGCAGCCCACCGCGGCCGGCGGGACACGGCGGAGCCGGTCGAGCTGTCGCCGGCGGCGCATGCCCGGATGACCGAGGAGCTGGAGCACCTCACGCAGGTCCGGCGGCCGGAGGTCGTGGCGCGGATCAAGGCGGCCCGCGAGCTCGGTGACCTCCGAGAGAACTCGGAGTACCACGCGGCCCGCGAGGAGCAGTCGTTCCTGGAGGGTCGCGTGCAGCTGCTCGAGCAGCGCCTGCGGCGAGCCGTCGTTCTTCCCGACGTGCCGACCTCGGGAATCGGTCGCGATGGCGGCGAAGGCGACGGCGCGGGCGGGAAGCCGGCGAAGGCCCGCGGTGCCGGGCTGGGCTCCCGCGTGACCGTCGAGCTCAACGGCGAGGAGATGACCTGGACGCTCGTGGGCACGACGGAGGCGAAGGCGGCCGAAGGCCGGATCAGCACCGCCTCGCCCGTCGGCGCGGCGCTCCTCGGCGCGAGGGGCGGCACCGAGGTCACGGTCCGGACCCCGCGCGGCGACGTCCGCTACCGGGTGCTGTCCGTCGAGTAGGCTCCGGCCATGACACGGATCCTGTACCGCGACGCGGCGCTCGCCGACGCCCGCTCCGACCGGCTCCAGCTCGGGCTGAGCGTCCTCGTGGAGCACGGTCGGATCGCCTGGATCCGGCCCGTCGATGGCGAAGAGGACCTCGGATCGGGGCCGGGCCTCCGGATCGTCGAGGCGTCCGGCGCGACGATCGTCCCGGGCATGGTCGACAGCCACAGCCACGTGACCCTGCCCGGCGGCGCGCACTGGATCGAGCGGATCGACGACCCGGTCGAGGTCCTCCTCGAGGTCGCGGAGCACAACGGCGGCCTCCTCAGCAGCGCCGGGATCCGATGGGCCCGCGACGTCGGGTCGCCGCGGCTCAGCGACCCGGTCTCGGGCACGACCCAGGCCCTCGCGCTCGGGGTCCGCGATCGGTGGCGAGCCCGGCGGACGATGCCCTACATCCGGGCCGCCGGGACGTGGCTCGACAAGGCGGGGACGCTGCCCGCGGCCGTCCACACCGTCGTCGCCAACGACGCCGACGAGCTCCTCGCCAACGCCCGCCAGCAGCTCGACGAGGGCGCCGACTTCCTGAAGCTCTACCTCCAGGGGCCGGAGCCGGGTGTGTCGCCCTGGACGCCGGACGAGCTGCGACCGGTCACCGACATGGCCCACGCCCGCGGCGTGAAAGTCACCGCCCACGCGGGCGAACTCGCAGAGGTCCGGGCCGGCGTCTGGGGAGGGGTCGATTCGATCGAGCACGGCGACGAGATCGACGAGACCACCGCAGCCGAGATGGCCCGCCGGGGCACGTTCCTGTCATCGACGCTGGGTGTCTTCGCGTCGTGGCAGACGTTCGGGTCCACGACGACCCTCCAACGGTTCACTGAGCCCGATCGGCGACTCCGCCTCGCGGAGCGGCTCGAGATCGCGCAGGAGAGTGTGCGGCTCGCCCATCGGGCGGGTGTCCGGATTGCCGCGGGGACCGACTTCGGGGGCGGCTCGCTGCGAGCGAACCAGCTCGCCTGGGAGGTCGAGCAGCTCGTCGCGGCCGGGCTCGAGCCCTGGCAGGCGCTGGCCGCCGCAACGTGGCGGGGTGGCGAGCTCCTCGGCGAGCCGGAGGCCGGGGTCATCCGCGAGGGCGGACCGGCCGACTTCTTCCTCGTCCACGGCGATCCGCTGTCCGACCCCGCCGCGCTCTGGCGGGTGTGGCGCGTCGCCTGGCTCGACTGATCATCCTCACCCACCCAGCCCCGAGAGGAGGCCCACCGTGCCGAAGCGTGTCCTGAGCGGTCCCGGCATTGCCGCGACGAGCCTGCCGTTCAGCCAGGTCGTCGAGGCCGGCGGCCTCGTGTTCCTCGCCGGCCAGATCGGCGACGAGCCGGGCAGCCATGGACCGGTCCCCGGCGGGATCAAGGCCGAGACACAGCAGATGCTCGAGAACGTCGGCCGGCTGCTCCGCGCCGTCGGGCTCGACTACGGCGACGTCGTGAAGGCGACGGTGTACCTGCGTGAGTTCGACGACTTCGCCGACATGAACGAGGTCTACCGCGCGTTCTTCCCGACCGAGCCGCCGACCCGCGCCACCGTCGGCGTCACGCGCCTGGCCCTCGACTCCCGGGTCGAGATCGAGGTCATCGCCGCTCGCTGAGGTCGCCCGCGACCTCCTTCAGGAACGCCGCCGCAAGATCGAGCGCCTCGTCGAACACGGGCTTGAGCGTGTGGCCGAGCTTCGGGAAGGTCACGAGCCGGCCGTTCGGGAGGAGCTTGACCGCCTCGCGCAGCTGCACCACCGGGGCCATCGGGTCCGCCTCGCCGGAGAGGAGCAGCACCGGACAGGTGATCGCCGGCCAGTGGGCGACGCGCGCTGCCGCCTTCCCGGGCGAGCCGGGCGGATGGAGCGGATAGCTGAAGAGCACGAGCGCGTCGTAGCGGCGGTCGGGCTGCGCGGCGGCGAGGCTCGCGACCCGGCCGCCGTAGGACTGGCCGCCGACGGCGACCCCCGGGCCGTCCGGCACCTTGGCGGTCCAGATCGGCACCGCCTCCTCCGCGAGGCGCACCGGGAGGTCGAGGGCCACGGCCTCGATGCCGCGACGGGCGAGACCATCGACGTACGGCCGCATGCTGGCCGCGCTGCCGCTCGCGCCGTGACCGAGGTAGATCGTGGCCGTCACGCCCGCAGGCTACCGCAGCCCGCGGATCGTCCGATCGGCCCGCGAGGTCCCGACCCCGGACTCTGGCGCATCGCCATGCCTCGGGCCACGCTCGCGGCTCGGGCTCCCGCCCATTCCTCGAGCCCGGACTGGAGGCGACGACATGTCCGGCGTGCCCTTCCCGGATGCCGGCCACGCGCCGGCGCACGACGCGTTCGTCGAGGCGGTCGGCCCAGCTCGCGATCGTTGGCTTCGGCTTGAAGCCTGGCTCCGCGACACGTACGGGCTCGATGGCGAGCCGATCTTCTTCGGCCGGGACAGCGGCTGGTGCGTCCGCTACCGGCGCAGCGGCAAGGCGCTGCTCACGCTCATCCCGCGCGACGATGGCTTCCGAACGCTCGCGGTGGTCGGCCCGTCGGCGTGGCAGGCAGCTGCGTCGGCGGTGCTGTCCTCGCGAACCCAGGCGGCCTGGGACGGCGCCCGGCCCTATCCCGACGGCCGGTGGCTGTGGCTCGACGTCGACGACGACACCACGGTCGATGACATCGAAGAGCTGGTCGCGCTGAAGTCGCCCCCGCCCAAACACGTTCGCGTTCCGGCCCATACCCTGCGCGGGTGGACGACGGACTGACGCGCTGCTGGTGGGCGGTCGGCGACCGCCCGGACCCGCTCATGCGGGCATACCACGACGTCGAGTGGGGCACGCCGGTCAGCGGCGACGCGGAGCTCTTCGAGCGGCTCGCGCTGGAGGGCTTCCAGGCCGGCCTGTCGTGGCGAACGATCCTCCACAAGCGGCCTGCGTTCGTCGCGGCGTTCCGCGGCTTCGACCTCGTCACCGTCGCCCGGTTCGACGGCGCTGACCGCGAGCGGCTCATGGCCGACGCCGGCATCGTCCGGAATCGCCAGAAGATCGACGCCACGATCGGCAACGCCGTCGCGGCGCTCGGGCTCGTCGAGGAGCACGGCTCGCTCGCCGCGTACTTCGCCGCCCGGGTGCCTCCCCCGCCCCGCCGCCTCCCGCCCGCTACCGAGCCCGGCCAGATCCCGGCCACGACCCCCGCATCGGACCAGCTCTCGAAGGACCTGGCACGGCGCGGCTTCCGGTTCGTTGGCTCGACGATCGTCTACTCGTTCATGCAGAGCGTCGGCCTCGTGGACGACCACCTGCCGGGCTGCTTCCGCTACGCCGGCCCGGATCCCACGAAGGTGGGGCTGTGATTCCGGCCGGGGACGCGACGCGAGGAGCCAGCTGAGGAGCCCGGCGGGGCACCGGCGGAGCACCGGCGGAGCAGCGGCGGAGCACCGGCGGAGCACCGGCGGAGCCTCTCATACGTGGGGCGTATGAACGCGGCGGAACCGGCCGCCGGGAGCCTCGATTTCGGCACTCCTCATACCTGCGGCGTATGAAACGTGCCGAATCTGCTCGCTCAAGGGCGTCCGCGCGTCGCGTTCATACGTGGGGCGTATGGAGGGCCGGTTTCATACGTGCGGCGTATGAACCCGGACCCTCCCGGCACGGACCCAGCCCGGACCCGGCACGGACCCGGCCCGGACCCCGGCGGCGCAAGTCTGCCGGTGCGCCAGCCGCCGATGCTCCAGCTCCAGTCGCTCAGGGCGCCGGCGCTACAGCTCCCGGCGCTGGAGCTGCCGGATCGCGGCGACCAGGACGAGCGCCAGCCACAGGATCGTCCAGGCGAGGAACGCCGGGCTCGGCGGCTCCGATTCGAAGAACGGGTTCGCGCGGCCGGCCGTCGACCCGCCGACCGTCGCGATGACGACGCTCGGCTCGAGCCCGAAGACGACGCCCCGCCAAAGGCCGTCGGTCGGCATGAGGATCCGGCCGATGTCGCCGATCGCGGCGACGCCGCTGGCGTTCAGGGCGGTCCCGATGTTGCCGAGGACCCCGGACATCCAGGTGAGGCCGTAGACCACCACGCAGATCGCACCCCCGGCGATGGGCGCCAGGCGGGTCGACAGGAGGAGCGCGAACGTCATCAGGACGATCGCCTGCATCGCGAGGAAGCCGACCGGGACGATGAGGCTCGGGGGCGTGTAGCCGGACACCCAGCCCGCCGCAAGGATCGCGAGGAGCCCGGAGCCGACCGCGTAGCCGCACACGACGACGGACAGGCCGAGCCAACGACCGAGGAGGTAGGACGATCGACGGAGCGGACGGGCGAGGAGCGCCTGGGCGACCCCCGATTCGAGATCGGCGGCGATCGCCGGCGAGCCGAGGAACGCCGCGGTCATCGCCAGGACGAAGGTGAACATGAAGGCGATGAAGATCAGGAGCTGCGAGACGATGAGCTTCACCTGGAGCTCGGGCTCGCCCTGCTCGCGGATGAGGGCGACGAGGCGATCGACGCCCCACGTGACGAGGGCCACGGCCACGAGCGCCAGCCCGACGAGGACCCACAGCACCCGCCGCCGGGCCGCCTCACCGATCGTCAGTCGGGCGATCGTGATCACGACGGAGGCTCCTCGGGCACGGCCGGTGTGCCCGCGATCGACCGGTCGCGTGACACGAGCTCGACGAATCGCTGCTCGAGCGAGGTCCGTCCGGACCTGACCTCGTGGATCCGTCCGCCCATCGTGACGATGACGTTCACGAGCTCCGGCACGCGCTCGCCGTCCATCGGCCGGATCGCCAGGCGCTCGCCCTCGAGGGTCGCCGGTCCGAACGGCTCGAAGGCCGGGAGGTCCGACGGGGTCAGCCCGCTGACCCGGACCTGGGTCTCCGACTGGCCGAGGACGTCATCGAGGGCGCCGCTCGCCACGACCCGCCCGTGATCGACGATCGCGACGCGGTCGCAGACCTGCTCGACCTCGCTGAGGAGGTGGGAGTTCAGGAAGACGCCCGCCCCCCGATCGCGCGCGGCCCGGATGATCCCCCGGACGTCCATCCGCCCGATCGGGTCGAGGGCCGACGTGGGCTCGTCGAGGATGACGAGCGCCGGCTCGCCCATCAGCGCAACCCCGAGCCCCAGGCGCTGCTGCATGCCCTTGCTGAACTTCCCGACCAGGTCGCCGGCGCGGTCGGCGAGGCCGACCCGTTGGAGGACGTCATCCGCCGCCGCCCGGCGGCGCGACCGGGGCATCCCGATGAGCTCGCCATGCAGGGTCAGGACCTCGCGCGCCTTGAGCCACGGCTGGTAGCGGAACAGCTCCGGGAGATAGCCGACGGACCGCCGGGTCGCCAGGTCCCCGAGTGGCGCGCCGAGCACCTTGCCGCTGCCGGCCGTCGGCCGGGCGAGGCCGAGCAGCAGCTTCACCGTCGTCGTCTTGCCGGCGCCATTCGGGCCGAGGAAGCCGAAGACCTCGCCACGGTTGACGGTCATCGAGAGGCCGGCGAGGGCCTCCAGGCGCCCGTACTGCTTCCGGAGATCCGTGACCTCGATGGCTGGCGTGTCGAGCGACAGTCGGGGCATGGCTCCTCTCGGCGGGACTCCGCCGCATCGTGACAGACAAGGTGGCAGGGCGTGGGGTCAGGCTGCCGCCATGATCGAGATCCAGCTCCCCTGCTGCGACGGCCCCGCCGTCATCGAGCCTGACGCCATCGAGATCCGCTGCGAGGCATGTGGCCTGACGCTCGAGCTCGCGCCCGACGCGCGCGAGCCGCGAGCCGGCGCGGCCGCCACGCTTCCGGCCGCCGCCTGACGACGCGACAACCCCGGCCGCCCGGAACGCCGGGCAGTTCGTGCGAGGGCCTCCTCGCGGTATCCTTCGCCCGCGCGAGCCGCGCGCCAGACGCCCCACAAGGCCGGGTGAGGAGGAACGGGATGAACCTGCGAGCCGTGCTCGCCGAGGCGCTCGGCACGTTCGTGCTGGTCGCGATGGGCTCCATGGCGATCGTCAGCGCGACGGGCCTCGGCCAGGGCTCGGGCGGGGTCATCATCCTGCTGGTCGCGCCCTTCGGCTTCGGCCTCGGGCTGCTCGTGGCGATCACGCTCTTCGGCCAGGTCTCGGGCGGGCACTTCAACCCGGCGGTGACCCTCGGGGCCCTCCTCGACGGCCGCGTCGACGTCGTGAACGCGATCGGCTACGTCATCGCCCAGGCGATCGGGGCCGTGGCGGCGTCGCTGTCCATCCGGATCCTCGTGTCGCCGGACCTCGTCGACGCGACCCGCAACGTGCCCGGCGTGTCCGACGGCCAGGCGTTCGCGGTCGAGGCGATCCTGACCACGATCTTCGTCGCGGTGATCCTGACCGTGACGAAGAAGCAGCCGAGCCTCGCGCCGCTCGTCATCGGGTTGACGCTTGCGGCCATCCACTTCGCTGCCATCCCGATCACCGGCGCGTCCGTGAACCCGGCCCGCGCCCTCGGTCCGGCGATCGTCGCAGGCAAGTACGCGTCGCTGTGGGTCTACCTCACCGCGCCGTTCGTCGGCTCGCTGCTCGGCTGGGCGATGTACCGGTTCTTCACGCCGAACGAGGACGAGTTCGAGGCCGAGTACGACGACGAGGACGAGCTCGAGGCGGAGATCGACGACCTGCCCGCTCGCTAGGCCGCGGCTCGCTGGCCGCGGGCTCGCTAGGCAGCGGGCTCGCTAGGCCGCGGGCACGCTCGGCGACAGACGCTCGAGGATCTGGCCGACGGCGCGACGGTAGGTCGGGCCCTCGTGGTCGTGGAGCGGGTCGGGCTCGAGGGGATGCTCCTCGGTCTGGTTGCCGCGCCGGACGTAGAGGACCGGGAAGATCGCGCCGCTGCCGTCGGCCTCGAGGGTCATCGCCACCGCATCGGGGCCCTCGCCGTCGAGGAACCGACTGAGCGGCTGGATGCCCTCGTTGCGCGGGCCGGTCGCGCCGTCGAGCGAGACGACCGAGGCGAGGTAGGCCTTCTGGTGCCACAGCTCGGGGGCATGCGTCGCCTCGGCGAGGAGGTGGTCGCGCAGGTCCCCGGCGGCGATCGCGGGCCGCTCGATGACGGCGTCGAACGCCGTCTCGGCGAGGTGCGCGACGAGCAGCCGGCCGTTGTAGCGATGGCCGTGCACCGCGCCGGAGTTCGACGGGATGCCGTGCTTCTTCAGGCCCGACGAGCCCTGGGTGATCGTCCCGGCGAAGTAGATGCCGGGCACGGTCGCGCTCTCCCAGTACTCGGTCTGGGCCGGGAGCTTCGACTGGCCGAACGTGGCGACGCCGATCGACGGCAGGTCGAGCAGCGGGCAGGTGAACCCGGTCGCCGAGATGACCTCGTCGGCCTCGAGCGACATCGGCATCGCGTTGTCGCTCCGCTCGAGGTCCACCCGGAGCCCGCCGGGCACCTTCGAGATGCCCTTCAGGCTGGCCGCGAGGATGTCGACCCCGCCCCCGAGGGCGGCGTCCTCGAACGGCTGGACGTAGCGGGCCCGGACGCCGACGAGGGTGTGCGTCTCGATCGAGGTCTTCGCCGGTGAGGGTGACGACAGGCTGATCCGGCTCGCCCACTGGAGGAGGCCCGACGCGAGCTCGAACCCGGAGTTCTGCTTGCCGATGATGAACAGGCGCTTGCCGGCGTAGGTCTCGGCGGCGCGCGTGTCGGCGTAGTGGACGGCGAGCTCGATCCCCGGCACGGTCGGGCTGTACGGCTCGGCGACCCCGACGGCGAAGATCGCGAACCGGCAGCGGTACTCGCCCTCGGTGGTCTCGAGGACGAACCGGTCGCCCGCGGCGGTCTCCTCGCGGCGCGTCGCCTGCCAGCGGCAGCCGTACCGCACCTTGATGCCGGCCCGCTCGGCAAACGCGGTGAGGTTCCGCTCCATGTCGGGCCGCGACGGGAAGTCCGAGGTGCCGTCCATGAACTCGAGCTGCAGGCCGCGCAGCTCCGGCTCGCGGGCCAGCAGCGAGTTCCAGTCCCAGCGCTCGAAGGCCCGCGAGGTGCGCTCCGCCGGCGCGTAGGGCTTCGTCCATGACAGGAGCCGCTGGAAGAACGGCCACTTCCGGAACATCCCGCCGGGCCCGGCGTCGGCCGAGATGACCGCGTGCTCGATCCCGAATCGCGACAGCTCGTACGAGACCTGGAGGGCGCCCGGGCCCGAGCCGACCACGACGACCGGGTACTCACCAGGAGGGAACGGTCGAGCCGGCGCGCCGTCCGAGGCGGCGCGCGCGTCCGAGGTCATCGGATCAGCGCCGAGGGTTCGCGCCGCGGAGCCGGCGAGCCATCGCCTGCAGCATCCGGTACGTGACCCGCGGATGGTCGACGAGGAACGCCTCGAGGCCCGGGCCGGGCAGGACGATGCAGCGCAGCGGCCGGGTCGCGACGATGTCGGCGATCGGCGGCTCGCCGAGCAGGACGCTGACCTCGCCGAAGAAGTCGCCGCGGGCGAGCGTCGCCCGCTTCGATCCGTCGGCCACGACGTCGGCCTCGCCGTCGAGGATCACGAAGAACCCGGAGCCGGTGAGGCCCTGCCGGAGGATCCGCGCGCCCTTCGGGAAGAACGCCTCCTCGAACTGGCTCGCCACGCCGAGCAGCTGCGGCCGGGCGAGGTCGGCGAACATCGCCATGCCGGCGATCGCGTCCGCGATCTCCTCGCGGGTGGCCATGGAACTCCTCCTCGTCGCCGGCGCCAGGGGGTCTGGGCGCGACCCTGATTGTGCATCGAGTTGACGCCCGCCGGATGGGCGGTCAGCATCCCGCCCGTGACCCTGACGATCGACCGGCGGAGCCAGCTCCTCGCCGGCTGTCCGCTGTTCCACGGGATCGATGCCGACGGCCTCGCCGCGCTCGCGGCCAAGGCCGCCCAGGTCGAGTTCCCGGCCGGCCACGTGATCGCCCGCCAGGGCGAGATCGGCACGGGCTTCTTCGTCGTCATCGACGGCCGGGTCCGAGTGGTCCGCGACGGCGAGGTCGTCGCCACGCTCGGCCCGGGCGAGTTCTTCGGCGAGCTCTCGGTGCTCGACCGGATGCCGCGCAACGCGATGGTCGCGGCGGAGGGTCCGACGACGTGCCTGGCGCTCGCCTCGTGGGACTTCGAGGCCGTCCTCCTCGAGCAGCCGAAACTCGCCCTCGCGATCCTCCGGGGCGTGGCGACCCGGCTGCGACACGTGAGCGACTCGGCCCGGCACTGACCCACCCCGCGTCCCGGAGGCGCTCGTGAGCTCGGGCACTCGAACGTTTCTCTTCACCGACATCGAGGGCTCGACGCGCCTCGAGCAGGAGATCGGGACCGCGCGCTATGCGGACATCCGGGAGCGCCATCGCGAGCTCCTGCGCGGTGCGTTCACGGCCAACGGCGGGATCGAGCAGGGCACGGAGGGCGATTCGTTCTTCGTCGTCTTCCCGAGCGCCCCGAGCGGTCTCGCCGCGGCGATCGCGGCACAGCGAGCGCTCGCCGCCGAGGCCTGGCCGGACGGCGTCCAGGTCCGGGTCCGGATGGGCCTCCACGCCGGCGAGGCGGAGCTCGTCGGTGGGAGCCTGATCGGGCTGGACGTCAACCGCGCAGCCCGGATCGCGGCGACCGCAAACGGCGGCCAGATCGTGGTCTCCGACGCGGTCCGAAGCCTCGTCGCGGGCGACCTCGCGGCCGACGTCAGCCTCCGACCGCTCGGCAACCATCGTCTGAAGGACCTCCGTGACCCCGAGCCGCTGGCCCAGGTCGTCGCGGTTGGGCTCCTCGAGACCTTCCCGCCGCTCCGGTCCGTCGACGCCCGGCCCAACAACCTGCCGACCCAGCTGACCTCGTTCGTCGGCCGCGACACCGAAGTCGCCGAGGCCGGACGGCTGCTCT
>JACQEG010000007.1 GCA_016200665.1 Chloroflexota bacterium | reverse complement strand
TTGGGACGCGACCGTTGGGCTCGTTTCGCGTGCTGGCTGGCCTCATTGTCGAGGATTGAGGCAGGGTACCGCCGACGGCTGATCATGCATGGGCCAGTCGGCCTGTCCGGGCGGCCCGTCCTCCCGGACGCCGGCTGCCGACCGCTATCCTGAGCGGCCACATGTCCCGGCTGCTGTCACGCAAGGTCCCGCTCGCCGAGCTCCATTGCCATCTCGGCGCGGCCGTGACCCCGGCGATCATGTGGGGCATCGCCCACGCCCAGGGCATCAAGCTCCCGACGAAGGACTACTGGGAGTTCCGCGACCTCATCACGGTCGGCAAGGGCGGCTCCAAGTCGTTCGACGGCTACCTCGAGCTCTTCCACTGGACGGAGCTCATCCAGAGCTCGCCGCTCGCGGTGGAGCGGGCGGTCTACGAGGTCGTCGGCGGGGCGTACCGCAAGAACAACATCACCACGATGGAGCTCCGCTTCAACCCGATGAAGCGGAACCGCGGCGGCGAGCAGGACCTCGACCACATCATCGCGGCGGCGGTCCGGGGCATGGACCGGGCGATGCTCGAGTACCCGGTCAAGCCGGGCCTGATCTTCTGCCTCGACCGCGCGTTCCCGTACGAGCTCAACGAGATCATCGCGGAGAAGGCGATCACCTGGCGGGACCGGGGTGTCGTCGGGGTCGACGTCGCGGGTCCGGAGTCGGCGACATTCCGCGTGGCGGACTATCGCGGGCTCATGCGCCGGGCCCGCCAGTACGGGCTCGGGATCACGATCCACACCGGCGAGGCGGGCCCGATCGAGGAGGTGGCGCGGGTCGTCGAGCTCCTGGAGCCGGACCGGATCGGCCACGGGGTGAAGGCCGCCTACGACCCCCGGGCAATGGCCGCGATCCGCGAGCGCGGGATCGTCCTCGAGATCTGCCCGACCTCGAACCTCAACACCCGGGTCGTCTCGGGCTGGGACGAGGTCCGCTGGATCTTCGACACGCTCCGCCGCAACGACGTCCGCTTCACGATCTCGACCGACGGCCCGGAGATGCTCCAGACGTACATCCGCGACGAGCTGGCCACGCTCGGCCGGCTCGGCATCCTCTCGGTCGAGGAGCAGGAAGAGGCCATGCGGATCGGGCTGGGTGCCTCCTTCGTCCAGAACGCCTCCGATCTGCCGGCGGCCCTTCGCGAGCCCGAGCCGCGCGAGGTGGTCGAGCGCGAGGAGGCGTGATTCTCCTCGCGGCGCGCGTGCGTCGGCGGTCGGCAGGCCCGAGGTGAGCGCCCGACGCCCATAACGTCGGAGGACCCAGCGGCCGCGACGCACGGGAGACCAGATCGGCCAGGCTCCGCCGCGGTTGTGGGCGCCTGGCGCGACGCGCGACCGGCGAACGGCCCCTGGCGTCGACATCGTCCGACGTTATGAGCATCCGATGCTCATGCGGTGCCCTCGCCCGCCCGCCCCCGGGGCGCTGCCGTTGAAGTGGGCGTCAGTCCCGGGCGGAGCCGATCCGGTAGGTGCAGCAGCGGTCGCCCGAGGCGATGTGCGACTCGCGAACGACGTCCTCGCCGAGGAGCTCGCGAAACAGCTGCAGCTCCGCATCGCAGGCCGCGCTCGTCTCGCGGGCGACGTGGTAGATGGCGCAGTTGTTTTCGCGCAGCCGGATCGTGCCGTCCTCGCCGATGACCAGCTCGGCGAGGTAGCCGGCCTCGTCCTGGAGGACGGCCAGCTCACGGACCCGGTCGACGACGCTGCCGCCCGGGTGGACGCGCCCGGCCAGCGTCTGGCGAAGCCGGTGCCCGATCTGGCGCCGACGGGCCGCGAACACGTCCTCGATGAGATCGGGACCACCAACCTCGGCGATGGCGGCCAGGAGGCCCGCGGCGAGCCCGTCGTAGTCGGCCGGGAAGAGGTCCTGGGCGTCGGGGGTCACGTCGTAGAGGTGGCGCGGCCGGCCGACGCCGTGGCGCTCCGTCGCGTGCCGGACGAGATTCGCCGCCTCGAGCGCGTGGAGCTGCTGGAGGACGCCGGTGCGACTCGCGCCGAGCGCTGTGGCGAGCCCGTCGGGCGAGGTCGGCCCGGCCTGGCGGAGGTGCAGGAGGATCGACCGTCGGAGCGTCGAGGCGGATGCGCCGTTGCCCCCGTTGGTGGCGCTGGCGCTCGAGCCATTGCCGCTCGAGCCGTTGCCGTTCGAGGGCGCGCTGCTCGTGGCTCGACCGGACGCGAGGGCGAGGGCGGCATCGGAGCTCGCCTGGGGCGCGCGCATGACGCCGCGAGGCTAGCAGAGGTCGGCCGTCGAGGCGTTGGGCGGGGTGCATCGACGGCGCCGGTACGCAGGGCAGGCCGCCGCGCCGGGACGCCGCGCGGCCCGCCCGCCCGGCGGCGCTGCTAGGCTCCCGCCCGATGGACCTCGACCTCCCGAGCGAGCACCAGCTCCTCCGCTCCACGATCCGCGACTTCATGACGAAGGAGGTCGCGCCGGTCGTCGACGAGCATGAGCGCGAGCGGCGCTTCCCGGTCGAGATCGTGCGGCAGCTCGGCGAGGCCGGCTGGCTCGGCATCCCGATCCCCGAGGACGAGGGCGGGACCGGCCTCGATTACCTGGCCTACGCGATCGCCGTCGAGGAGATCGGCCGGGTCTGGGGCTCCCTCGGGCTCATCGTCGCGGCCCACACCTCGCTCGGCTGCGGGCCGCTGCACCTGGCGGGCACGAAGGCCCAGAAGGACCGGTTCCTCGTCCCGATGGCGAGCGGCAAGGTCATCGGCGCGTATGGGCTGACCGAGCCGGGCGCCGGCTCGGACGCCGGCGGCACCCGGACGACGGCTCGCCTCGAGGGCGCGGGTGCCGACGGCAGCGGCGGCGAGTGGGTCATCGATGGCGGCAAGCGCTTCATCACCAACGCCGGCCAGGCCGGCACGTACGTCATCACCGCCCGGACCGGGACGCGCCCGGACGGCAACCCGGAGATCTCCGCGTTCATCCTGCCGGCGGACACGCCCGGCTTCCGCGTGACGCGGCTCGAGGACAAGCTCGGCCTCCACGCCTCGGCGACCGGGGAGCTCGTGTTCGACGGCTGCCGGATCCCCGCGGAGAACCTCCTGGGCCAGCGCGGCCAGGGCTTCAAGATGTTCCTCGAGATCCTCGACGGCGGCCGGATCAGCGTCGGCGCCCTGGCGGTCGGCCTGGCCCAGGCCGCGCTCGACGCGAGCATCCCGTACGCCCAGACCCGCCACCAGTTCGGCAAGCCGATCGGCAGCTTCCAGGGCGTGGCCTTCATGGTCGCCGACATGGCGACCGAGATCGAGGCCGCCCGGTCGTTGGTCTGGAAGGCCGCGTGGCTGAAGGACCAGGGCCGTGACTACGGCCTCGTCGCGGCGGAGGCGAAGCTGTTCGCCTCCGAGGTCAGCTCACGGGCGACCAACAACGCCATTCAGATCCACGGCGGCTACGGCTACGTGACCGAGTACCCGGTCGAGCGCTTCCTGCGCGACGCCAAGCTCACCGAGATCGGCGAGGGCACGAGCCAGATCCAGCGGCTCGTCATCGGCCGCAAGATCCTGGGGCTCAGGATCGCCTGACCCGGGCACCGCCGGGTCGCGGCGAGCTCTACGAGTTGACCTCGACCAGGCGGACGTTCAGGCGCAGCGAGCCGTCCGCGCCGACGCACGTCTGGAGGGTCATGCTCGGGCGAGGCTGCGAGGCGATCGCCCAGGCAGCGTCGACCGGGTTGACGATCCGCCAGGTGGTGACGCGGTAGAGGTGCTCGCGGCCGCTGCCGTCGGCGTAGACGACCGGCATCCCGACCTTGAGCTTGCCGTTGTAGTAGGCATCGTGGAGCGCCTTGAAGACGCCGTACGCATGGCCCAGCAGGTAGACGTTGTTCGTCCCCGCGCAGCCCCAGCGATAGACCAGGTTGTCCGGATCCGTGCCGCGGGAGCACGGGAAGAGGTAGACCGGCTTGTTGATGCCGAGCGTCGGCATCCACACGTGGTTCGTGCCCTGGTACTTCGCCCACCACACGCCGGTGGGCTTCGGCGCGGGCTTGACGACAGCGACCGGCTTGGTGCTGACGACCGTCGGAGCGGCGACGGGCCACGCGAAGGCGTCGGCTGCGAGGGCCGCGGCCGGGCCGGATGCCCATGCGGTCGGGCCGGCGGCATCGCCGATCAGGTAGCGATCGACGAACGCCGGGACGTCCTCGGCGGCGGTGCCGGTCTGGGCGGTGGGCGATCCGAGCGGCACGACGGGCCGATCGCTGCCGCCGATCGTCGTGGAGCCGAGGGCGACGAAGGCGGCGGCCAGGACCCAGCCGGCGCGCTCGCCAAGCGCGTGGCCGTTCATGCGTCGGTCCGATCGTCGGTGGCGGGAGGCAGCAGTCGGAACACGTCAGAGACCCCGTGGAGGTGGTCCACCCCTGCGGGCGGTGGCACGACCCGGAGCCTCGGCTTGTGAGGCTTCGATTTCGACTGGTCGAAGGTGCCGAAATCCGGCCCTTACTTACGAGCCAGCGATTCAGGCCGTCCGGCACCGTCTGGGCCATGACCGATGGCCCGGCTCTTGTGGGACCTGCGGTCCGCGGGTTGTGCCGGCTGTCACCGGCGCCGCACGAACGACGGTCCCGGGGTCCCGAGGAGGACTAGCCGTTGCCCGCGGCGGCGGTGGTGAGCGCACGCACCAGGGCAGCCTTGAATGCCGCCGGCACGGGACCCTGGATCGCGAGGACGAACGGAGAAGCGTCGACGAACTCGACCGTTCCGGGGTCGGTGGCCCAGGCAGCGACGCAGGAATCCACGTCGGCGCGGCGCCGGTCATAGGCGGCCTTGTTGCCGAAGATGTAGATCCTCGCCCGCAGCGGCGACGTGACGCCGAGCCCGGACACGTCCAGGCCGATCGCGGTCGGGATGATCGTCGGGTCCTGGCAGCCGGCATCCCCCGAGACCGGCCGGTCGACGGCGATGCCCTGGAGCGCGATCTGCCCGGCGATGCCGCCGAAGTCGAGCGGTGTCGGCTCGGGCGGGTGGCCCTGGAGCGCCGAGCAGCCCGCGAGCAGCAGGGCGCCCAGCACCAGCGCGAGCCAGCGCGCGGGTGCGACGCCACGGGTGCGCCTCATGAGGTCGCCGCCCGCCGGGACTCGGCCAGCCGCTCGAACGGCTCGAGCGCCGCCGGATCGGCCAGCGCGTCACGCGAGGCCGTCGCGTCGGGCGGCGCGCCGAGGAGGATTCGCTTCACGGGGACCTCGAGCTTCTTGCCGGACAGCGTCCGCGGGATGACCGCCACCGCGGTGATCTGGTCCGGCACGTGACGGGGCGAGAGCTCGTCGCGGAGCTCCGTGGCGATGCGCCGGCGGAGGTCGTCATCGAGTGGGCGGCCGTCGCGAAGGGCCACGAACAGCAGCAGCTCGCCCGGCCCGCCGCCGGCGTCCTCGAGGTGGACGACGAGGCTGTCGGCGACCTCGGGCATCGCTTCGACGACGCCGTAGAACTCGGCGGTGCCGATCCGGACGCCCCCGCGATTGAGGGTCGCGTCGCTCCGGCCGGTGATGATGCAGGAGCCGCGCTCGGTGATCGTCAGCCAGTCGCCGTGGCGCCAGACGCCGGGGTACGTGGAGAAGTAGGCCGCCTGCAGCCGCGACCCATCGGCGTCACCCCACAGCCCCACCGGCATCGACGGCATCGGCTTGGTGATGACGAGCTCGCCCTCGCGACCGACGAGCGGCTTGCCGGCCTCGTCGAACGCCTCGACCGCCGCCCCGAGCATCCGGCAGCTGATCTCGCCGGCCCAGACCGGCACGAGCGGGCTCGGGCCGAGGAACCCGGTGCAGAGATCCGTGCCGCCGCTCAGCGATCCGAGCGGGGCCGACGGCGAGACCTCGTCATGGACCCACCGGAACCCGGCCGGCGGGAGCGGCGCTCCGGTCGAGCCGACGCCACGGAGGCGCGAGAGGCCAAGGTCCCGGCCGGGCGTCAGGCCGGCCTTCCGGCAGGCCATGAGGAACGGCGCGCTCGCCCCGAGGTACGTCGTGGCGGTCGCCTCGGCCATCCGCCACAGGGCCATGAGATCCGGGTGGCCGGGGTTGCCGTCGAAGGTCACGACGGTGCTGCCGACGGCGAGGCCGGAGACGAGGTAGTTCCACATCATCCAGCCGGTCGTGCTGAACCAGAAGAACCGGTCGGCAGGCCCGAGGTCGGTGTGGAGGGCCAGCGCCTTGAGGTGCTCCAGGAGGATCCCGCCGTGGCCGTGGACGATCGGCTTCGGGAGGCCGGTGGTGCCGGACGAGTAGAGGATGCAGAGCGGGTGGTCGAACGACACCGGCTCGACCCCGATGGCAGCCGGCAGCGACAGGAGCTCCGACCAGGAGCTCGCGCCCGGCGCGGCGACGTCGGCGGCGCGTTCCGGCTCGAGATAGGGGAGGACGACGGTCGCCCGGACCGACGGCAGGGCGGCGCGGATCTCCGCGAGCTCCGCGGTTCGATCGATGGCCTTGTCGCCGTAGCGGTAGCCGTCGACGGCGAGGAGCACGCGCGGCTGGACCTGGCCGAAGCGGTCGATCACCGCCCGCGTGCCGAACTCCGGCGCGCAGGAGGTCCAGGTGGCCCCGAGGCTTGCCGTGGCGAGGAGCGCCACGACGGCCTCCGGGATGTTGGGCAGGAACGCCGCCACGCGGTCCCCGCGCCGGACGCCGAGGCGGACGAGGCCGGCGCGGCAGCGGGCCACCTGGTCGCGCAGCTCCGCGGCGCTGAGGTCCCGCGGCTCGCGGGTCTGCGACCGGCCGACGAGGACGATGTCGTCCGGCGCCCGGCCCGGCAGCCGAAGGGCGTGCTCCGCGTAGTTCAGGCGCGCCCCCGGGAACCACCGGGCGCCCGGCATTCGCTCGCTCGCCAGCGCGTCGCCGGGACCGGTCGGGGAGTGGTCGATGACCTCGAAGTGGTCCCAGATCGAGCGCCAGAACGCTCCCGGCTCGTCGACCGACCATTGCCACAGCTCGTCGTAGCCGGCGAACGGCCGGTCCCGCTCCGCCTGGAGCCAGTCGAGGTAGCGGCCCATCCTGCTGCGAGCCCGCACGTCGGGCGGCGGCGACCACAGGGCCTCGGGCGTCACGGTCCGCAACGGTAGCGCGCATCCGCGTCGTACGATTCGGCGGCCCCGTGCCCACCGTTCGACCGTTCCGTGCCCTGCGCTACTCCGCCGAGGTCGTTCCGGACCTGGGTGCCGTCGTCGCGCCCCCGTACGACGTCATCTCGCCGGACGAGCACCGCCGGCTGCTTGCCCGCGACCCTCGGAACGTGGTCCGGCTGGACCTGCCGGCCTTCGAGCCGGGCGATCCGGACGACGACGAGCGGTATCGGCGCGCCGCGCGGCTCCTGCGGTCGTGGCGCTCCGACGGCACGCTCCGGCGCGACCCCCGGGCGTCGTTCTATCCGTACGAGCAGTCGTTCGACCTGGCGGGCGAGCCGCTCGTTCGACGAGGCATCCTCGCCCGCCTGACCCTCGAGCCCTTCGGACCGGGCTCGAGTGTCCGACCCCACGAGCGAACGATGTCGGGCCCGAAGGAGGACCGCTACCGCCTCCTCCGGGCGACCGACGTCAACACGAGCCCGGTCATCGGGCTGTATGAGGATCCTTCGGGCGCGGTGGCTGCCTGGCTCGACGAGGTCGCGAGCTCCGGGCAGCCCTGCGCCGACGTCACCGACGGCGACGGCGTGCACCATCGGTTGTGGGCGGTCGCTGCCGACGCCGCGCCGACGGGGCTCGCGGAGCGGATCGGTGCCGGCGCGATCACGATCGCCGATGGCCACCACCGCTACGAGACGGCACTGCGCTATCGCGACGAGCGGCGTCGCGGGATGCCGCCTCCCGACACCGCCGGCGAGCCCGCGCCGTGGGACGAGATCCTCGCCCTGCTCCTCGAGCCGGTCGCCGGGCCCGTTGCGGTCCTCGCGACCCACCGAGTCGCCCGGGGCCTGGGCGACGTCTGGGTCCGGACGCTGCATGCCGGGCTGGCCGAGCTGTTCGACGTGCACCCGGTTGCGGCGGCCTCGGAGCTCGTCCGTGCGTTCGGCCCGCGCTCCGGTGCGGATGGGGGTGAGGGTCGGTTCGGACTGTGGACGCGGGACGGCGGTGCGATCCTCTCGGCACGCCGGGCCGCGTTCGAGCCACTCCTCCCGCCCGGCGGCCGAGCGCTGCGCCGCCTCGACGTGACGCTGCTCGGGGTGGCCCTTGATCGACTGGCCGGCATCGATGCCGCCGCCGTTGACGGGGGCGCGAGGATTGCCTACACGAAGGACGCGGCCGAGGCGACCCGCTGGGTGGACGCGGCCCACGAAGGCGCCGACGTGGCGTTCCTGCTCGACCCGACGCCCGCGGCGTCGATCGTCGCCGTGGCCGCGGACGGCGACGTCATGCCGCAGAAGAGCACGTACGTCTATCCCAAGGCCCTCACCGGCCTCGTCATCAACCCCCTCGAATAGCCCACCAAGGCAGCTGGAGCACCGGATGACCGACACGACCCCCGACGCGATCCTCGCCCGCGCCCAGGCCCCGGCCATCAACGGCCGCCCGATCCGCAAGGACGAGATCGAGCTCCACGATCGCGGCATCTACATCGAGTCATGGCTGCCCGAGCGGCGGTCGCGCCGCAAGCCGCTCCTGTTCGTCCACGGCGAGCTCGGTGGCTCGTGGGTCTGGGAGCGCTACCTCGGCTACTTCGCCGGCCGAGGCTGGGAGGGCCACGCGCTCAACCTGCGCAACCACTACTGGAGCCAGACCGCCGAGCCCGAGGACCTGTCGTTCGAGTCCTACGTCGAGGATGTCGGCGCGGCGATGGACCGCCTCGGCCCGGGCGTGGTCGTCGTCGGCCACGGCATGGGCGGGCTGCTGGCGCTGAAGGCCGCCGAGCGCCATCCTCTCGCCGGCATCGTCCTGATCGCCTCCGAGCTGCCGCGCGACCTCCGGCGGCCGAGCCAGCCCCACGAGATCCGAGACGTGCCGGACACGTACGGCCGATCGGTCCTCGGCTGGGAAACGCTGCCCGAGTGGCTGCAACGCGACCACCGCGACCTGACCCTCGACGACATCCGCCGGATCCAGCACCTCCTCGGCCAGAAGCCACGCGAGTCGGGTCGCGCCCGGCGGACGATGCTCCGCGGCGTCGTCGTCCAGCCCGCGACGTTCGAGGCGATCCCGCGGCTCGTCATCGCCGGCGGCCTGGATCGATCCAACGACCTGGACGAGAGCGAACGATTCGCGACGTGGCTCGGCGCCGAGTTCGAGCCGTTCGCGGCCCACTCGCCGTACGGCCTCATCCTCGGCGAGCAGAGCCACGGCCAGGTCGCCGACGCGATCCGCGGCTTCCTGGAGCTCCACCGGCTCTGACGCCGGACGCCGCCCCCGGCCCGGGCTTCGCCGGGGCCTTTGGTATGATCCCGAGCCCGACCGGCCGGCAGGCCGCGCTCGGCGTCCGTGCCGCATTCGTCTAGAGGCCTAGGACACCGCCCTCTCAAGGCGGAGACCACCGGTTCGAATCCGGTATGCGGTACCAGCTCTCACAGCGCGACCGCGCTCGAACCGCCCTCCTGTGCCGGTTCGCCGAGCTCGACGATGCGGCCGCGGATCAGTCCGGCGTCCTGGTACTCCTCGTGGTGGGCGAGGCCAACCAGGGGCAGGCCGAGTGCGTTCGCCGCGGCATCGGTCAGGAACAGGTAGGGGCGGAAGCCGATCCGCTCTCGAATGGTGTTCTTGAGCAAGCGGTGCGCGACCGTCACGGCCGGGCCGAGCAGGTCGCTGCTGGACCCAACCGTCTGGCGTACCGCGTGACCCCGATGGAGCACCACCTTGAGGTCGAGGTGCGCGACGGCGGGGCAGGCGGTACAGACGTGGTCGCTGGCGGGGATGGCTCGGGTGCGACCCTCGGTGAACGACTCGTACATCGCCCTGAGCTTCCCGACGACCCGGTCACCTTCGCCGTCGAGGCTTGCCGCCGGCGCGACCGCGAAGACGGCATCGCCCTCGAGCTTGACGAGGGTGAAGTCGGGCTCCACACCGCTGATCACCGTATTCAGCAGGGCACCGAGCACGGAATAGGCGGCAGGGATGCCCCCGCTGAAATCGACCCCGTGCGCCTGCTCGACGCCGGCCATGAAGCCCGTGTAGCCGGAGATATCTGCCAGCAGCAGGTACAGCTCGCCCGCAAGCGCATCCGTCCCTGCCGGCGACTCGGATCGCCCTGCGCGCTCCATGGTTCGAGGATCTCTCCCTCGCCCAGGCTGGCTGCCCGGTGGTCGACGCATGGTAGTCGTCGAGTGAACGCCAGGACGGGACGAGCTACTTGACACGCCTCATATATTCACGAGATGACTCGTGTTGCTAATGCAGCGGAAGGCCGGACGTACCGCAGCCCGCTTCGGGCGGAGCAGGCGGACGAGACCCGCCGGCGGATCCTGGACGCGACCATCCGGGTGATGGCGCGGGGCATCGCGACGCTGTCCGTGCCCGCCGTCGCTCGCGAGGCCAGGGTCTCCGTGCCGACCGTCTACCGGCACTTCGCGACCAAGCAGGATCTCCTGGACGCCCTCTACCCGCATGTCGAGCGACGCGCCGGTCGGGCCGGCTTCGTGGCGCCGACGACCATCGCGGATCTCCACGACGGCATCCTTCGGCTGCTCGACACGGTCGACGCCTTCGACGACCTCGCCCGCGCCGCGATGGCG
>JACQEG010000062.1 GCA_016200665.1 Chloroflexota bacterium | reverse complement strand
GTTCGACACGATCGCGGCGAGGTTGGCGAGCGCCCCGAGGGCGACGATTGCCATGCCGGGCAGGCCGAGGTTGCGGAGCACCGCCACGAGCACGGCCAGCGTCGAGGCGACGTAGATCGGGCCGGCGAGCGATCCGGCGGCCTCGAAGCCGGCCTCGCTGAAGAGCGCGACCTGGACGAGCAGCCCGCCGAGAGCCAGCCACGGCCACCGAAAGCGGAGGTTCGCGAGGTGGTCGAGGCGGCCACCGAGGATCAGTCCAGCGACCATGCCGGCGGGGATCGCCCAGAGGATCAGCACGGCTCAGCGCGCGGCGGCTCAGCGCGGAGCGTCGAGGATCTCCCGCAGCTGGACCACGTGGCCCTCCAGGTGGCCGACGAGGAACGGCTCGAGCATCTCCCGCACGGTGAGCTCACCGCGGGTCGGGTGGGTGCCGACCCGCGCCGCCTCGGCCTCGGTCAGCTCGTCGAGCCGGCTGGCCACACGCGCGCCCTCGGATCGAATCCGCGCCACGAGCTCGCGCAGCGGGAGCGACCGGTCCCGCCCGATCACCCCGATCCGCAATGGATCGGTGGCGATCCGCCCGAACGACGCCGGGGCCTCGGCCGGCGCCGCGAGGACCCGCTCGATCTCGCCCATCCAGTACGGCAGGAACTCCTCGACGTGGGCCAGGAGCTCGGGCGGGCCCCAGCTTGCCTCGGGCTCTGGCCCGAACATCTCGGACAGCGGCCATGGCTCGCCGGCCGCGATGACCGGGGCGAAGGCGAGCAGGTCGTCGGTGGCGGTTCGCAGGCGCCCGACCTGCGACGAAAGTGCTCCCATGCGGCGGAGTGTGGCATGCCGCCGGAAGGCGCGGCGGGACTACCATGCCCGCCACGACGGCAGCATCGGAAGCCGCCTCCGACGAGGAGTCGCGTCCCATGACCGAGACGATCACCCGCGGCGCCGCCAACCAGGCGGGCGCCCACATCAACAAGAACGCCTATGCCGAGGCGAAGGACTTCCTGCCGCTCAACGGCCTCGACCATGTCGAGTTCTGGGTCGGCAACGCCCGCCAGGCCGCGCACTACTACCGGGCGCTGTGGGGCTTCACCCCGATCGCCTACGCGGGTCTCGAGACCGGCGTTCGCGACCGGACGAGCTACGTCATGCGCCGGAACGACATCACCCTCGTCGTGACCGGCGCCCTCGGCCCGGACGGCCCGATCGCGGAGCACGTCAAGGCCCACGGCGACGGCGTCCACGACATCGCGTTCTCGGTCGATGACGCGACCTCGGCCTGGCGCGAGACGACGTGCCGAGGCGCCCGCTCGGTCCGTGAGCCGGCGGAGCTCGACGGCGGCGAGGACGGGACGCTGCGCGTCAGCTCGGTCGGGACATACGGCTCGGTCCAGCACAGCTTCGTGGACCGGCGCGACTACCAGGGTGTCTTCGCCCCGGGCTTCCGGAAGATCAGGAAGCCGGCCCGCGCGGCGACCGGGATGAGCCTCCTCGAGATCGACCACTGCGTCGGCAACGTCGAGCTTGGCGACATGAACCGGTTCGTCGACTACTACCGCGACGTCTTCGGATTCGCCCAGCTCATTCACTACGACGACAAGGTCATCCACACCGAGTACTCGGCCCTCATGTCGAAGGTCATGACCAACGGCAACGGCCGGATCAAGTTCCCGATCAACGAGCCGGCCACCGGCAAGAAGAAGAGCCAGATCCAGGAGTTCCTGGACTATTACTACGAGGCCGGCACCCAGCACATCGCGCTCCGGACCGAGGACATCGTCAAGACCGTCCGGACGCTGCGCGACAATGGCATCGAGTTCCTCGGCATGCCGCACGCGTACTACGAGCAACTGCCCGGCCGGGTGGGCGACGTCGGGGTCTCGATCGAGACGCTCGAGGAGCTTGGCATCGAGGCCGACCGCGACGAGGAGGGCTACCTCCTCCAGATCTTCACCCGCCCGATCCAGGACCGCCCGACGTTCTTCTTCGAGATCATCGAGCGCCACGGCTCACGAGGCTTCGGGGTCGGCAACTTCAAGGCCCTGTTCGAGGCGATCGAGATCGAGCAGGCCCGGCGCGGCAACCTGTGATCGAGCACCATCGCGGGTGCGACCTCGGCTTCCGGTCGGTGCCGGACTGACCGTCACCGCGTCGGGACGACCCCGCCATCAGGTTGGCGTGGCATCGCGGCTCCCGACCCGGACCCTGCTGCTCGGCGGCATCGCCGGCCCCGTGCTCTTCGTGGGTGCCTTCCTGGTCGAGGGTGCGACGCGGCCCGGCTATGACCCGATCCGCCAGTACGTCAGCCTGCTGAGCCTCGGCGGCGACGGTTGGGCCCAGGTCGCTGCCTTCATCGTCAGCGGCTGTCTGATCGCTGCGTTCGGGCTCGGGCTGGCCAGGATCTGGAGCCGGCGCAGGGCGGGCCATTGGATCGCCAGGCTGGTGGTCGTGATCGGGCTGGCGCTGGTCTGGTCCGGCGTCTTCGCGCCGGATCCGGCGCAGGGCTATCCGCCCGGCATGCCGCAGGGGGCTGCGCCGGGGGCCTTGAACGGCATCCCCTCGAACCCGACGTGGCATGCCCTCCTTCATTTCCTCGGGTCGGTCGTCGTTTCCACCGGCCTGGCGGCCGCCGGCGTCCTGACGGCGGCTCGAGGGACCCGCTGGCGTGGACTCGCCGCGCGGGCCTGGACCGTCTGCTCGCTGGCCACCGCGGCGATCGTCCTCGGCGGCTGGATCTCCGAACTCCTCACGACCGGCTCGAGCGGACCGCCGGCGACGGCCGGGCTGCTGCAGCGGATCTCGATCGTCGCCGGGATGCAGTGGCTCGTCGTGACCGCCTTGATCGAGCTGCGAATCGTCGGCTTCCGCCGGCCTGCCTCTTGACAACCGAGTCGATTACGTCATATTGACGGTCCTCGGCTGTCAATGAATGTAACGAGGAGACCATGGCGTCCCACCCGGTCGTGCGCTCGTTCGGCGAGCCGGCGTAGGCCCGGGCCATGGCGCCGCGCTCCTACAGCCAGCGGAAACGAGCCGACACGGCCGAGGCGACCCGCGCCCGGATCGTCGACGCCGCGATGGAGCTGTATCGCGAGCGCGGCGTCCGCGGGGCCACGATCGCGGCCATCGCGGACCGCGCCGACGTGGCGCGCGGCACGATCCTCAACCACTTCGGGGGCGCCGATGGCCTCCTCGACGCCGTGGCCCAGCGGGTCCTCGAGACGCTCGACCTTCCCGATGAGCGACTGCTCGATGGCGTCCCACCGGGGGAGCCGCGCATCCGGGCGTTCGTCGAGGCGATGGTCCGTTTCTTCGAGCGCAGCACGCCGTGGTGGCAGGTCTTCGAGCCGGTCATGCAGCGCCCGGAGCTCCAGGCGCAGGAGGCCACCTACTGGGCGGGCCTCGGACGGCTCCAGGCGGCGGCCCTCGGTCCCGGGGTGACCGGAGATCCGGAGGCGATGGCCGCGATCGGTGCACTGATCCATCCGGGCACGCTCGGATCGTTCCTGTGGGTCCTGGAGACTGCCGGCCTCGAATCGGAGGACCGAGGTCGGATCGTCGGCGATCTCGTGGTCGCGTACCTCAACCGGCGCCCGGGCGTCGGGCCTGCGATCGGGTCCGGCGGCTGAGCACCATCTGAGCGGGGGAGAGGAGAGGCGTCCCATGGCACTCGTTCGGTTGCACGCCGCGGCGGCGGTCGTCTTCGTCGCCGCGATCGTCGTGCAGGTCGTCCTGGCCGGGCTGGCCATCGCGAACCTCGGCGGATCTGGTGACTTCAGCACCCACATCGAGTTCGGCTACACGTGGGTCGGGCTCGCCGCACTGGCGCTCGTCCTGACGGCGCTCACGGCACGGCGGCCGCGGCGCGAGGTCGGCATCACCCTCGGCCTGCTGGTCCTCTACATCGTCCAGACCGTGCTGCCGTCGCTGAAGGGCTCGGTGCCATTCGCTGCGGCGCTGCACCCGCTCAACGCGATGATCCTGTTCGGGCTGGCGATCTGGTACGCCCGCCGGACCTGGGCCCTGGCCATGCCGGCCACGGCGGACGGCAAGTAGGAGGCGCGACGAATGGATCTCACGCCGTACCTGCCCTGGATGAAGTACCTCCACGTCATCGGCGCGTTCCTGTTCGTCGCCGGGCACGGGGTCTCCCTGTCCGTCGCCATGCGGCTCCGTCGCGAGACCGAGCCGTCCCGGATGCTCGCCATGCTCGATCTGTCCGCCTGGGCGCTGAACATGGCCGGCATCGGGTTGCTCGTGCTGCTCGTCGCCGGGATCGTCGACGGCGTCGTCGGCGGCTACTTCGGGCGGGCGTGGATCTGGATCTCGCTCGTCCTGCTGATCGTCATCGGTGGTCTCATGACCCCGCTCGCGGGGATCCACTTCGGCCGGCTGCGGTCGGGTCTCGGGCAGCGCTGGCGGCTCAAGCCGTCCGACCCCGATCCGACGCCACTGGCGCCCGCCGAGATCGCCGTTCTGGCCTCGTCTCGCAGCCTCGACTGGGCGGCGGTCGTCGGCCTCGGCGGCTTCGCCGTGATCCTCTGGCTCATGACCTTCAAGCCCTTCTGACCGCGGAGGACGAGATGCTCGACACGACGCGCGTTCGACGCGGGGCGACCGCGGCACGGATCTCGGCCATCGCGGGCGGTCTGGCGCTCGCTGCCATCGCCCTGTTCTTCACCGTCGGTGAGCCGTTCGGGACGATCAACGATGCCCTCGGGCTCGTGATGATCGCGGCCCTCGCGCCAGTGATGCTCGCCCACTACGAGCTCGGTGGGGTCGTGCCGCTCTGGCCGGCCCGGCTGTCGCTTGCGGGGGCGTTGCTCGCCGTCGCGACCTGGTCGCTGGTCCAGGTCGCATTCGTCCTCCGGATCCTCAATGTCAACGTCAACGCCCCGGCCGCGGGCGGCTGGGAGCTCCTGGCGATCCTCCAGGTGGTCATCGGCCTGTGGATCGCTGGCGCGAGCCTCCTCGCCGGCCGGTGGCTGCCGCCGCTCGTTCGGACGCTCGGGATGATCGCCGGCGTCGGCGTCGTGGTGATGTCCGTCGGGATTCTCCGGGGCGGGTACTCGGACATGCTCACCAACGTCGGTGGCGTGGGCTACCAGATCGTCCTGCCGGTCTGGGCGTGGCTCCTGTCTCACGTGTTCCAGCGCGCCGCCGACGCCGCGACAGCGGCTCGGGCGTCTGCCGCGGCCTAGACTCGGGGCCATGCGCATTGGCCACGTCCGCGAGCGTCACGCACCGGCCGGAGCGCCGTGGCGCCTCGCCATCTCGGCGGAGCGCGAGGGGCCGTGGCTCGACGCGGACGTCGTCCGCCGTCGCCTCGCGGTCGCGGATCCGCGCCGCGCCCACAACTCGATGCTCTTTCGCCAGCCGCTCTCGACCACGGACGAGCTCATCGGCCGGGGCCTGCGCCTGGCCGCTCTCGGCGAGCTCGTCGACGGCTTCGGGGCGGCGGGTGGCGTCCCCGACGACGATGACGATGCGGTGCTGGACGAGGCCGATCTCGTCTTCGGGGCGCCGGTTCTGCGGCCACCGGCATTCCGCGACTTCTACGTGTTCGAGCGCCACGTCGCCTCGATGTGGGAGCGCCGCGGCCAGGCGATCCCGGAGGCGTGGTATCGCCTCCCGATCTTCTACTTCTCGAACACCTCGGAGATCCGCGGTCCGCGCGATCCGGTCTGGGCGCCACGGGGCTCGGTGGAGCTCGACTTCGAGCTCGAGGTCGGGGCGGTCGTCGATACGCCGCTCTTCGACACCCCCGCGGGGCGGGCGGAGGAGGGGATCGGCGGCTACTTCGTCCTCGCCGACTGGTCGGCTCGCGATCTCCAGCGTGACGAGGGCGCCGTCCGGCTCGGCCCGGCGAAGGGCAAGGACTTCGCGACCTCGATCGGCCCGTGGATCGTGACCCCGGATGAGCTCGCGAGCGCCCGGGCAGCCGGTGCGACCGGACCGGACCTGGTCATGACCGCGACGGTCACGACCGCGGATGGCCCTGCGGTCGAGGTCGCGCGCGGCACGTGGGCGAGCGCCCACTACGCCTTCGGGCAGATGCTCGAGCGGGCCTCGGCCGACGTCCACGTCCGGCCTGGCGAGATCCTGGGCAGCGGCACGGTCGGCGGTGGCTCGCTCCTCGAAAGCCGGGAGGAGACGCTCGGCCGGTGGCTGCAGCCGGGCGACACCGTGACCCTCGCGATCGAGCGCGTCGGCGAGCTGGTGACGCCGATCGTCGAGCGGCCGTCCCGATGACGACGCGCCGATGACGCCTGACGCGGGCTCCGTCCCAGCCCCGGTCGCGGACCGGAAGCTCCTGGCCCCTCGCCTGCCGAGTGGCCTGGACACGCCGGCGATCGTCATCGACCTCGATGTCGTCGAGCGGAATGCCCGCCGTCTCGGCGACGAGCTGGCCCGCCGCGGGATCGCCCTCCGGCCGCACGTCAAGACCCACAAGAGCGTCCGGCTGGCACGAATCCAGCTCGATGCCGGAGCGAAGGGGATCACCGTCGGCACGCTCGGCGAGGCCGAGGTCTTCGCCGCGGCAGGCTTCGACGACATCTTCATTGCCTACCCGCTCTGGGCGGCCGGTCCGAAGGCCGCCCGATTGCGCAGCCTGCTCGATCGCGAGCACCTTCGACTCTCGGTCGGGTTCGACTCGGTCGCCGGCGCGGAGCGACTCGCCGCCTCGGTCCGGGGTTCGCCCCGGCCGCTCCGGGTCGTGCTCGAGCTCGATCCCGGCAATCGCCGGACCGGCGCCCGGCCCGAGGAGGCCGGCGAGATCGGCGCGGCCGCCCTGGCGCTCGGGCTCGAGGTGCTCGGCGTCTTCACCCACGGCGGCCACTCCTACGGCCACGGCCTGGCCGCGCCTGCGGGCGCCGACGAGGTCGCGGCCCTCACGATGGGGGCCGCCGCGC
>JACQEG010000061.1 GCA_016200665.1 Chloroflexota bacterium | reverse complement strand
TGGCCCGGCGCACGTTCGCCTCCCGCGGCGTCAGCGGGATGCGCGACGACCGCGACCGCCGTGAGCTGCCAGAGGTATGCCGGCACCAGCGGCAGGACGCACGGCGAGAGGAAGCTGAGCAACCCGGCCCCGATCGCGACCGCGATCGTCAGGTCGTCGCTCATCGGTCGCCGGTCCGGGGGACGCTGCAGGAGCCGGTCAAACCGTCATCGCGCCGTCGAGCGCGTCGGCCAGCATCCGGCGAACCTTGCTCGTCGTCACGAGCAGCTCCAGCCGCCGGCCATCGAGCTCCAGGACGGGGATCCGCTCCAGGTACAGCCGATGGAGCTCCGGGTCGGTCTCGATGTTCCGCTCGATGACCTTCGGGACAGCCTGTCCCCGAGCCGCCCGGTCCTCGAGCGCGCTTTGCACGGCATCGCGCGCCTCCGCGCACAGATGGCAGCCCGGGCGCGTGTAGAGCACGAGATCGGGGAGGGGAGCGGTCACGCCTCGATGCTACTCCGGTCGCGCGCCGTGGCCTGCGAGCCTCCGACCCCGTTGGAGCCGAATCGGCGTGGGGTACGATTCAGGCGCACGCCCCCGTAGCTCAGTGGATAGAGCGCGGCCGTCCTAAGGCCGGCGTCGGCGGTTCGAATCCGTCCGGGGGCGCCAACTCGCGGCGCGGGATCACCGACTGGTTCTCGCGGCACGCCGGGTCCCCGACCACAGCGGCCTGGCTTCATGATTGACGCAGGGCGGGCGTCCCTCCCGCCCTCGGTGGCGCTGCACGGCCGCCATCGGAGTCCCGACGTGGAGGCGAGGTCGGAGATGCGGCTTGTGAGTGCGGACCCGCTGGTGTTCATCGGCCCGGGGTCGGAGTGGTTCTGGACCGCGGTGAGCGGCCTTGTCCTCGCCGTGACGTTCCTCGCCATCCTGCGCCAGCTGCGCGTCCAGGCGAGCGCGAACGCCTACGCACAGCTGGCGGGGTTCGAGGCGGAGCTGCACTCCGAACGGCTCACCTGGGCGTACTACGACATGGTCTCGTCGCTCGTCGCCGGTGTGCCGCCGGTGAACGTCCCGACCGGCGCGGCAACCGGGATCGGAAACTACTGGGAGTCGATCGGGGTGCTCGTCCGCGGCGGCCACCTCGACCGGCGCCTGGCGTACACGTCGATCTCCTGGAACATCCAATACGCCTGGGCGACGCTCGCGCCCTCCACCGCGAATGACCGCGCGGCGACGGGGATGAGCGCCATCTTCGAGCACTTCGAGTGGCTCGCCGGCGAGATGGCGCGCATGGACCGGGCGCGAGGCGAAGTGGTCGTCTTCGACGAGGCCTACCTCGCCAATCGCTGGCAGTCGTCGCTCGCGTCATTGCGCGACCAGATCCGGGTCTTCGAGCGCTCGAAGGTCGTCTACGTGCGCGACGCGCCGGAAGCGACGGCACCCGACGGCCCGAAGCGGGGCGACGTCGCTCCCGGCGGAGCCCTCGCCGATGCGGCCTCCCAGCCACCGGTCGCCTGACCGCGGAGCGGGGCGCGTCCCGGCGGCTCTGCGAGGCGCATGGGGATGGGAAGGTCGTTGCTCGCGGGGCTGTCCGACGTGCGCGGACCAACCTGTAGGCTGCCTTCGTCACTCGGCGGCGTACCAGGCAAGGCGATCCATGGCTTTGCTTACTGAGCCCTCGAGTCCGTCCGGGGGCGCCAGTCTTCGGCGCAATGCGGCCTCTCCGCGTTCGTGTTTCGATGGCGCCATGAGAGCAGCGATCTTCAACGGGCCGGGGGACATCACCGTCGGCTCCCGACCCGACCCGGTCATCCAGGCGCCGACGGACGCCATCGTCCGCGTGACCCTGGCCTGCGTCTGCGGCTCCGATCTCTGGTACTACCGCGGGCTGTCGCCGCACGACCTCGGCGCCATCGGGCACGAGTTCGTCGGGGTGGTGGAGGATGTCGGGGCGGATGTCCGCGACCTGCGCCGGGGCGATCTCGTCGTTACGCCCTTCACGTTCAGCGACGGGACCTGTGTGCTCTGCCAGGCGGGATGGTTCTCGAACTGCCTCCACGGCGGCGGGTACGGCAACCACGGCATGGACGGCGGCCAGGGCGAGGCCGTGCGCGTGCCGTTCGCAGACGCGACGCTCGTCGCGGTCCCGGGCTCGGGGCACTCCGACGAGACGATGCGCTCCGTCCTGGCGCTCTCGGACGTCGCCTGCACCGGCCACCACGCCGCGATCAGCGGCGGCGTCGGTCCGGGCATGACGGTCGCCGTCGTCGGGGACGGTGCCGTCGGGCTCTCAGCCGTGCTGGCCGCGAAGCGCCTCGGCGCGGAGCGGATCATCGCGCTCTCCCGGAACCCGGCCCGCCAGGCTGTGGCCCGCGAGTTCGGTGCGACCGACATCGTCGCGGAGCGAGGAGATGCGGCGACCGAGGCGGTCAAGCAGATGACCGGTGGCCTCGGCGTCGAGGTCGCGCTCGAATGCGTCGGCACCGGCGAGTCGATGGCGACCGCCTTCGCGATCGCGCGGTCGGGCGGCATGGTCGGCGCCGTCGGTGCACCGCACGACGTCGTCGTCCCGATCGAGACCGTCATCTTCAGGAATGTCGGCCTTCGGGGCGGCGTGGCGCCGGCCCGGAAGTACATTCCCGAGCTGCTGCCGGACGTCCTCGCGGGGCGGATCAACCCCGGCCGCGTGTTCGACTTCGAGAGCGACCTCGACCACGTCGTCGACGGCTACCGGGCCATGGATGAGCGGCGGGCGATCAAGTCGCTCGTGCGCGTCGCGTGACCGCTGGAGGAGCGTGATGGCTTCACGCACGTGGCCGATCACCGGCATCAGCTCCGGCTTCGGCCGTCAGCTCTGCGCCGGCGGTTCGGATCGATGAGCGCCTGGTCAGCCGACCAGCTCGCCCGGATTGGCGGCGCCGAGGAGCTGCAGCTGGCGTCGCGCCGTTCGGATGGCACGCACCGCCCGTACGCAACGGTCTGGACCGTCCGCGCCGGCGACGACATCTTCGTGCAGTCGGCCTACGGCTATGACAACGGCTGGTTCCAGCGCGCGCTGCGCGCAGGGACGGGCCGCATCCGCGCCGGCGGCTGGGAGCGTGACGTTCGCTTCGAACCGCCGGGCGACGATGTAGCCGACCTGGTAACCGCGGCGTATCACGCCAAGTACGACCGCCATGGACCGAAGATCGTGGGCACCGTCGTGTCGTCGGAAGCCGTCCGCGCGACGCTTCGCGTCGTGCCCGTGTAGGCGGTCGTCGACACCGATCGAGTCGAATCGTTGAGCGACGGCGTCTTCGCCTTCGCGATCACGGTGCTCGTGCTGGCCCTCGGTCTTGGACCCCAGGTTCACCGACGGGACCCCGGCGGGGTGCAAGGCGCGCGATGATCGGAAGGTCGTTGGTCGCGGGGCTGTCCCACGTGCGCGCTGTCAGGGACTGAGCGGTGGCCTGTTGTCGGCCGGAAACGCGGCATACGCCGCTGTCCATGCCGAGGCGGCGTCTCGGAGCGCCTGGGCGCCCTGTTGCCAGAGCGTGTCGTCCGCCTTCGCGATCGCCTGGTTCCGCAGGTCGAGTCCCTTGATGTTCTTCGAGAGCGCGTCACGAAGGCCGCGGTCCGCCTCGACGAATCGGGGCGGAACCTTCGTGCCCTCAAGCGCTGACAGCATTGCGCTCAGGTCGCCGATGACCTGGGTGTCCGCGTCGTAACAACCCTGCTTGCTGCCCCCGATGTTGCAGGGGCCGGGGTTGGTGCCGCTGGGCGCAAAGACCTTGAGGTCAGTGGCGAATCTCGTCATGTGTTGCATGTACACGGCCACATAGGCGTTCTCGGCTGCGAGGTCCTCAGCCGATCCAGCGCCGCTCGTCCTGACACTGAAGCTGACGCACCCCACCTGCGTGAGCAAGACGATGCTCGCGATGACGGCTGTTGCTGCCGGACCCCTGGCGATCCCCACAGCGGCACCCCCGTTGCGATGGGCTTCCGAGCCACCCGGCGCCGCGCGCCACTCGAAGGCTAGGCCCCGGGTCCTCGACGAAGCCACGGACGAACGTCCCACGTGGGCCATCCGAGCGTCATGTGCGTCAGGCTGGCCGCCTGCCAAACGGGCGCCCGAATCTCGCCGTTGGACTCGGGCGCACACTACGTCTGTGGGCCTGCCCGAGGCGCGCCGGTCCGAGGCGTGGCATCGCTTCTTCCCGGTCGAGTACCGGTTCATCCGGCTCGTGGACCCGCTCGTCCGCCAGTGGTGGCTGGTCGCGGGCCTGGGAAACGTCGTCGAGCTGCGCGTGCCCGGTCGCCGAACGGGCGTAATCCGACACACGCTCCTCGGCCTGCTGCGGGACGGCGACCGATGGTTCCTCGGGCATCCCAACGGCGACGTCGCGTGGACCCGGAACCTGGAGGCAGCCGAGGTCGCCTCGCTGGCGTTCCACGGCGGCACGGTCCTCACGGTGCGCGCAACTCGATTGCGGGCCGGTCAGCTCCGCGACCGGGCGATCCTGGCCACGCGCCAGCACACGTTCCCCGGCAACGTGGTCTACCGGCTGGCGTGGGCTCACATCCGAGCGGCAGGCACCTACTTCCTGATCGAGCTGGACAGGGCGAGCGGCTGAGCGTTCGGCAAGGCAGGACCTGCATGTCGCTGCAACGTGTCGTCGGGCATGCGCCGCACGCGGCTCACGCAGGAGGGCGTACTCCTGAAGCACGCAGCAGGAGGTCCAACCCATGGCCAGGCTGACCGAGAAGAAGCGCGACTCCCTCCCGGGTTCGACGTTCGGACTGCCCGAGGAGCACAAGTACCCGATGCCGGACAAGGCCCACGCCCGAAACGCAAAGGCGCGGGCCTCACAGCAGCAGAACCGCGGCCGCATCACTGCGGCCGAGGAGGCCAGGATCGATCGGAAGGCCGACAAGGTCCTCGGGAAGTAGGGCCGCGACGCCGGACAACAACCGCGCCGGAGGCTGGCGGAAGCTCAAGGCAGGCCACCAGCCGGTCGCGGGCCGCCGGGCGGTCGCGGGCCGCCGGGCGGTCGCAGGCCGTTCGGCACTTCCCTCGGCCGGCGCTCCGCCGGACGCTGCCCCAGGCGTCCGTCGTCGGAGGGAGCCGTGCGCACCGTCTCGGGGCGGAGCGTCTCGCTGCCGGACCTGGGTCCCCGCGGTGAAGGCTGGGTCGCGGTGCAGACCGCGCTCATCGTCGCCGTCCTGTCGTCGGCGGCGCTGACCGGCGGGTCGTGGTCGCACGAGGCGCGAGCCGCGACGATCGCCCTCGGCGCCATCCTCGTGCTCGTCGGCGTCGCGGAGTTCGCGCTCGGTGCCGTGGCCCTCGGCCCACGCTTCTCGATCTGGATGGCCCCGGTCACCTCGCAGATCGTCGAGACCGGCATCTACGGCCGCGTGCGCCATCCGATCTGCGGCGGCCAGGTCCTGATCGGCTTCGGCGTCGCCCTCGTCGCCGCGAGCTGGCCGGCGCTTGCGCTGGCGACGGCGTACGCGGCCCTCGTGGCTCTCAAGGGCCACCACGAAGAGGTCATGATCGAACGCCGGGTGCCCGGGTATGCCGCCTACCGGCGCCGGGTCCCGCACGTCTGGCTCCCGGGCATCGTCTAGGCCGCGGGCGCCGAGCTCGGCCGATGCTCCCACTGCTCCAGGTCGGACCGGTGTCGGTTGCGACCCACGACCTGTTCACGGTGCTCGCCCTCGGGATCGGCTTCGCGATCTACTACCGAGAGCTCCGCCGGCGGTCGATGCTCGGGCCGCGGATCGTGCTCATCACGCTGGCGGGCCTCGTCGGCGGGATCCTCGGCAGCCGGGTCCTCCTCGCGTGGGAGCACCTCGACTGGTACGCGCCGGCGCTCGCCGGCCATCCGATCACGTGGGTCATCGAGAACAGCGGCAAGAGCATCATCGGCGCGGTCTTCGCCGCCTACCTGACGATGGTCGTCGCGAAGCGGATCCTCGGCTACACCCGCTCGACCGGCGACTGCTACGCCTTCGCGCTGCCGATCGCGATCGCTGTCGGCCGGATCGGCTGCTTCCTCTCGGAGCTGCCGCTCGGGACGCCGACCGACCTGCCGTGGGGCGTCACGGTGTCGCCCGAGGCCGCGGCAGCCTTCGGGTCGTGCCCCGGCTGCGACCTGCCGATGCACCCGACGATGCTCTACGAGATCGCGTTCAACGTGCTCGCGGTCGGGGTGATGCTCCGCCTCCGGTCCCGGCTCGCGATCCAGGGCGACCTCGTCAAGAGCTACCTGCTCGCAGCCGGCACGTTCCGGTTCCTCGTCGAGTTCATCCGGACCAGCCCGCCGCAGCTGGCTGGCCTCACCGCGCCACAGCTGGTCCTCATCCCGATGCTCGCGTACCTCGTCATCCACTTCGTCCGCGAGCGGCGGGCTGGACTCGATCGACCGCCGCAGCCGCTGGGGGCGCTCGCAGGCGCCGGCACCTAGGAGGGCCGAGCCATGGCCAACCCGGACATCGTCGCGTACATCAACGACAACCGAGCGCGGTTCTTCACGGATGAGGCGATCCGCGCCGGCCTCAGCGGCGCCGGCTACGAGGCCGCGGCGATCGACGAGGCCTTCGCCGCGGCCGCCCCGGTCGGGGAGCGGCCGGGTGACTGGGGCGTGACGCTGGGGCGCAGCGACTTCTGGTTCACCTACATCGCCGCGCTGGGAGGCGTGATCTTCCTCTTCATGGTGCTCGGTCCATCGCTGTCGATGATCGCCGGCGGCGTACCGCTGCTCCCGCTCGGGCTCCTCGTCGTGCTGATCGTCGGGTCGCGGTGGGGTCGCTTCAACCGCGACGTCCATCGCGGCTTCGGCTGCGCGCTCGTGACGATCGTCGTCGTGCCGCTCGTCCTCATCGCCGGGCTGTGGGCGTACTGCCTCGTGGCCCAGCCTCGGCTGTACTAGGGCGACTGGCGGGGCATCGGACGGCGGTGCGATGACCTCGGTGGCCGCCGTCCGTCCGTACCGCTCGCTGCGGATGGTCCTGACCGTCTGCGGCCGCTGCTTCAGCGAGGATCCCGACCGCCCGATCGACTACGAGCGCGACATCCTCCAGGGCGAGCTCATCGAGGCCGACGGCCGGGTGCTCCTGCGGCGCCACTGCCGGCGCGGGCATGGCGAGGTGGTGAGCCTCTACGAGGAGGATTCGGCGCTCTGGGCCGGCTTCCAGGAGTGGCGAACGCCGACCCGGACCCTCGTGCCGGACCGACCTGGCGACGTGCGGCCCATCCCGATGGGCTATGCCGACGGCCTGGGAGAGCTCCAGGGCCAGCACACCTGCATCCTCCTCGTCGACGTCACCGAATCGTGCGACCTGCGCTGCCCGACCTGCTTCGCGATGAGCGGTCCGGAGGTCGATCGGTTCGCGCCGCGCGCGGCCGTGGAGCAGGCGGTGGACGCAGCCCTCCGGCGAGAGGGCGGCCACCTCGACGTCGTCATGCTCAGCGGCGGCGAGCCGACCGTGCACCCGGAGTTCGAGGCCATCCTCGACGCCGTCACCGCGCGCGACGTCACCCGGGTCATCGTGAACACGAACGGCCTCCGGATCGCCCGCGACGACCGTCTCGTCGCGCAGCTCACGCGGCTCCGCCGCCGGATCGAGGTCTACCTCCAGTTCGACGGCCTGGATCGGGCGACGAGCCTCCACCACCGCGGGGCGGACCTCACGGGCGTGAAAGCGCGGGCCCTCGATCGCCTGACCGCGGGGCACGTCTTCACGACGCTCGCGTGCACCGTCGCCGCCGGCGTCAACGACGGCGAGGTCGGCGCCGTGCTCGACCTGGCGCTCGCGACACCCTATGTCGGCGGCGTCGTGTTCCAGCCCGTGTTCACGTCCGGCAGGAGCCACGAGCTCGATCCGCTCGCCCGGGCCACGACCACCGGGGTCGTCCGGCGCCTCACCGCCCAGAGCGGCGCGCAGCTGACGGCCGACGACTTCATCGCGCTGCCGTGCTCGCACCCGGACTGCAGCGCGATCACGTACCTCGTGCAGCTGGACGACGGGACCTGGCGCTCGCTGCCGGCGCTGCTGGGCCGCGACCGCCTGCGGGCGAGCCTGCCGCTGTTCGGGAACCGGGTCGTGCCGGACGACGGCCTGACGACGACGCTGTCCGGCCTCCTCAGCTCGGCGGCCCTGGTGTCGCGCCCGGAGACGATCACCTGGGCCGCCGAGGCGCTGCAGTCCTCGTGCAGCCTGGGTGTCGGTGCCTTCCTGCGCGTCCTGGACCGCGTGCCGGGCCGGCGGGGGGCGGTCGTCGAACGAGCCGCGCTCCGGGTCAAGCGGATCCAGGTCAAGGGCTTCATGGATGCCTGGACGATGAACGTCGAGCGGCTTCGCGGCTGCTGCGTCCACGTGGCCTCGATCGAGGCCGGCGGACCGTCGATCCGGGTCCCGCTGTGCGCCCGCGAGGCCTTCGGCTCGCTGCGGCGTCGGACCTCGGCCGGCATGACCTCCCGCGCCGCGGTCACTCCACCAGGGGCGTGACCCGCCGCTCGAGCTCGTGCCCGAGGGCGACGTCCGGCATCGATCGGATGGCGAGCAGGCAGGTGGCGACGGCGGCGCCGAAGAGAATCCAGTAGTCGACGCCGAGGCCGGCGGCGAGCGCCGCCCGGTCGGTGGCGAGGAGCGCCGGCGCGAGCGTCGAGCGGGCGATCGGGTCGAGGATCCCGGACGAGGCGGTCCCGACGAAGGCCGTCAGCACGCCGCCCATGAGCCCGACGCCGACCGCGCCGCCGATGGTCCGGCTGAACACGACGAGCCCGGTCGCAACGGCGCGCCGCTGCCAGGCGACCGCCCCCTGGATGATCACGAGCAGGGTGGTCGACGTCAGGCCCATGCCAAGCCCGGTGACCGCCGCGGCTGCCATCGCGTAGACGAGCTCCGGGAAGCGGTCGAGCTGGGTGACGAGCAGGGTGCCGGCCACGAGCATGGCCGTCCCGGCGAGGACGATCGGTCGGGCCCGGAAGCGCAGCAGGAGCCGCCCGGCGACCACCGATCCCAGCGGCCACCCGATCGACATCGCACCGACGGCGACGCCCGCCTCCAGCGGGCTCCCGCCATGGACGCCCTGGACCATCGGCGGGACGTAGGTCGTGAGGCCGAACATGACGACCCCCGCCAGCGTCCCGATGAGGAGGCCCGCCCGGATGAGCGGTGCCCGAGGGAGCTCGAGATCGATGAGCGGCTCGGGCGATCGGCGCGCCACCGAGACGAACGCGACCGCGAGGGCCGCCGCAGCGACGACCAGGCCGATCGTGATCGGCGAGGTCCAGCCGAAGAGCTGGCCACCCTCGCTCACGGCGAAGAGCAGGAGGACGATCGCGCCGGTGAGGAGGAGGGCGCCGGGCCAGTCCAGGCGATGCGGCCGGCGCTCGAAGCGCTCGTGGAGGACGAGCCAGATGATCGCGCCGGCCAGGAACCCGACCGGGATGTTCAGCTCGAAGACCCACGGCCAGCCGACCGTCGAGGTGATGATGCCGCCGATCGCCGGCCCGACGATGGCCGACGCGCCCCAGACGGCCGAGAAGAAGCCCTGCATCCGGGCGCGCCGGGCGGGCTCGAAGATGTCGCCGGCGATCGTGAACGAGATCGGCTGGACGGCGCCCGCCCCGAGGCCCTGGATCGTGCGGAACGCGATCAGCTGGAGCATCGAGGTCGACAGCCCGCACAGCGCGGAGCCGCCGACGAACAGCGCGAGGCCGAACAGGAAGACCGGCTTGCGGCCGTGGACGTCGGCGAGCTTGGCGTAGAGGGGGACCGTCGTCGTCGAGGCCAGCAGGTAGGCGCTGAACACCCAGCCGTACTCGGAGAGCCCGCCGAGCTGGCCGATGATCGTCGGCATCGCCGTCCC
This sequence comes from Chloroflexota bacterium, assembly GCA_016200665.1. Classification (GTDB taxonomy): domain Bacteria; phylum Chloroflexota; class Limnocylindria; order Limnocylindrales; family CSP1-4; genus UBA5189. The sequence continues at coordinate 15,875 of JACQEG010000061.1, read as the reverse complement.
GACGACCGTCGAGTCGAGCGCCGCCACGGCAATCGCGGCCATGATCCCGATCGTGACCAGGATCTGCTCTCGAGTGAGCGGCGCGAGCGGCTGATGCCGGGGGCCCGTCACGGGGCCGGTGTCGCAGTCGTCGCCTGGAGCAGCGAAACGGTCGGGGTCATCGCGGCTGATTGTCGCTTTCCGCGCCGGTTCGCGACCTTCGGCCTCGCACAAGGCGGCAAAGGCCCGTCGACATGCCCGCGCCGACGAGGTAGTCCGCAAGCGGAGGTGTCACATGCCGACGCGCAGCCTGGTGACGTGCCTGGTCTTCGGGTTCCTTGGCGTCCTGCTGGTCGCCGTCGAGCACGGCGTCGACCAGTGGTCGTGGTTGGGCCTGCCACTCGTGGGGCTCGTCGCCGGGTCACTCGTCGGTCGCCCGTCGATGATCTGGGCGATGTGGCTGGCGTACGGGCTGGCCGAGGCCGTCGCGTGGGCGAGCGGCGTCCTGGGGATCGTCGGGCCGTACTGGCCGGTCATCGAAGCTGGGCGGCTGGTCGCGGTCGGTGCGGCGTTCGTCGCCGGCACCGGGATCGCGATGCAGCGTCGGCCGGCGATCACGACGCGCTGGGCCCGCGCCGTCGTGGGCGTCCTGGCCGCGGTCGCGCTCGTCCTGACCACGTACGGTGTCGTCGCAGGCGTCGGCTTCTCGAGCGACTACGTCGTCCAGGAGCGTGGGCACGACTGCCGGACCCCGGCGGTGGCGTACGACTGGCCCTACGAGGCGATCAACTACGACATCGCCGACGACGCGACCCTCCGCCGCGACAACGTCGACATGTCCGACTGCGCGACGCAGGGCTCGCCGGCTGGCTCGGAGGTGACCGCAGCTGACGGGACCGCGATCGCCGGCTGGTACATCCCCGCGGCCAGGCCGGATGCCGGCCCGACCGGTCCGACGCTCGTCATGGTCCACGGCGGGCGGTCGAACAAGAGCGGCATGCTCAAGTACGCGGTGCCCTTCCACCAGGATTACAACCTCGTCCTGCTGGACCTGCGCAACACCGGGCGCAGCGGCGGAACCATCTCGAGCGGCGGGTTCCACGAGCGTGACGACCTGCGCGCGATGATCGACTGGCTCGAGCGGACCAGGCACCCGGGCTGGATCGCACTCGTCGGGAACTCGAACGGCGCGGCGACGGCCCTCGCGGAGGCCATCGACGACGCTCGCGTCAAGGCCCTCGTCCTCGACTCGATGCACGCCGGCATCCTCACCCAGCTCGGCAACGTCGGCGAGACCGAGAAGGGGCTCCCGGCGTTTCCCGCGGCGCTGGGCGTCATCGTCGGCGCGTCGATCCGGGCCGGTGGCGACCTCACCTCGGTCGACCCGGTTCGGACGATCCGGCTCATCGGCGACCGGCCGGTCCTGCTCCTGCACGGCAGCAGCGACATCGTCGATCGGCCGCGCGACAGCCTCCTCCGGAACATCGCCGCGGCGATCGACGCGGGCGTCGCCGTCCGGTCGTACATCTGCCAGGGCGCGAAGCACGGCGAGGTGATCGACACGTGTCCCGACGCCTGGGCCCTCTGGACGACGACCTTCCTCAGCGAGGCTCGTGCCGGCTGACGTCGGGCGCCACGATCGCGGCTCAGGTCGTGGCGTCGATCGCGGACGTGGCACGATCTGGCCGCAGCCAGCGGCCGGCCGGCGAATCGGCGCCGACGGCAAGCATCGGCCAGATCGCGACGAGGATCGTCGGTCCGTTGAGCCACAGGATCGGCATCGCGAGGACCATCGCGACCGGGATCGTCCAGCGGCGGCTGGTCCACGCGCCCCAGGCGATGACCGCGACGGCAAACGGCGCCCGCACGAGCAACGGGATGGGGACGTAGACGAGGTTCGGATCGCTGACCGGGCCCTGCGTCCGGAGCAGGAGCGACAGCCAGCCCGACCAGGCCGCAGGGTCCAGCCCGAACGACACGGCGGCGACGAGCGCCGTGGCGCCCATCGCGACGGCGAGCGAGCGCCACTCCCGTCGGACGAGGAACCACACGACCCCGATCCCGGGCGTGACCTTGGTCAGGAGCGGCAGCGCCCAGGCCCACGGCCAGCGGAGGCCGATGACCGCGACCACCGCGTAGGCGAGGTCGAGCTGGCCCTGGACCAGGGTGAGGAGCACGGGCGGCAGGACCGCGAACCACAGGACACGCCGGCCGGTCAGCCACCCGAGCAGCGCCGCCCCGAGCGAGGTCCAGATCGCGGCGAAGACGGGCAGCGGGAGGAGCGTGAGCGGCCTGATCGCCTGGGCGAACGCGGGGGAGTAGAGATAGGTCCCCGCGGGACCGGGCGCCTGGCTCGCGTAGTCGATGCCGTCGCGGGTGATCCAGTAGGCGTGGAGGTCGAAGACGTACTCGTTCCAGGGGTACGTCCCGAGGAGCCGGATGACGACGAGCGCGCCGATGAGGACGACGAACGCCGCGACGCCGATCGGGGGACGCCGCAGCCTGCTCACGGCGAGCGATGGTAGGGCCGCGCCTGCGCAGCGACCTGCACGTCCGGTGCCATCTACCATCGCCGCGATGGCGCGCCCGCTCGCCGACCAGCCCCCAGCCGAGGTCCGCGCCGCCGCGGAGGCGCGTGCCGTCGCGCGGGCGGACGGGGACTGGGCGACCGCCGACCGGCTGCGCGCCGAGATCGAGGCGACCGGCTGGAAGGTCGTCGACCGCGGCACGGACTTCCGCCTCGAGCCGGCCCACGCACCCGACGTCGTCGAGGGTGAGGTCGTCCGCTACGGCCGGAGCGACACCGTCCCATCGCGCCTCGGCGAGGCGCCGACCGGGCTCGCGACCGCGATCGTCGTCGCCCGCGAGGACGCCGCCGGAGCCGCCCGGGCCGCCCGATCGATCCTGGCCCACGCTCCGGCGGATGTCGACGTCGTCGTCGTCGCGGACGGGCTCGACGACGAGCGGTCGGAGTCGCTCGTGCACGCGCTGCCGGAGGGTGGCGTGGAGCTCATTCGGACCAGCGCGCCGCTCGGCCAGGGCGCCAGCCTCAACGCGGGAGCCCGCCGCGCCGCGGGACGGATCGTGCTCGTCGTCGACCCGTCGATCGAGGCCACCGGCGACGTCGTGGGCCCGCTGGTCGAGAGCCTCGAGGACCCGCGGGTCGCCATCGCCGGGCCGTTCGGGCTGGTGTCCGCGGACCTGCGCCATTTCGAGGAGACCGTCGAACCAGGCCCGGCGGCCGCGATCGAGGGCTACCTCCAGGCGTTCCGGCGAGACGACGTGCTCGCCTGCGGCCCGTTCGACGAGGCGTTCCGGTTCTACCGCAACCTCGACGTGTGGTGGAGCCTCGTCCTGCGCGACGGGAGCGATGGCTCCCGCGAGGCGAGGGTCGTGGCCGGACTCCCGATCGTTCGCCACGAGCACGTCGCCTGGTCGAAGACGAGCCCGGCCGAACGCGATCGCCTGTCGAAGCGGAACTTCTACCGGTTGCTCGAGCGCTTCCGCGATCGCTCGGACCTGGCCGTCGGGGCCTGAACCGGGCGCCAGTCGGCGGTCCCGTCGGCCCGGTCGATGGGTTCCACGCCGAGGGTCCGCAGCTCGTCGCGGAGGGCATCCGCCCGGGCGAAGTCCCGCGCAGCGCGCGCGCGGGCCCGCTCGGTCATGAGCGGGGCGGCCCGGTCGGGGAGGCCACGCCCGCTCGCCTCGTCCACGCCGTCGGTTGTCGCCGAGCCCCCTGGCGCCGGAAATCCGTCGGCCCACACGCGATCGAGGTCGAGGCCCAGGACCGCATCGTGGTCGAGGACGATCCAGCGACGCTCGTCCGCGGCGAGGTCGGTGGCGGTTGCGGCCTGGCGCGTGATCCGCAGCGCCGCGGGCATGTCCAGGTCGCGGTCGATGGCCTGGACGAACGCGGCGTGGAGCCGGCCGCCCGCCGGCGAGAGCGGCGCCGCCGGAGTCCCCGCGCGATCGCTGATCGTGGCCCGCGCGTGGCCCTGGCCGCTCGCGCCATGGCCGGACGGGCCGGGTGCGAGGCCGATGGGGCGAGCCGGCGCCGCTCCGGCGCGAATCGGCTCTGGGGCCGCCCACGGGCCGTGCGGCGGTGGCGGACCGAGGCGGCGCACGGCGTCGCGGAGCGACTGGAGGCCCGCGGCGGCGCTCGCCAGCGAGGTCTCCGAGTAGTCGAGCTTCCGGGCGTACCGCGCGCCCAGGCAGAGGTAGCGGAAGGCAAGCGGATCGAGGTCCGCGTCGACGAGCTCCGTGATCCGCTGGAAGTTCCCGGCCGACTTGGCCATCTTCCGGCCGCGCATGAGCAGGTGGGCGCCATGGACCCAGATCGTGGCCGGTGGCCCGCCGACGATCGGGGCCGACTGGGCGATCTCGTCCTCGTGATGGGGGAAGACGTTGTCCTCGCCGCCGGTGTGGATGTCGAATCGCGGCCCAAGGTGCTTCATCGCCATCGCCGAGCACTCGAGGTGCCAGCCCGGGAAGCCGCGGCCCCAGCGTGGCGTGTCCCACGCCAGCGCCCGGCCGGGTCCCGCCGCCTTCCAGAGCGCGAAGTCCGCCGCGTCGCGCTTGCCCGGCTCGACGTCGCCGCGGTGGCCGGCCCGCAGCTCGTCCAGCGAGTTGCCCGACAGCATGCCGTAGCCCGGGAACGTGGCGACCGCGTAGTAGACGTTGCCCTCGGGGGTCGCGTAGGCGTGGCCGAGGTCCTCGAGCCGCTCCGCGAGCGCGACCATCTCGGGGATGTGCTCGGTCGCGCGGGGGAAGACGTGCGCCGGCAGCAGGTTCAGGAGCGCCGCGTCGGCATGGAATGCCGCCTCGTAGCCGTCGGCGATCTCGGCGGACGTCCTGCCCTCCAGGCCGGCGGCGATGAGCATCCGATCCTCGCCGCGGTCGGCGCTGTCATCGCGGAGATGACCGACGTCGGTGATGTTCTGGACGTGGAGGACCTCCAGGCCGTGGTACAGCAGGACCCGCCGAATCAGGTCCGCTATGAGGAACGTCCGAAGGTTGCCGACGTGGGCGAACCGGTAGACCGTCGGGCCGCAGGCGTACATCCGGACCCGGCCCGGCTCGAGCGGAATCACGGGGACGATGGCCCGGCTGAGCGTGTCCCGAAGGTGGAGCGACATCGTCGAGATTCTGCCCCCGGATCGAGCCTAACGACATCGAGGCTGCCTCGTTTCACAAGACCGAGGGGCCCCGTGACGTCGCATCGTTCCCCCGGCGGTGCGCCGCGGGGTCTCCTTCTTTTCCCGGCCTCCCAACCCGCCTCGAGCGGTGTCGCGCATACTCCCGGCATGCGCCAGTGGGCCAGCCTCGTCGCCCTGCTGCTGGGCCTCTCGGGCAGCGGCTACGTCTGGTCCGCCCGGCCCAGGCCCGCAGTCCCGATCGAACGGCGCCTGACCGAGGCCGACCTTCCCGGCGGGACGCGCCGGACCGTCCGCTGGTGGCTGCCCTGAACGGTCCCACCCTTCGGATTCCACGAGCCAGGAAGCTCCTCCTCGTCCTTGGCCTGACGATCGCCCTCGCCGGCGGCGTGACGGCCACCGGGCACCTGCTCGGCGGGCCAGCCCGCGCTGCGGGCCGTGACGACGTGAAGATCGCGGCCTCCGCTCCATCGACGCTCGATCCCGCTGCGGCGGGCGACGTCGGGAGCGCGGCGGTGATCGGCCAGCTCTATGAGTCGCTCACGACGTTCGACGCGAGCCTGGCCCTCCGGCCGGCGCTGGCCGCGTCGTGGGACGTGTCCGACGACGGCAGGCAGGTCGTGTTCCACCTGCGCCCGGGCCTGGTGTTCTCGGACGGCACGCCGATCACCGCCGACGACGTGGTCGGCAGCTGGCTGCGGGTCGTGGACCCTGCGGCCCCGTCGCCGCTGTCGGCGCTGCTGCTCGGCGTCCACGGCGCTGCCGACCGGCTCGCCGGTCGCGACACCAACCCGGACGACGTCGGGATCCACGCCCGCGACGGCGCGGTCGTGGTGGACCTCGATCGGCCGGGCTCCGACTTCCCGGCCATCGCCGCCTCGCCGACGTTCGGGATCGTCCCGCCCTCCGTCTGGCGCGACGGGGGCGCGATTCCCGAGACGAACCAGGTCGTCAGCGGCGCGTACTCGATCACTGCCACGACGAGCTCGGAGCTCACGCTCACGGCCAACGGCCGCTACTGGGCCGGCCGGCCCGCGATCACGACGGTCCATCTCATCGACGACATCGGCGGCCGCAGCCCGGTCGTGGCCTTCGAGGCCGGTGACGTCGACGCCATCGCGATCGCGTCGAACGATGCGTCCTGGATCGCCTACGACCCGACGCTCGGACCACAGCTCCGACGCAACCCGGACCTCAGCCTGACCTATCTCGGCTTCGACACGAGCCGCCCGCCGTTCGACGACGTCCGCGTCCGCCGGGCCGTCGGTGCCGCGGTCGACTGGAGCCGGATCGCGACGCTCGGGGTCAGCGGGGGTGAGATCCCGGCCGACAGCATGGTTCCACCGGGGATCCCCGGCCGCGGCGACCGGAGCTGGCTGCCGGCCCACGATCCGGCTGCCGCCCGGCAGCTCCTCGCCGACGCTGGCTACCCGGGCGGCCGCGGGTTCCCGGTCATCACCCTCGGGGCCGGTGGCGCGGCCTTCGCCGAGGGCATCGCGGCCGACCTCGGGCGCGAGCTCGGGATCACCGTGCGCGTCGAGGATGCCGCGGACCACTTCGCCCGCCTCACGAGCGACCCGCCGGCGATGTGGGAGCTCGGCTGGATCGCCGACTACCCCGGCCCCAACGACTTCCTGGGCGTGCTCCTGGGCTCGGGCAGCTCGAGCAATCCCGGCAAGTGGTCCTCGGCCGCATTCGACAGTGCCATCGCCGAGGCCCTCGGGACGCGCGACCCGGCGGTCGCCCAGGCCGCCTTCGCGCGAGCGCTGGCCGTGGTCCAGGGCGACGTCCCGGCGGTGCCGCTGGCCTACTCGGATTCGTGGAGCCTGACGCGAACGGGCCTGCTCGGGGCAGGCGAGAACGGCCTCGGCTTCAAGCGCTTCGCGGGCCTCGCATGGGCGCCGTGAGCCGGCGGGTCGGGCGACCGCTCCTCGCGGCGCTCGTCGCGCTCGCGAGCCTCGGCGCGGCGGCGCCCATCGCGCGCGCGGCCGATCCGGTGACGTTCGGGACCGCCACGGTGACCTCGACGTTCCTGTCTGGCATCTCCATCTCCGAGCCGGTCACGATGCCATCCGACGTCCGACGCATCGATGTGCTCGTCCGGACGGGCGAGTCGACCCGGACCTTCACGACCCCGGTCGCGCTGCCGGGCCCGGGCGGCTCGGTGCTGCAGTACCGCCTCTCGACACCGTCGGGGGCGCTCATCCCGAACACCCTCGTCGAGCTCGCGTTCCGGGTCACCCTGTCGGACGGGACCGCGGTGACGGGGCCCACGTCGACCATCCGCTACGCCGACACGCGGTACACGTGGCAGACGATCACCGGCTCGCTCGTGCGGGTCCACTGGATCGACGGTGGCCGCGACTTCGGGCAGGGCGCGCTCACCATCGCCGAGGCGGCGGTCCGGAACGCCGCGGCGCTGCTCGGGGTCACCGAGACCGATCCCATCGACTTCTTCATCTACGGCGATCGAACGGCGTTCTACGACGTGCTGGGGCCGGCGACGCGCGAGAACGTCGGCGCGGCGGCCTTCCCGGAGATCCGGACGGTCATCGCGAACATCTCGACCACCAACCCGAGCGATCCGGTCGTGGCGATCTATCTGCCGCACGAGCTGACCCACATCGTGTTCGGCGACGCGACGGCCAACCCGTACCATCGACCCCTGCACTGGCTCAACGAGGGCCTCGCGGTGTACCTCTCGCAGGGTTACGACAGCGGCAGCCGGCAGGGCGTCGAATCGGCCGCCGGGGACGGCACGCTGATGCCGCTGGCGGCCCTCAGCGGCCAGTTCCCGACATCGGCTGACCGGTTCGCGCTGGCGTACGACGAGGCGGTCTCGGCGGTTGACTTCATGGTCAAGACCTACGGTCGGGCTGGCGTCGTCACGCTCATCCGGAGCTATGCGACCGGCGTCTCCGACGATGAGGCCTTCGAGGCCGGGATCGGCGTCGACCAGGCGGCGTTCGAGCGAGCCTGGCTGGCGAGTCTCGGGGCGGCGGCGCCCAATCCGTTCGGGCCGCAGCCGGCTCCGGCGGGGCCGCTGCCCTCCGGCTGGGCGGCCGCGGCGCCGACCGCCGGAGCGATCGAGTCGCCGACCGCGAGCCGGGCGCCCGCGAACGGGTCGACCGGCGGTACCGGCGGCGACGCGCTGATCCTCCTCGCGGGCATCGGGGTCACGATCGTCGTCATCGCGATCGCCGCGGAGGCCGCGATCCGACGCCGTCGCAGGATCCTGCCGTGACCGCCATCCGGGCCCGGCTCGCCGCGATCCCGAGCTGGCAGATCACCCTCGCCATCGCGCTCCTCGTCCTCGGCTTCCTGATCGCCGCCCAGCTTGCCGCCGAGGGCCCGCGGGTGCGGTACACGACCCAGGAGCGGTCGACGCTCATCGAGACGACGCTCGGGCTCCAGAGCCAGCAGGACGCGCTGAAGGCGCAGATCCTCGACCTCCGTACCCAGATCGGCGAGCTCGAGGCCGAGGGCCCGGGCTCGGACGCGCTCGTCCGGCAGCTCAACGCGGACCTGGATCAGGCCCGCATCGCGGCCGGGCTCATCCCGATGCAGGGCCCCGGGATCGTGTTCCGGCTCGAGGACGCCGGCGTCCCGGGCGGCGGCGCCGACACGCTCGTCACGGCCCGCGACGTGCGCGTCGTGGTCGAGGAGCTGTGGCTCGCCGGCGCGGAGGCCATCTCCGTGAATGGCGAGCGGGTGACCGTCTCGACCGCGTTCCTCGACATCGGCGGCTCGGTCCTCGCGAACTCGGCCTATCTCGCCCCGCCCTACACGATCGCTGCGATCGGGCCGGCGGGGCTGTACGACCGCGTTCGCGCGTCCGCATCCTTCGCCGCCTTCGTGGCCGAGCGGGTCGAGGCGGAGGGCCTCCACCTGTCCGTGGCCCAGCCCGACACGGTCGACGTCCCCGCCTTCGCCGGCACGGTCAACGTCCGGTACGGCAGGCCGACCGGCTCGCCGGTCCCGAATCCATGACCGGGCTTGGCGCGGTCGGCCGCCGCGGCCCGGGGATGGCCGGCCTGGCGGGCCGCACCCGCTGGGCGGTGCTCGCGGTCGCGGTCCTGCTGGGCGTGCTGGCCGTCGGGCAGCTGCGCGGCCAGGCGGGCGTGCCCGGGCTGTCCAACCTGTCGGCCCAGGAGCTCGGCGTCGTCGTCGCGAACCTCAATGCCCAGAACGAGCAGCTTCGCGGCGAGATCGCGACGCTCGAGCGCCAGCAGTCGGACCTCGCGACGGCGAAGGACCGGGGCGAGAGCGCGGTCGAGCAGCTCCAGGCCGATCTCGCCCGGATCCGGGCCTGGGCGGGACTCACCGGGCTCGTCGGCCCGGGGATCACGATCTCGGTGCGGGGGCCGATCGGCGCCGACGGCGTCCAGGACCTCGTCAACGAGCTGCGCAACGCCGGCGCGGAGGGCATCGCGATCGCCGGCATCCGGCTCGTGCCGGGGGTGGTCGTGCAGGGCGGCCCGGGCCGGCTCGCGATCGGCGACGTGGGCCTCGGTGACGCCTTCATGATCCGCGCGGTCGGCAGCCCCCAGATCCTCACCGGCACGCTCACCCGGGCGGGCGGCGTCATCGCCCTGCTCGCGACGACCTACCCGCAGGCGCGGATCAGCGTGACGCCGGCCGACACGATCGAGCTTCCGGCCACCACCCGCGACCTTCGTCCGGCCGACGCCCACCCCCGCCTTTGATACGCTCCCGGCCGATGTCCGCCAGACCCGTGCTGGAGCTGCTGCTCGGCGACGTCGTCCGCCTGAAGCGCCCCCACCCGTGCGGCGGCACGGACTGGCGCGTCGACCGTCTGGGTGCCGACATCGGGCTGCGCTGTCTCAGCTGCAACCGCCACGTCCTCGTCGAGCGGCGTCAGCTCGAACGGCGACTCGAGGCCTTCGTCTCGCGCGGCGACCCCGCACTCACCGCAGCGGTCCGTCCCGACCCGGCCACGGGCGCGTGACCGCGCAGGCGGCGCAGGACACGCCCGGCGGCGCCGGCGCCGTCCTCCGAAACCGGCTGTTCCTGTTCCTGTGGCTCGCCCAGGTGGCGACCCAGATCGGCGCGAACATGGTCCTCTTCGGCCTGACGGTCATGGTCCGCGAGGCCACCGACATGAGCAGCACCGTCAGCCTGCTGTTCCTGACCTTCCTCATGCCGTCGGTCCTGTTCTCGGCGCTCGCCGGCGTCTACGTCGACCGGTTCGACCGGCGCTGGGTCCTCATCGTCACGAACGTCCTGCGGGCCGCGCTCCTCGTCGCGATCTTCGCGGTCGACGGCAACATCACCGCCGTCCTGCTGCTCAACGTCGTCTTCGCCACCGTGACCGTGTTCTTCGCCCCAGCCGAGGCCTCGATGATCCCGGTCGTCGTCCCGCGCGAGCAGCTCGTGGCGGCCAACGGCCTCTTCACGCTGACGATCAACGGCGCGTTTGCGCTCGGGTTCGCCTTTCTCGGGCCGCTCATCGTGACGATCACCGGCGGACCGGAGCCGGTCGTCCTCATCGTCGCGGTGCTGTACGGCATCGCGGCGGTGCTGTGCGTGACGCTGCCCTCGGACAAGCCGGCGCCGCGGGCCCACCTCTCGCTCCGGGGCGACATCGGTCAGGCCGGCCAGGCGGTGAGCGGGACGTTCGAGCAGCTCCGCGAGGGCATCGCGTACATCCGCGCTAACCCGTCGATCTCGTGGTCGCTCACGTACCTGGGGATCGCCGCGTCGCTCGTCGGGATCCTCGGCGTCCTCGGCCCGGGCTTCGCCGAGCAGGCCCTCGGCCTGGCGACGAAGGACCTCATCGTCGTGGTCCTGCCCCTCGGGCTCGGCATCGTCATGGGCGTCCTGCTCCTCAACGCCTACGGCCGCCTCGTCGCCCGGCGACGGGCCATCGAGGCTGGCCTGATCGCCCTGGGCGTGCTGCTCGTCATCCTCTCGATCGCGGGGCCGGTGAGCCGGTTCCTCACCGGTGTCGGCGGTCGAGTGGCCATCGTCGACCTGGCCGCGTTGACCTCGCTCGTCGCGGTCGTCGTGGCGATCGCGTTCCTCGCGGGCGTGGCGTACGGGATCGTCGCGATCTCGAGCCAGACGCAGCTCCAGGAGGACATCGCCGACGAGGCCCGGGGCCGGGTGTTCGGGGTCCTCAACATGCTCATCTCGGTCGCGAGCATCCTGCCGATCATCGTGGTCGGCTACATCGCCGACGTCTTCTCGACCACGGCGGTGATCTTCGCCGTGGCGATCCTCGTCGTCCTCTCGGGGATCGTGTCGATCGTTGCGCGGGCGCCCGAGCACGAAGGCCCGCGGGGCTCCGAGATCGTGCCCGGGATCGCGGTCGATGGCATCGGCGTCACGATCCGCCCGCCAGAAGGCGAGCTGGCGTCGCGGCCGCGCGGAGGACCCGAGCCGGGGTCCGGGCTGTGACCCGCGTCGCGGTCATCTTCACCGGCGGGACGATCAGCATGGTCCGCGACCCCGTCGCGGGCGGCAACGTCCCGGCCCTCGACGGCGCCGCGATCCTGGCGCTCACGCCCGGCCTGGACGAGGTCGCGGCGCTGACCGCGATCGACCTCGGGCGCACGCCGGCGAGCCACTTCACGATGACCCGGCTCCTCGAGATCGGGGGCGAGATCCGGCGCGCCCAGGAGGACCCGTCGATCGACGGCGTCGTCGTGGTCCAGGGCACCGACGCGATCGAGGAGACGGCCTTCCTGTGGGACCTCATCCTCGACCGGCCGGAGCCGGTCGTCGTCACCGGCGCGATGCGGACGAGCTCGGATGCGGACTTCGACGGGCCGCGCAACCTCCGCGACGCCGTCCGGGTCGCCGCCTCGCCGGCGATGCGTGGCAGCGGCGTGAGCGTCGTCCTCGCCGGGACGATCGAGCCGGCGGACAGCGTCATCAAGACCCACGCCAGCGCGTTCGACACGTTCCGGAGCCTCGATGCCCCCCGCCTCGGCGTCGTCGCCGGCGACGCGCTCGTGGTGGAGCGAGACCGCGGGCCGCGACGGCACGTCGCGACGAGCCGAGCGGTCGAGGACGTCGCTCTCCTCACCGCCACGACAGGCATGGATGGCCGAGTCCTGGACGGCGCGGCGGCCTGGGCCCGGGGGATCGTCGTCGCGGCCACCGGGGCCGGCAACACGTCAGCGGCGCTGCTCGAGGCGGGGACGCGGGCAATGGGGCAGGGGATCGAGGTCGTGCTCGCGACGCGCTGTCCCTCGGGGGCTGCGAGCGCCGCCTATGCGTTCCCCGGCGGCGGCGCCACGTGGCTCCGCGCCGGCGCGATCCTCGCCGGTCACCTCAGCGGCCCGAAGTGCCGGATCGCGCTGGGGCTCGGCCTCGGGGCCGGGCTCGACCACGCCAGCCTCGCGACGCTTCTCGCCGGTCCACCCGGGTCGGCCGTCCTGGCAGCTCCCGGAGGGATGGGCTGATGCCACTCGATGCACTCGTCAGCGGCCGGGTCGCGACGTTCGCCGGTGCCACGGGCTTCGGCTTCGTGGAGGCGATCGGGATCAAGGACCGCAAGGTCGCCTTCGCAGGCACCGCGGTCGACCTCGAGTCCCGGGCGGATCCCCACACCGAGCGGTTCGAGCTCGAGCCCGGCGAGATCGCGATCCCGGGCCTCATCGATGCGCACCTGCACCTGATCGACGCCGCGCTGGAGGCGGAGCGCGTCGACCTGACCTCGGCGCCGAGCATCGATGCCGCCCTCGCCGCGATCCGCGCCTACGCGACCACGCTCGGTCCCACCGACTGGCTCGAAGGAGCAGGCTGGGACCAGCGCCGGTTCGGTCGCTGGCCGACCGCCGCGGACCTCGACTCGGTCGTCCCGGGCCGGGCGGTCGCCCTGTGGTCGTTCGATCACCACGCGGTCTGGGCCAGCGCAGCGGCGCTCGTGGCGGCCGGCGTGAGGGCCGCGACCGCCGATCCCGAGGGCGGGATCATCCAGCGCGACGAGGCGGGCAACCCGACCGGCATCCTCCTCGAGAACGCCGCCCGGCTGGTCAACAGCGTCATCCCGGCGCCGACCGAGGCGACGCTCGAGCGGGCGCTCGTCTCGATCGGCCGGTCACTCCTGTCGCTCGGCGTCGTCGGCGTGCACGATCCGGGCTTCCTCATCCCCGGCCACAGCCTGCGGCTCCATGCGCTCCTGGGCAGCCTGGCCGACCGCGGGACCCTGCCGATCCGCGTCCATGCCGGGATCCGGTCAGACACGCTCGACGATGCCCTGGCAGCGGGATTCCGCAGCGGCGCCGCGCTCGGCGACGGTGGGACGGATCGCGCCCGCGTGGGCTGGCTGAAGCTCTTCGCCGACGGGACGCTGGGCTCGCGCACCGCCGCCCTGCTCGACCCGGTTGGCGGCCCACCGCCGGATCCCGGCGCGGGGCTCCGTGGCGTCTTCACGACCCCGCCGGAGCACCTCGCCGAGCTCGCCGGCCACGCCGCCGACGGGGGCATCGCGACGCAGATCCACGCGATCGGCGACGCCGCGGTCCGGGCCTCCCTTGACGCCCTCGCGCCGACGGCTCCGCGGGTGCCGCTCCTGCCGCGCCTTGAGCACGTCCAGCTCTGCCACCCGGCGGATCGGGACCGATTCGCGGCCTCGGGCATCGCCGCGTCCGTCCAGCCGGTCCACCTCCGCGAGGATGCGGCGACCGCGCGGCGTGATTGGGGTGAGCGTGCCGAGGCCTGGGGCTACACGTGGCGCACGCTGCTCGATGCCGGAGCGGTCGTCGCCTTCGGGACCGATGCCCCGGTCGAGCCGGTCGATCCGTGGCCCGGCATCGCGATGGCCGTGCTGCGCCGCTGGCCCGGCTGGCCGGAGGACGAGGTGGCGTTCGGGCCCAACGAGGCGCTGACCCTCGAGCAGGCGCTCCGTGCCGCGTCGATCGGCCCTGCGACCGCCGCCCGGGACGGGCTCCGGGGCCGGCTGGTGCCCGGTGCGCCGGCCGACCTGATCGTCCTGCCCGCTGCGCCCAGCGAGCCGGACGAGGCGGCCGCGGCCGTCGCGAAGGTCCGGCCCCGGCTCGTCCTGGTGGACGGCGAGGCGGTCATCGAGCACTGATCCGCTGCCCGCGACCGCCGCGAGCCGCGGGTCGCCGGCGGGGTCGGCCGGCGCCGTGCGTTGTCGCCCGTGGCCCGGCCGAGCGTTGGCTCAGGCGAGGGAGCGCTGCGCCTCCGCGAAGAGGCCGTTGAGGATCCGCGACGTCGAGGGGAAGGCGTGGATCGTCGCCGCGAGCGTCTCGATCGGGACGCGGGCCTGGATCGCCAGCACGCACTCGTGGATCGCCGCTGACGCGTCCGTGCACGCCATCGCGGCGCCGACGAGCGTCCGGCTGTCGCGGTCGACGACGATCGTCACGTGGCCGCGCCTGGCCTGGACGCCGTAGCCGCGGACGGAGGTCGCGAAGTCCGCCACGAACTCGACGGCATCGATGCCCGCCGCCTTCGCCTGGTCGAGGCTCACGCCCACGAACGCCGCCTCCGGATCGGTGTAGGCGGCACGGGGCAGGGCTCGGTAGTCGGGCCGGACGTCGTCGCCGAGCGCCATCCGGACCGCCAGCTCGCCCTGGTAGTGGGCCTGGTGGGTGTGGAGCTCGGGGCCCGCCGGATCGCCGATGACCCACAGCCCATCCGCGACGCGCAGCCGGCCGTCGCGCGGGAACGGCGTGCGACCGGTCGTGTCGGCGCCGTACGCCTCGAGGCCTAGATCGTCGAGCGGGAAGTCGCGCCCGACCGCGAGCAGGATCGCGTGGCCCTCGGCGGTGCCGCCGTCGGACAGGTCGATGACGTGAGCACCGTCGCGGCCCGCACCGGCTCGCGCTCCGATGGCTCGCACGCCGAGCCGGACGTCGACCCCGTCGTCGCGCAGCGCGTCGGCGACCGTGTGGGAGTTGCGCGGATGGTCGGTCGGCATGAGCCGGTCACCGGACTGGACGATCGTCACCGGCACGCCGAACCGGGCGTAGACCTGGGCCAGCTCGCAGCCCGTTGGCCCGCCGCCCAGGACGAGGAGGCTCGTCGGCAGCTCGCGGGCGAGCGTCGCCTCGCGGTTCGTCCAGACGTGGATCGCCTCGAGGCCGGGCACCGGCGGGACCTTCGAGAACGACCCGACGGCGATGACGACGTTCGGCGTGTGGAGGACGTGGGCGACGCCGTCATGGCGAACCTCGACATGGCCGCGCCCGGCGATCCGCCCCTCGCCGCGATAGCAGACGGCACCCGCCGCCTCGAGCCCCTTGACATGCGAGCCGTCGTCGGGCTCCGGGGCATCGGTCGGCCGGTTGATCATCCAGTCGCGCCGCTCGCTCGTCTGCGGCCAGGTCCAGGCTGCGGCATTGGCGTGGTGCCGGGCGGCGGAGTCGAGGAGCGACTTCGAGGGAATGCAGCCGATGTGCGGGCAGCTGCCGCCGAACCAGCGCCGATCGACGACGGCCACGGTCGCGCCGCGCCGTCGCGCCTCATAGGCCGCCGCCTCGCCGGCCGGCCCGGCCCCGATGATGACGAAGTCGAAGCTGTCCACGGCGCGAATTGTGCCGCTCAGGCGGGCGTGCGGCGCTGGCGCCAGGCCTCGTAGAGGAGCACCGCGGCGGCGACCGACACGTTGAGGCTGTCGGCGACGCCCGCCATCGGCAGGCGAAGGCCCTCGACGTCGGCCCGATGCCACTCCGCGGACAGGCCCAGGCGCTCGCTGCCGAGGGCGATCGCGAGCGGCCCTCGGAGGTCCGCATCGACGTACAGCCG
>JACQEG010000054.1 GCA_016200665.1 Chloroflexota bacterium | reverse complement strand
GCCAGCAGGATGATCGAGACCAGCGCCGCCGGCAGGCGCGGCAGTGAGATCGAGATGACGAGGTAGCCGATCGACTGGGACGTGATGCCGACGAGGGCCAGCCAGCCGTGGCTCGGCCACGACGGCACGGGGTTCAGCTCGACGGAGACGGCCCCGAACAGGATCGCGACGACCATCGTCGAGGCGGTCGCGATCGCGACCGGCCCGGCCGGTCGCCGGAGGTCCCGCCCCCCGTGGCGGATGACGAGCAGGTAGCCGGCGTAGGCAAACGCGGTGAACGTCCCGAGGGCGACCCCGAGCGGCGGGTCGACGCCGTACGCCCCAGTCCCGAGCACGCCGGAGATGAGCACCGCGCCCCCGAGCACGACCGGCAGGGCAAGGAGCGCGGGTCGTGGCGGCCGCTCGCCGAGGGCGAACCAGGCGACGAGGGGCACGACGAGGACCTGGAGGTTACCGAGCACCGTCGCCATTCCGGCTCCCACGGCATCGACCGCGTGGTGCCACGACAGGAGGTCGGCCGCGAAGAACACCCCCGCGATGACCGCCAGCCGGACGACCACCCCGGGTAGCGGGCCGTAGCGCCGGTGCTCGAGATAGGCCACGAAGGCGAGGATCGGCAGGCCGTACAGGCAGCGGAACACGGTCGCCGTGGCTGGCGTGACCTCGGCGAAGCGATAGAAGATCCCGGAGAACGCGATGCACATCGCGCCGATGAGCGCGGCGAGGCGCGGCCGCCGCGCGATGGGCTCCAGGATCCCGAGGCCTGACCCCTCGTGTGGCATGGGGCGCGCCGCGCTCAGAGCTTCGGTGGCAGGATGGGGTTGATCTCGCCCACCTTCGAGAACGTGTACGTCGCGGTCCCGTCGATCGCCGGCGTGCCGTTCGCGGGATCGGCCGGAACGTGGGCGATGATCGTGGCCTCGACCGGTACGCCGGCATCGGTCACGAGGAGCACGAGACTGGTGGTGCCGGGCGGCAGCGAGCCGATGCCGATCGGCATGACGCGCGCCATCGGCGCGCGGTAGACGGGCGTCGACACGAGCCGCTGATAGGTGACTCCGCCGCGGATCACGGTCCCGCTGACGATCAGCTGGCGCTGGTCCTCGAGGTTGAGGAACGGACGCATGTTGAACTCGAGCTGGCTCGAGGTCAGCGCGTTCTCCCAATGGCTCGCGCCCTTGGGCTTGAGGTAGAGCACCCCGCCGCTGTTGAGCAGCACGACCTGGGTCGGCTTCGCGGCTCCGGTGAGGGAAATGAGCGCCGGCCCGGTGAAGTCATCGGCGTAGACGTCGAGCGAGGCCGTCTCGTTGACCTTGAACGTGGCCTCCGTGACGGTCGCCTTGAGCTCGAGGTGGTAGTTGAACGTTGGCCCGTCCACCTGGCGCCAGAAGGCCGTCAGCAACAGGTCATCCGGCCCCGGGGTCGGCTGCGGCGTGGCGATGAACCGCGATGGGCTCGGCGCCGCGGCCTCGGGGCGGCCGAGGAGCGCGATGAGCCCGAACGCCGCGACCGCGACGAGCGCGACGACCCCGAGGCCGATCGCCATCGGGGAGACGGCGTTCCGCGGCGGTGGCGGCGGGAGGTCCGGCGACGTGTCCCACTGGGTCCCCCGGAACCGGTCGATGATCGACCCGTACGCCACGTGCTCGCGCTTCGGGGGGTCGCCGGCCGCCGGATTCGCGGGCTCGGGGTCGCCTGGCGGGCCGTCGTCCGCGCCGCCGGCGAGGCTCATCGGCGCTCGGGCAGGCCCACGAACCGGAGGCCGAGCTCGGCGAGCTGGGCCGGGTCGGGCAGGGACGGGGCCTCGAGCATGAGGTCGCTGCCGGATTGCGTCTTCGGGAAGGCCATGACCTCGCGGATGTTGGTCTGGTCGGTCAGGAGGGCGGCCCAGCGGTCGATCCCCAGCGCGATCCCGCCGTGCGGTGGTGCGCCGTACTCGAAGGCGGTGAGCATCGCTCCGAACATCCCGGCCATGCGGGCCAGGTCGTAGCCCTGGAGCGCGAAGCTCCGCTCCAGCAGGTCACGCCGCCAGATCCGGATCGAGCCGCCACCGAGCTCCCAGCCGTTGAGGACGACGTCGTATTGGAGCGCCCGGGCGCGCCCGGCCGGGTCCTCGGGCGAGGGCTTCCCGGTGTCGCCCGAGAGCGTCGTGAGCAGGACCTCGTCCTCCGGCACGACGCCCGAGAACGGGTTGTGGGTCGCATCCCAGCGGCCGCCCGCGGCGTCCCACTGGTACATCGGGAAGCGGTGGACCCAGCCGTAGGCGAGGACCTTCGGGTCAGCCAGGGCGAGCTTCAGCCCGAGCTCCGCCCGCAGCTTGCCGAGGACCTCGTTGGCGACGGTGGGCCGGTCCGCGACGATGAGGAGGAGGTCACCGGGCGCGGCGCCGGCGTGGGCGACCAGCCGCTCCGCCCGGTCGTCGCCCAGGAACTTGACGATCGGGCCGTGGACGCTGCCCTCGCCCTCGCCGCCGACGGCGAGATGGGCGAGGCCCCTGGCGCCGTGGGCCTTCGCCCGCTCCGTCAGCTCGTCGAGCTCGCGCCGGCTGGCGGCTCCCATGCCGGGCGCGACGATGGCCTTGACGAGGCCGCCGCTCGCGAGCGCCTCGTCGAAGACGCGGAACCCGGACGCGGGCGTGGCACCGTCTTCGGCAACCAGCGCCGGCCGCAGGTCGACCAGCTCCATTCCGAACCGCAGGTCGGGCTTGTCGGAGCCGAAGCGATCCATCGCCTCGGCGAAGGTGAACCGAGGGAACGGCTCGGTGAGGATCGGCCGGTCGGGCACGACCGCCCGCGAGACCTCGATGCACATCCGCTCGACGAAGCCCATGACCGTGGCCTCGTCGACGAAGCTCATCTCGAGGTCGAGCTGGGTGAACTCCGGCTGGCGGTCGCCGCGGAGGTCCTCGTCCCGGAAGCATCGAGCGATCTGGAAGTAGCGATCGACGCCCGAGACCATGAGCAGCTGCTTGAGCTGCTGGGGGCTCTGCGGCAGGGCGTACACCTCGCCCGGCTGGAGCCGGCTCGGGACGATGAAGTCGCGGGCGCCCTCCGGCGTGCTCTTGATGAGGTTCGGGGTCTCGACCTCGACGAACGCGTTGGCGTGGTGGACCTCGCGGATCGCCTGGACGAGGCGGCTGCGGAGCAGCAGCCGCTGCTGCATCGGCTCGCGCCGGAGATCGAGGTAGCGGTACTTGAGCCGGAGCGCCTCGTCGATCGGCGCGTCGGGCTCGTTGACGTAGAACGGCGGTGTCTTCGACTCGTTCAGGATCGTGAACCGGGCCGCCCGGAGCTCGATCTCGCCGGTGGCGAGCTTCGCGTTCTCCGTGCCGGGCAGGCGCCGGGCGACCTCGCCCTCGGCCATGACGACGAACTCGTTGCGGGCCCGCGCCGCGGCGGCATGGGCGTCCGGCGCCTGCGCCTCGTCGACGACGACCTGGGTGATGCCGTGGCGATCGCGGAGGTCCAGGAAGATGAGCTGGCCGTG
>JACQEG010000053.1 GCA_016200665.1 Chloroflexota bacterium | reverse complement strand
ACGGTCGAGAAGAACCGCTCCGGCCTGGACAACCTCGACCTGGAGTACGAGAAGCTCTTCGAGTTCAGCTGCTTCGACCCGAACGGCCGGCCCGTCCAGGAGAAGCTCATCGAGGAGCGCCTCTACAACGACTAGCTCGGCGGCCGACGCGTGTCCACGCGCTGCCGACGCGCTGCCGACGCGCTGCACACGCGGCGAGTGGTCGGTTTCATACGCGCCACGTATGAAACCTGCACTTCATACGCTCCAGGTATGAACGCGACCGTTCGGAGGCCATCCGGCGGCTCCGCGGACCGGAACTCGTCGCTCTCATACGACGTGGGTAAGAAGTCGGCGCGAATTGCCCTCGGTGAGGCCTGAACGGTCGGTTTCATACGCCCGGCGTATGACGCCCGCCCGTTTGCCAACAGCGGCTATCGTCTCCGCATGAGTTCAGGGCGCGAGTTTCCGGACGTCGTGGAGATCGTCGTCGAGATCCCGCGGGGGTCTCGGAACAAGTACGAGTTCGATGAGACGGCGGGCGTGTTCCGGCTCGATCGGGTCCTGTCCTCGGCGGTCTTCTACAACTTCGACTACGGCTTCATCGAGGACACCCGGGCCGATGACGGCGACCACACCGACGCCCTCCTGATCATCGACGAGCCGACCTTCACCGGCTGCCATGTCTGGGCCCGTCCGGTCGGCGTCCTCGAGATGCGGGACGAGAAGGGCGCCGACTACAAGATCCTGTGCGTCGCCGAGGGCGATCCGAACCAGGCCCACGTCGAGCAGCTCGACGAGATGCGACCTCATCGGCTCGTCGAGATCGAGCATTTCTTCGAGACCTACAAGCTCCTCGAGGACAAGACCGTGGACGTCCTCGGCTGGCGGAGCCGCGATCGGGCCCGCGAGATCCTGCTGGCCGACCGCGCGACGTGGCAGCGCGAGCGGGCCGGCGACCAGCGATGACGGGCGGCCGGGGGCGCGCCTTCGAGCGGCCAGCCGAGGATCCCGACCGGCCGCGACTGTTCTTCGCCGCGCCCCTGCCCGACGACGTCCGCGAAGCGATCCGGCCGGTCCGCGATGCGGTCCAGGGCGCCGTCGGGGACGGCCACGCCCGAATCCGGTGGGTGCGGATCGAGAGCCTCCACCTGACGCTGCGCTTCATCGGCCCGACGGCGCTGGATCGAGCCGAGGCGCTCGGGCGGGTCGCCGATGGCGTGGCGGCCACGGTCGCCCCGTTCGAGGTCCTCATCGCCGGCTCCGGGGCGTTTCCCGCCTACGGCCGGCCGCGGACGCTGTGGCTCGGCATCGAGCGGGGCGCCGATGGGCTCGCGCGCCTCGCCGCCGGCCTCGCGGATGGGCTCGCGGATGGTCTCGCCCGGGGGCCCGCCGGTGACGACGGCGCGCGCGACGACGGCATCCGCGACGATCGGCCATTCAGCGCCCACCTGACGCTCGCCCGGACCGACGGGCTGCATCTCGCAGCGGAGGCCGCGCGAGCCCTCGGCGAAGCCGCCGCGGGCCGCGAGTGGTCGTTCGTCGCGGATCGGATCGTGCTGTATCGGAGCCACCTCGGGAGCGGCCCGGCGTGGTACGAGCCGATCCACGAGTCCCGGCTCGCCGGCTGACCGGCTAGGATCGACCCGACCCCATGCCAACGATCGTCTGCCGAACCTGCGGCCGGGTCGTCTACACGACCTCGCCGCTCGACGCCCTCTTCGCCGAGGAGCGCCGCTGCCCGCGCTGCGGGGCCTTCCTGGAGGCGGACCGACGCGGCGGCAACCGGCGGGTCACGAACCGCCGCCAGAACCCGCCCGATGACCCCGGACCGCCGAACGGCATCGAGCGGCGGGTGGCCGACCGGCGGGCCAGCGGCCGGCGACGGGGCGACCACAGGCCGTCCTCGTCCTGACGTGAGCGCGCGCCCCACCGTCGACGCGGCACCGTTGCCGTTCCGACGGATCGCGTTCATCGGCTTCGGCCTGATCGGCGGCTCGATCGCGATGGCGCTCCGGGCCGGGGCGCGCGAGGCCGCGCCCGGGGGTGGCCGCCTGCACCTTGCCGCGTGGACGCCCGATGGTCGCGGGCCCGGCCGGGGCCTGAGCGTGGGCCTGCTCGACGCCGCGCCGCCGGTGGCCCGCGCCGCGATCGCGGAGGCGGACCTCGTCGTCCTCGCCGGACCGCCACTGGCGATCCTGGAACGGCTCGACGACCTCGCGGGCGAGTGGCGCGATGCGCTGGGCGAGGCGCTCGTCACCGATGTCGCGAGCACCAAGGCGGCGATCGTCGACCATGCGGCGAGCCTCGGCCTGCGGTTCGTCGGCGGCCATCCGATGGCGGGCCGGGACACGACGGGCGTCGAGGCCGCGAGCGCCGCGCTGTTCGGTGGCCGGGCCTGGGCGGTCGTGCCGCCGGCTGGCGCCCCCGACGCGGACGTGGCGGCCATCGAGGCGCTCGCCGTGGCCACCGGGGCGAGGCCGATCCGGCTCGGCGCTGCCGAGCACGACGCCGCCGTCGCCGCGATCATCCACGTGCCGCTGCTCGCCGCCGTGGCCCTCGCCGAGGCCATGACCGCCGATCCGGCGTGGCGCGCCGGCGCCGCGCGGGAGCTCGCGTCGAGTGGCTGGCGGGATGCGACGCGGCTCGCGGCGGGCAGCCCCGAGATGGGCGCCGGCATCCTCGCGACGAACGCCACGGAGGTGGCCCCGCGCCTCCGGGCCGTCCGCGACGAGCTCGATCGGTGGATCGTCCAGCTCGAGCGCGCCGGCGGGCCGGAGGTTGCCGCGCTGCAGGGACGCCTCGAGACGGCGCGTGCCGCCCTCACCGGCCGGGACGAAATGAGCGGGCGGGGCCGTTGAGCGGCCCGGGAGAGCGCGTCCTCGTCGTGCCGCGGGCCTCGCTCATGGCCGATCCCGGCTGGCATGGCGTCACGACGGACGGGCTCGGGGACTTCGAATCGATCGTCGCGCGTGACGGCGAGTTCCGGGATCGCGCCGCGATGGAACGGGACCGTTCCTGGAAGCAGGTGATCCCGTACCTCGTCCTTCGCGACGGCCCGCGCTACTTCCTGATGCGCCGCACCCGCGCCGGCGGCGACGTGCGCCTCCACGACCGCTGGTCGATCGGCGTCGGCGGCCACCTGAATCCCGGCGACGGTGACCTCGCCGGCGGGCTCCGGCGCGAGTGGGCGGAGGAGATCGAGGCGGCGTTCGTGCCGGACTTCCGGCTCGTCGGCCTGCTGAACGACGACACGACCGATGTCGGGAGCGTCCACGTCGGCGCGGTGTACCTCGCGGACGCCGGTGGGCGGGCGGTCGAGATCCGCGAGACCGAGAAGCTCGAAGGGTCCTTTGCGGCCGCGTCCGCCGTCGCGGCCGTCGAGGATCGCCTCGAAACGTGGAGCATGCTGGTGTTCCGGCACCTGGAGGCGACGGCGGGTCGCTGACGGCGGTGGGACAATCAGCGGGGAGGTTCGTCAGATCGTCGCCGCAAGGGGCTCCCGCACCAGGGGACTGTCGGTCCGGCTGCTCGTCGCCGCGGCGAGCCTCGGCTGGCTGCTGGCCGCCCCGACGATTCATGGGGCCGGCAGGACCGTCGAGGTCCTGACCGCCACCGGCGTCGTCGACAACGTCATGGCCGGCTACATCGGCGAAGGGATCGCGGCAGCGGAGCGGGACGGCGATGCCGCCGTCGTCATCAAGATCGACACGCCGGGCGGCAGCCTCGACGCGATGTCCCAGATCTACAAGTCCCTGCTGAACGCCAACGTGCCGGTGATCACCTGGGTCGCGCCGGCGGGGGCCCGGGCGGCGAGCGCGGGCACGTTCATCACCCTGGCCGGGAACCTCGCCTACATGGCCCCGGCGACGAACATCGGGGCGGCCTCGCCCGTCGACTCGAGCGGCGGCGACATCGGCGGGACCCTGGGCGAGAAGGTCAAGAACGACGCCATCGCCGCGATCACGAGCATCGCCGAGCGCCGCGGCCGCAACGTCGGGTGGGCTCGCTCGACCGTCGAGAGCGCGGTGTCGTCACCCGCCAGCGAGGCCGTCAGGGTCGGCGCCGTGAATGGCATCGCGGGCTCGCTCGACGAGCTCTTCGCGGCCGCCAGCGGCCAGCAGGTCACCCTCGGCAACGGCCAGGTCGTGACGCTCGACCTCGTGGGCGCGACGCCGTCCGAGGCCGGCCTCAACCTCTTCCAGGGCTTCCTGCACCTGCTGTCCGACCCGAACATCGCGTTCATCCTGTTCACCGTCGGGTTCTACGGCCTCATCTTCGAGGTCATGCACCCGAACTTCGCGACGGGCTCCATCGGTGCCCTCGCGATCATCCTGGCGCTGATCGGCTTCGGCAGCCTGCCGCTCAACGTCGGCGGGCTCCTGCTCGTCGGCCTCGGGATCGTGCTCATCGTCCTGGAGCTCACCGTCGTCAGCCACGGGCTGCTCACGATCGGTGGCGTCATCTGCTTCGTGCTGGGCTCGTCGGCCCTCTACACCGCCCCGTCGCCGACCGCGCCGGACGTCTCGGTCGCGTATCCGCTCATCGCCACGATGGTCATCACCTCGCTCCTCTTCGCCTTCGTGGCGATCGGCACCGTCGTGCGCATGCGACGCCGCTTCCGGCTGCTGCCGATCGGCTTCGGAGCCGGCGGCTCGGGCCGGGTGCCGCCCGGAACGGCCGGCGAGGTCCGGACGCCCCTTGCCCCGACCGGCAGCGTCTACGCCGCCGGCGAGGAGTGGAGCGCCCGCGTCGCCGGCACATCATCGCCGGGCGAGGCCCTGCCGGCGATCCCGCGCGGCGCGCACGTCACGGTCGTCGGACAGCAAGGGCTTACTCTCATCGTCGAACCGGACCGCGCTGCGGGGCCGGCCGCCTAGGGAAGTCGAGGGGACCTCATGGATCCGATCACGCTCTCGGTGCTCGTCTTCATCTTCGCGGTCGTGCTGCTGCTGGTCTTCTCGGCGATCAAGATCGTCAACCAGTACGAGCGGCTGCTCATCTTCACCCTCGGCCGGACGAGCGAATCCGAGGTCAAGGGCCCCGGCTGGGTGGTCCTCATCCCGTTCGTCCAGCGAGGCGTCCGGGTCGACCTGCGGGAGCAGTTCATCGAGGTCCCGAGCCAGACGAACATCACCCGCGACAACGCCCCGATCAACATCGACTTCCTGATCTACTGGCGGATCGTCGAGCCGTACAAGAGCGTGGTCGAGGTCCAGAACTTCAACGGCGCCCTCCAGAACATCGCGACGACGACCCTCCGCGCGGTCATCGGCGACATCCTCCTCGACGACGTCCTGTCGAAGCGGGAGCAGATCAACGAGGTCCTCCGGACCAAGATGGACGAGGTCACGGAGCGCTGGGGCGGCAAGGTCACGACCGTCGAGATCCGCGAGATCGTGCCCCCGCGCGACGTCCAGGACGCCATGAACCGCCAGCTGTCCGCCGAGCGGACGCGGCGCGCGGTCATCATCGAGTCGGAAGGCGCCCGGCAGTCGGCGATCAACGTCGCCGAGGGCCAGAAGCAGTCCGAGATCCTCAAGGCCGAAGGCGATCGCCAGGCGGCGATCCTCCGGGCCCAGGGCTTCTCCGAGGCGCTCCAGCAGATCTTCTCCGCCGCGAAGGGCATCGACCAGAAGACGATGGCGCTGCAGTATCTCGAGGCGTTGAAGGCGCTCGGCGCGAGCCCCTCCACGAAGTTCATCATTCCGACGGAGTTCACCAGCCTCGTCGGGCCGGTCGCCGGCTTCGTCCAGCGGGGCATGGCCGATGCGGGCGCAGGGGGAACGTCCAGCCGATGACCAAGATCCTCGTCGTCGACGACGAAGCCAACGTCCAGCGCCTGCTCCAGTACACCCTGAAGCAGGCGGGCTACACGGTCACGATCGCCGGCGACGGGCAGGAGGCGCTCCGCCTCTGGGCTGCCGAGTCGCCGGCGCTGATCCTCCTGGACGTCTCCCTGCCCAAGCTCGACGGCTACGCGGTCGCGGAACGGATCAGGGCCGACGAGGGCGGCCGGGCCCACGTCCCGATCATCATGCTGACCGCCGAGAAGGAGGTCGAGCAGAAGGTCCGGGGCCTCCGGGCCGGCGCCGACGACTATCTCGTCAAGCCCTTCCACCAGGCCGAGCTGCTGGCGCGGATGCGGAGCCTCCTCGCCCGGTTCAGCGCGACGGAGGGCTCGCTCAGCAAACCGCCGCTCGGCCGGATGATCGCGTTCTACGGCGCGAAGGGCGGCGTCGGTGCGACGACCGTGGCAATCAACACCGCGATCGCGCTCCACCAGGACCACGACCGCAAGGTCGTCCTCGTCGACGGCGTCCTGCAGTTCGGCGACCACCGGGTGTTCCTCGACCTCGGGCCCGACCGCAAGAGCATCACCGACGCGGTCCAGGCGCCCACGGTCGACGTCGACCTGATGAAGTCGATCCTGGTCAAGCACGACTCGGGCATCGACCTCCTCCTCGCCCCGGCATCGCCCGAGGAGGGCGACCTCATCCGCGAGGACCGCCTGACCGAGGTCCTGGCCCTGCTCCGGTCGATGTACGACTTCGTGATCATCGACGTCGAGAAGCGGCTCGGCGACCTGACGCTGTCGGTCCTCGACCACGCCGACGAGATCCACATCGTCATGACCGCGGACCTGTCGTGCCTCAAGAACGTCCGCCTCGCGCTCGAGGCGCTCGACCGGATCGGCTACGACCGGAATCGGCTGCGGCTCGTCCTCAACCGCTCGAACGCCTTCACCGGCATCAGCGTCGGGGCGGCGGAGAACGCCCTCAAGCGCGAGTTCGAGACGAAGATCATCAACGAGTACCGGACGGCGATCACCGCCCAGAACAGCGGCAAGCCGTTCTCGTATGCCCGCCCGGACGTGGCGCTGGCGAAGGAGATCTCTGGGCTGGCTCGGCGGATCGAGGCCACCAGCGCCGCCCCGACGAAGCCCGGGACGGCGGTCGCCCGGCGTTAGTCGGTCGGCCTCGGGGCCTGGGGGCCGCCCGGCGGTGAGCCGCGCGTAAGCGGTCCGGCCCAGGATTCGGGCGTGCTCGCCAGCCTGCTGTCTGCGACCCTCGTCGGCCTCGACGGCCGGGTCATCCGGGTCGAGGTCGATGTCGCGCCCGGCCTGCCTGGCTTCACGATCGTCGGTCTCGGCGACGCCTCCGTTCGCGAGGCCCGGGAGCGCGTCCGGAGCAGTTCACGCCGCGGCCGGGCCGGGTTGCGCTCATCGGCGAGCTGTCGCTCGGTGGCGACGTCCGCCGGCTGCCCGGCCTCCTGCCGATGGTCGCCGCGCTCGCGCGCCGTCGGATCGGCCGGGTCGTCGTTCCGCGGGAAGCCTTCGCCGAGGCGAGCCTCGTCGGCGGCATCGAGGTCGTCCCAGCGGCGACGCTTGGCGAGGTGGTCGACGTCCTGCGCTCGCGGCGGCGCGCCGGCCCGACGCGTGCCGCCCGGGTCGACCTGGCGGTCGGCCCCGGCCCTGACGTGCCGGCGCCGGCATCGCCGGCCTGGCAGCCCGAGGTGCCCGACCTGGCCGACGTTCGCGGTCAGTCGGAGGCCCGGCGTGCGCTCGAGGTGGCGCTCGCGGGCGGCCACGGCCTGCTGCTCATCGGACCACCGGGAACGGGCAAGACGCTCCTGGCCCGCACGATCCCGGGGCTCCTGCCGGCGCTCCGCGACGAGGAGGCGCTCGCGGTGACGATCGTGGCGTCGGCCGCGGGCGAGGGTCCGATCGCCGGCCTCGTGCGTCGGCCGCCCTTCCGCGCGCCGCACCACACGACGTCGTACGCGGCCATGGTCGGCGGGGGACCGCACCTGACACCCGGCGAGGTCACCCGGGCGGACGGCGGGACGCTGTTCCTCGACGAGCTCGCGGAGTTCTCGCGGGACGTCCTCGAGGCGCTCCGCCAGCCGCT
>JACQEG010000006.1 GCA_016200665.1 Chloroflexota bacterium | reverse complement strand
GGCTGGATCTCGGCGCCGATGCTCGCCGGTCTTGCGACCTGGACGATCGTCGGGCACTCGGAGCGGCGGCGCGACGCCGGCGAGACCGATGCGCTGATCGGCCGGAAGCTCCTCGCGGCACGGGCCGGCGGCCTCCGGGCGATCCTGTGCGTCGGCGAGCAGCTCGAGGAGCGCGAGGCGGGGCGCGCCATCGAGGTCGTCGACCGCCAGGTCCGGACGTGCCTCGCTGCCGCCGACCCGGCGCGATTTGGTACGGCGGACGGGCTCCCGTGGCTGACGATCGCGTACGAGCCGGTGTGGGCGATCGGCACCGGCCGAACGGCCCGGGGTTCGGACGCGGCCGAGATGGCCGGCGCGATCCGCGCGACGCTCGGCGAGCTCGGCTTTCCGGAGCGCGGCGAGACGATCCCGGTCCTGTACGGCGGGAGCGTCACGGCCTCGGCGATCGACGAATTCATGGCCGAGCCCTCGATCGATGGCGCCCTCGTCGGCGGCGCCTCGCTCAAGCCCGACGAGATGGCCGGCATCGTCGCCCGGGCGGGCCTCACCGCGGCGGCTCGCGGCGACGCCCCCGCGACGGCCCTTGCCGGCACGGCGGCCGCGGCGCCCGTCGACGCCGCGAGGTGACCGCAGTCCGGCGTCCGCGGCCCATCGTCCTCGTCGTCCTCGACGGCTTCGGCATCGGACGCGTGCCGGCGGTCGACGCGATCGCCGCGGCCCGGATGCCGCACTGGCGCGGCCTCCTCGCCCGCTGGCCGCACGCCGCCCTCCGAGCGTCGGAGGACGCCGTGGGCCTGCCGGCCGGCCAGATGGGCAACTCGGAGGTGGGGCACCTGAACCTCGGCGCGGGCCGGCCGGTCCTCCAGGACCTGCCACGCATCGATGCGGCCATCGCCGACGGCTCGTTCTTCGACCGACCGGCGTTCCGGCACGCCTGCGAGCGGGCGACCGCGACGCGCGGCCGGCTCAACGTCGTCGGCCTCATCGGGCCCGGTGGCGTCCACGCCAACGACCGTCATCTCGTGGCCCTCGCCGAGCTCGCCGCCCGGCAGGGGGTGCGCCACGTCCGGATCCACGCCCTGCTCGACGGCCGGGACACGCCGCCCCGCTCGGCGCTCGGCTTCATGCGCGACCTCGAGGCGCGGCTCGCCGCTGCGCATCCGGATGCCCGCGTCGCCTCGGTCGGCGGCCGGTACTGGGCGATGGACCGGGACAGGCGCTGGGACCGGACCGAGCGTGGCTACGACGCGATCGTCCACGGGGTGGGGGAGCACGCGCCGACGGCGGTCGCCGCCATCGAGGCCGGCTACGCCCGGGGCGAGAACGACGAGTTCGTCGCCCCGACCGCCATCGACGGCGTGGACGGCATGCTCGCTGACCGCGAGCCGGTCATCCACATGAACTTCCGGGCCGACCGCGCTCGGCAGCTCAGCCACGCCCTCGCGGACGCGTCGTTCGACGCCTTCGACCGGGCCGCACCCGACGGCCGGAGGGCGCCCTCCAGTCTCCTCGTTGTCACGATGACCGAGTACGAGGCGGGGCTGCCGGTCGAGGTCGCCTTCCCGCCCGAGGAAGCCCGCTCGCTCGCCGGACAGCTCTCGGGGCTGGGCTGGCGCCAGCTCCACCTCGCCGAGACCGAGAAGTACGCCCACGTGACGTACTTCTTCAACGGCGGCCGGGAGGCCGCCTGGCCCGGCGAGGACCGCCTCCTGATCCCGAGCCCGAAGGTCGCGACGTACGACCTCCAGCCGGAGATGAGCGCGGCCGGCGTGACCGACGCCCTCGTCGCGGCGATCGAGTCGGACCGCTACGACTTCATCGTCGCCAACTTCGCGAACCCGGACATGGTCGGCCACACGGGCGACTGGCCGGCAACCGTGACCGCGCTCGAGGTCATCGACGGCTGCCTCGGCCGGATCGTGGCCGCGATCGAGGCGGTGTCGGCCCGCGCGCCGGGCGGTCCCGGTGCGGCGCTCCTCGTCACGGCGGACCACGGCAACGCCGACGAGCTGCGCGACGCGGCCGGCAACCCCGTGACGGCCCATTCGCTCAATCCGGTCCCGATCGTCGGCATCGGGCCGACGTTTGCTGGCCGGGCGCTCCACGATGGGATCCTCGCGGACGTCGCCCCGACGATCCTCGATCTCGCTGGTGTGGAGCCGTGGCCGGAGATCACCGGTCGCTCCCTGCTGGAGCCGGTTCCCGTGCTACCATCCGGCGCCGCATCAAGGGAGGTCCCTCGCTCGTGAACCCCGTCCTGGCCGCCGGCCAGCTGATCGTCTCCGTCGCGCTCTGCCTCGCCATCCTGCTCCAGTCCCGCGGGTCGGGCCTCGGCGGCACGTTCGGTGGCGACTCGGCGGTCTATCGCAGCCGCCGCGGCATCGAGCGGCGGTTGTGGCAGTTCACGATCGTCCTCATCGTCCTGTTCTCGCTCTTCTCGCTGACCTCCTACCTCCTGAACACCGGGACCGCCGCGTAACAGCCGCGAGGCCGGCCACCGCCGGATCGCCACGCCGCGCTCCCCTGGATCGGTCATGACCCTTCGAGATCGCTCGCTCATCGCGGCCTTCAGCGTGCTGTTCATCGCGGTGTCGACGGTCGCCCTCGCCGGCTCCATCCCACCCGGCCCGGCCGCCGCCTCGCCGCTGCCGTCGGTCGCCGGCGGCCGGCGCTACGTGGAGGGCGTCCTCGGCCACGCGACCAATGCCAGCCCGTTCGGCGCCCGGTCGGCTGCCGATCGCGCGCTCGTGGCCCTGCTGTTCCGGGGCCTCGTCAAGCTCGGGCCCGACCAGACCATCGTCGGCGACCTGGCCTCGAGCTGGGAGAGCGACCCGAGCGGCAACACGTGGACCTTCCACCTCCGGCCCGGCCTCCAGTGGCAGGATGGCGAGCCGCTCACCGCCGATGACGTCGTCTTCACGATCGAGTCCCTGAGCGACCCCACGTACGACGGTCCGGGAGCCGGATCCTGGAACGAGGTCACTGCCATCGCCGCGGATCCGCTGACGGTGTCGCTCCGCCTGTCGACGCCACTCGGCGGCTTCCTCCAGGCGGCCACCCAGCCGATCGCCCCGGCGCACATCCTCGGCAGCGTGCCGCCGGCGGCGCTCTCGAGCGATCCGTTCGGGCTGCACCCGGTCGGCTCCGGGCCGTTCAAGCTCCTCGTGCTCGACGGGCGGCGAGCCGTCGTCGATGCGATGGACGCGACGGGCACGGCCGACCTCGCGTCGCCCCTCCCGAGCGGGGCCTCGCCCTCGGCGCCGGCGACGAGCTTCCCGGCGCCGTACCTCAAGGGCATCGAGTTCCAGTACTACGACGATGCGGCGGCCATCGCGGCGGCCTGGCAGCGGGGGGACCTGGACGCGGCGAGCGGGCTCGCGCCGAGCGACGCCGCCGCGCTCGGGGTCGTGGCCAACGCGCGGCTCGTGCGCTACCCGAGCTCCATGCTCCTCGGCGTCGTGCTGAACCTGCGGGTCGGGAAGACGACGCTCGGCGACCCGGCGGTCAGGCGGGCGCTCCTCCAGGCGATCGACCGGAACGCGATCCTGGCCGATCCGCTGCTCGGCTTCGGGACCGTCGCCGATGCCCTCATCCCGCCCTGGGCGCCCGAGTTCGATGCCGCTGCCAGCCCCGCGGTGGCGTTCGATCCGACGGCCGCGAAGGCGGCGCTCGTGAAGGCGGGCTGGAAGCAGACGGTCACGAGCTGGATCCCGAAGGGCGCCAAGGATCCGCTCCAGCTGACGATCGTCAGCGCAGACCCGTCGACGAACCCGATCGCCTATGCGACCGCCGATGCGGTGGCCGGTGCCTGGCGCGCCATCGGCCTGCGGGTCGCGCACGACGCGGTGCCCGCCGCCGACCTCGTGTCGCAGCGGCTCCAGACCGGCCAGTTCGACGCCGCGATCGTCCCGCTCGCGATCGGGCTCGACCCGGACCTCTACCCGCTGCTCGCCTCCAGCCAGACGCGGACCGGCGGGGCGAACCTGTCCGGGCTCCAGGACCAGGCCCTCGACAAGCTCCTCGCGGCGGCCCGCGCTCCCGGCGCCGCGGACCAGCGGAAGGCGGCCTACATCGCCCTCCAGCAGCGCCTCTCGACGATCCTGCCGATCCTGCCGCTGGCCTTCCGTGACGAGGTCGTCGTGCTCCGGGACACGGTCTCCGGGCCGACGCCGCGGCCGATCGGGGGGCCCGGGGACCGCTTCTGGGACGTGCTAACATGGCGCCTCGCCGAAGCGCCGACAAGCAGCTGATGACGATGCCGAGGTGGCGGAACGGCAGACGCGCTAGCTTCAGGAGCTAGTGTCCGCAAGGGCGTAAGGGTTCAAATCCCTTCCTCGGTACCACCTCCGTTCAGACCCTCACCGACCAGCGCATCAGCCGTCGTCGACTCGCGACACCTGCCCAGGTGGCGGAATTGGTATACGCGTACGTTTGAGGGGCGTATGAGGCAACTCATCCGGGTTCAAGTCCCGGCCTGGGCACCACCTTCCGACTGATCCTCCGGATCGGCGCGGGGCCGGCTGCGCCGCCGATGCCTCGCCCCGGCTGACGCCGGCCGGCGATGCACGGGTTGGGTTGGATCCTCGGCGACCGAGCGTGGCATGTCGACCAGATCGCCCGTCTGGGCGGCGGGCGGAGCGCGCTCGATGCGATTCCTGCCCAGCACGTGCATGACGGCGGCGCCTGTCATGACCACGGCTGCGAACCGGCGGCCGCGGTGATCGGGGGTGGATGCCCGCGGCAGGCGGAGTACGGCAGCCGGAGTAGGGCAGCCATGAGCGCCGCATCTGGGAACGAATCGAGCTGCGGTACCCTCCGCCCGGGCGGTTAGCTCAGCCCGGTCAGAGCGCCTCGTTTACACCGAGGACGTCGGGGGTTCGAATCCCTCACCGCCCACCAGCTCGCCTCGGGCCCGGGACCCGACCGCTGTATGCTCATCGCGTGGCGCCGGGCCTCATCTCGGCCGCGCCGCACGGAGGGTTCAATGGAGATCATCGTCGTCCTGATCGTCATCGTCGCGATCGTCGTGGTGGTGATCGGGATCTACAACGGGCTCATCAGTCGGCGAAATCGCGTCGACGAGGCCCTCTCCCAGATCCAGGTGCAGCTGAAGCGGCGCCATGACCTGATCCCGAACCTCGTGGAAGCCGTCAAGGGCTACATGCAGTTCGAGCAGAAGGTCCTCACGGACGTCACGAATGCGCGCGCGGCAGCGGTGTCGGCCGGCGCCCAGGGCGTCCCCGCGCAGGCCCAGGCGGAGAACGCCCTCACCGGCGCCCTGCGCTCGCTGTTCGCGGTCGTTGAGAACTATCCCGAGCTGAAGGCCAGCCAGAACGTCCTTTCGCTCCAGGAGCAGCTGACGACGACCGAGAACCAGATCTCGTTCAGCCGCCAGCACTACAACGCCACGGTCCTCGACTACAACAACGGCATCCAGACGTTCCCGAACAACGTGTTCGCGGGCATGTTCGGCTTCATGAAGCGCGACTTCTTCGAGGCCGAGCCGGAGGCCGGCGAGGTCCCGAAGGTCAACCTGAGCCTGAGCTGATCGCCGCCGTCGTCCACGACGGCGGACGCTCGAGCGAGGTCGCCGGGCCATGATCCGATCGACGTTCTACGCCCAGCAGGCGGTCAATCGCCGCCAGTCGCTGGTCCTCGTCCTCGCCGTGCTCGCGCTCCTCGCGGTGCTCGGCTTCGCGATCGGCTATGGCACGAGCGGCTATGCCGAGGGCGGTCTCGTCGTGACGGTCGGGGCGCTGCTGCTGGGCCTCCTGCTCACGGCCGGGTCGTACTTCGCCGGCGACCAGCTGGTCCTCGCGACGTCCGGGGCGAAGGAGGTCGACGCGCAGTCGGCGCCGCAGCT
The DNA here is from genome assembly GCA_016200665.1 of Chloroflexota bacterium. GTDB lineage: Bacteria > Chloroflexota > Limnocylindria > Limnocylindrales > CSP1-4 > UBA5189. The sequence goes on along the minus strand of JACQEG010000006.1, from coordinate 4,001 downwards.
CATGAACGTCGTGCAGGAGATGGCGATCGCGGCCGGCACGCCGATGCCGAAGGTGTACATCATCGACGACACGGCTCCCAACGCGTTCGCCACGGGCCGTGACCCGCAGCACGCCTCGGTCGCGATCACGACGGGCCTCCTCCAGAAGCTCGACCGCGAGGAGCTCCAGGGCGTCCTCGGCCACGAGCTGTCGCACGTCCGGAACTTCGACATCCGGTTCGGCCTGCTCGTGGCCGTCCTCGTCGGCTCGATCGCGCTGCTCGCCGACTTCTTCCTGCGGTTCACGTTCTGGGGTGGCGGCCGCCGCTCGTCCCGCGACGACCGCGGTGGGGGAGGCCTGCAGGCGATCATCTTCGTCGTCGCGATCGTCCTCGCGATCCTCGCGCCCATCATCGCCCGGTTCGTCCAGCTCGCCGTCAGCCGACAGCGCGAGTACCTCGCCGACGCGTCGTCGGTCGAGCTGACCCGCAACCCGGCGGGCCTCGAGCGGGCGCTCGCGAAGATCGCGGCGGACCAGGAGGTCCTCGAGGTCGCCAACCGCGCGACGGCCCACCTCTACTTCACCAACCCGATCAAGAAGTTCGAGGAGCGGTCGAGCTCGATGTTCTCGACCCATCCGGCGATCGTCGATCGCATCAATCGGCTCCGGCAGCTCAGCGGCGAGGCGCCGCTCGCGGAGGCCGACGTCCGGGCATTGACCGGGCTCGACTGACCTGGCCGCCGACTCGATCGCCCGCCGGCGCCTCCGGGCGCAGCGGCTGGCCGGTCCGCCGAACGCCAACGAGGTCGCGGCGGTCCGGTCCCTCGTCGCGGTCCAGGCGCAGGACTACGCCGGCGCGAAGTGGGCGATCGGCCAGCGGGTCACGGCCAGCACCGACGTGACCCTCGACCGGCTCGTCGACGACGGGACGCTCGTTCGGCTCCACGTCCTCCGGCCGACGTGGCATCTCGTCGCGGCCCAGGACGTTCGCTGGCTGCTGGCGCTGACGTCGGCGCGGGTCCACCGCGCGAACACGACCTTCTACCGCGGCCAGGGGATCGACGACGACATCCTGCGGATCGCGCGACGGGTGCTTGAGCGCGAGCTCGCCGGCGGGCGATCGCGGACGCGCGAGGAGCTCGGCAGGGCGTTCACGGGCGCCGGCATTGCGGCGACCGGGCCGCGGCTGGCCGGCCTCGTGATGCACGCCGAGCTCGACGGGCTCATCTCCAGCGGGCCCCGGCGTGGCCGCCGCCAGACCTACGCCTTGCTCGACGATCGGGTCCCGCCAACGCGGGAGCGCGGTCGCGACGAAGCGCTTGCGGAGCTCGCCGGCCGCTACGTCGCGGGCCACGGCCCGGCCCAGGCGATCGACCTGGCGTGGTGGTCGGGGCTCACGATCCGCGAGGCCCGGCTGGGCCTGGAGCTGGCCTCACCGGGGCTCGAGCGCGAGCGGGTGGGGGAGCGGGAGCTGTGGGCCGCGCCCGGCCAGGATCCGGCTCCCGGGCCGTGCCCGTCGTCGCCGTCCGAGGCGGTGGTGAGGCTACTGCCGAACTACGACGAGCTGCTCGTCGCCTTCCGGGATCGCCGCGACGCGTTCGATCCAGGCCTCCCACCCGATGCCAGGACGCCACTCGTCATCCTTGCCCATTCGATCGTCCGTGACGGCCTCGTCGTGGGTGGCTGGCGCCGCACCGAGGACGACTCGGGCATCGTCGTCCGGACCGAGGTTCGCGTACGCCTCCGCGCCCCGGAGGTCGCCGCGCTGCGGCAGGCCGCGGCCACCCTCGGCGCCTTCCTCGAGCGACCGGTCGAGCTGCGCGGCGATTGAGGGCCGGCTCGACCGCGTGCTATCCTCCGCCTCGCCGTCGAGCCCCGAAACTGGCTCGTCGACCCACCGGGCCGAGATAGCTCAGTTGGTAGAGCACGCGACTGAAAATCGCGGTGTCGCCAGTTCGAATCTGGCTCTCGGCACCAACCTGGCAGTCTCGGGCAATCGCCCGGTGGCGCGGCTCCGAGCGGAAGTGGCTCAGTTGGTAGAGCATCACCTTGCCAAGGTGAGGGTCGCGGGTTCGAGTCCCGTCTTCCGCTCCATTTCTTTGCCCGACGAGCTCTCCACGTCTGCCCGACCGTCGTACGCTGACGCCCGCGGCGCCTCGGCTGCCCCTTCGTCTAGTGGTAGGACAGCGGACTTTGGATCCGTTGGGCGAGGTTCGAATCCTCGAGGGGCAACCAACCCGCACACCCATGATCGGTCCGGAGCCACCCCCGGCGGCCGCCCGTCGGTCGCTATGGCAGAATCCGCGAGCCCGAGGCGACGTGGTGAAGTGGTTCAACACGGCGGTCTGCAAAACCGCTATTCACCGGTTCGAATCCGGTCGTCGCCTCCACCTCCCTCGGCTCGCTGAGGCTCCCGCCCGTGCCTGACGAATCGGTCGCGATCGCCTACTACTACCGGACCCGGTGGGGCGCCCACGACGAGTTCGTCGAGCTGTTCGAACGCAACCACTGGCCGATCCTGCGGGAGCAGCTGGCCTCGGGTCGGTTCCTGGCGGTCGACGCGATGACCCCGCGGTTCCACGGCGAGGGTCGAGCCGATTGGGACTTCCTCGTCACGATCACGTACCGCGACTGGGCGGCGGTCGAGGCGCATGCGGACGCCGAGATCGCCCGGCGCCTGTTCCCGGACGAGGACGCCTACCGCGCGGCCGAGCGCCGGCGGTTCGAGCTCCTGGAGGCGCACTGGGACGTGGTGTTGCAGCCGCATCGGCTCCCGGAGGCCTGACCCGGGCGTGCCGATCGTCGACGTCCACACCCACATGTTCACGCGCCGCTGGCTGGAGCTGCTGCGCGCGAACGGCAGCCCGTATCACGTCGTGATCCGGCCCGACGGCCGCGAGGAGATCTACCGCGGCGAGACCCCGGTCGTGTTCCCGCAGCCCGGCCACTTCGATTACGGGATCCGGCTCCGGGAGATGGACCGGGCCGGGATCGACCTCTCGATCGTGTCGCTCACCTGTCCGAACGTGTATTGGGGCGGCGAGGCGGTGAGCGTCGAGGCCGCGCGGGAGTCGAACGACTCGATGGCCGAGGCCCAGCGGGCCCACCCGGACCGCATCCGGTGGTTCACCTCGCTGCCGTGGCAGCACCCCGAGCGGGCCGTGGACGAGCTCCGCCGGACGGCCGACCTCGGCGCGGCGGGGGTGATGGTCATCGCCAACATCGCCGGTCGCAGCCTGACCGAGGCGGCGTTCGCGCCGATCTGGGAGGAGATCGATCGGCGGGCGCTGCCGGTCCTCGTCCATCCCGGCGAGCCGCCCGGCGCCGACCTCATGGACATGGGCCGCTACGACCTGAGCTGGTCGGTGGGCTTCATCTTCGACACGACCCTCGCCGTCACCCGGATGATCTTCGACGGCTTCCTCGACCGCTACCCGAACCTCAAGCTGATCGTGGCCCACGGCGGCGCCGCGCTGCCGTATCTGGTCGGGCGGTTCGAGAAGGGCGACGAGGTCGAGCTGCCGCAGCGACGCCGGATGAGCGCGAAGCCGACCGAATACCTGCGACGCCTGTGGTACGACTGCATCACCTACGACCCGGGCGCCCTGCGCTACCTCATCTCGGTCGTCGGGCCGGAGCGGGTCCTGTTCGGGACGGACTGGCCGCACCAGGTCCACGACGTCTACGGCTCGCTGGCGAACACCGGCGCCCTGCCGGCGGATCAGCGCGACGCGATCCGGGGCGCCAACGCGGTCCGCCTGTTCGGTCTCTGATCGGGTCGGGTGGAGAGGGGACTGCCGGCCTCCGAGGCGCCTCGCTACCCTGAACTCGCCGGAGTGGCGAAAGGGCAGACGCGGCCGACTTAAAATCGGCTGCCCGCGAGGGCGTGCGGGTTCGAATCCCGCCTCCGGCACCGTCCCGGGGCGCGTCGAGCGATGGTGGAAGGCGCGTCGTTGTAAGCGATTCGCAATCTCTGGCTCTTGGCCGCTGCGCGCCCTCCCGGCACACTGGACGATCGTGG
>JACQEG010000052.1 GCA_016200665.1 Chloroflexota bacterium | reverse complement strand
TCGGCCGAGATCGCCAAGAAGGCCCACCACGAGGGCACGACCCTTCGCGAGGCGGCCCTCGCCCTGGGCTACCTCTCGCCGGAGCGCTTCGACGAGCTCCTCAAGCCGGAGGCGATGACCCGCCCGGGCGGGTGACGTCACGCTGGGGCAAGGTCACCGCCCCTGCGCGAGGTTGCGGAAGCGCGTCGTGCCCCTTACGGTTCGCTCGTCGGCGATGGCGTCCGCCGAGGCGCGACCGAGCGTCTGAACCGCCCAACCGGGCTGATGGCTCCTGACTGAACGCAGCCAGGGGCCAACGTGGCCCGGAAAGGGTCCGCTCGGTGGACAACGTCAACCTCATTGCCGCGCTGTGGGTTGGGCTCGCCCTTGTCGCGAGCCTCGTCTCGATCCGCCTGGGGATCTCGGTGGCCCTCATCGAGATCGCCCTCGGCGTCGTCGGAGGCAACGTCCTGGGCCTCCAGCCAACGTCTTGGATCGACTTTCTCGCCTCCTTCGGAGCGGTGCTGCTGACCTTCCTCGCCGGCGCCGAGATCGATCCCGAATCGCTCCGCCGTCACCTCCGGCCGAGCCTCGTCATCGGCGGGATCAGCTTCGCGGTCCCGTTCCTCGGGGCCTTCGCGGTCGCGTATGTCGCTCTCGGTTGGACGCTCCCGGCCTCCGAGATCGCCGGGCTCGCGCTCTCCACGACGTCGGTCGCCGTGGTCTACGCGGTCATGATCGAGACGGGCCTTGCGAGCCGCGAGCTCGGCAAGCTGATCCTTGCCGCGTGCTTCGTGACCGACCTCGGGACGGTGGTCTTCCTCGGGGTCCTGTTCGCCAATCTCGACCCCCTCCTCATCGCGTTCGCGGTGGCGACGGCGGTTGCGCTCGTCCTGGCACCGCGCGGCATGCGGCTGCTCGCGAGCCGCGTCCCGGGCCGCGTGTCCGAACCGGAGATCAAGTTCCTGTTCCTCGTCCTTCTCGGCCTCGGTGGCTTTGCCCAGGTCGCAGGCAGCGAGGCGGTCCTCCCGGCGTACCTCCTCGGGTTGGCCCTTGCCGGTGTCTTCGTCGCCGATCGGGTGCTCGTCCACCGGATGCGGGCCACGGCATTCTCCCTCCTTACGCCGTTCTATTTCCTCAAGGCCGGCTCCCTCGTCTCCCTGCCGGCGATGGCCGCGGGCGCGGGGCTCATCGGGCTGTTCCTGGGCGTCAAGCTGGTCGCGAAGCTCGCCGGGGTCTGGCCCGCCGCCCGCGCGTTCGGTCTTCCGCCGCGAGACGCGAACTACACGACCCTGCTCATGTCGACCGGCCTGACGTTTGGGACGATCGCCGCGCTGTTCGGCCTGACGCACGGCTACATCGACCAGGCGACCTACACGATCCTCGTCACGGTCGTCATCCTCAGCGCGGTCGTCCCGACATTGATCGCCACGACCTTCTTCGAGCCTCACCTCGCGGGTGCCGAGGCGATCGAGGAGTTCGAGGCCGCCGAGGGGATCGACCTCGGGCCGCGCGAGCCTCGCGCCGCCGCACCCGCAGCCGAGTGACCCTCGCCCACCTGTGTGGGCCGCGAGGCCGCGGCCAGCTTCGGGGTACCGTCTCTGCACGATGGGCGTCCCGATCGAGGAGCTGCCGAGCGCCGCTGTGGAGGCGAGCCTGCGGCTGCGTGACGAGCTGCTCAACATCCTCGGCGAGGACTTCGTGGCCATGTGGCTGCACGGCGGGACGACGTTCGTCGATCATCCGGCGCGGCCCGGCGACCTCGACATCTGCGTCGTGGCGCGCAGCGTCCGCGACGGCGAGCGCACGCCTCGCCGCTGGCGCGCCGACCCGGCATCCCGGCCGAGCCGGATCCGCGCCGCGCAGGAACGGCTCGCCGGCGAGCTCGGCGTCCAGTTCGACACGACATACCTCCTCGCGGAGGACATGGGTGGCCGCCGGCTCCCATCGGCCGCGTTCGCCCGGAGCCGGCACGAGACGAGTTGGGCGGTCTATCGAGCCCACTGGCTCGCTGGGCAGTACGTCCACCTGTTCGGGCCGGGGCCGGAGGTCCTCGTCCGCCCGCCGACGGCGGCGGAACTGCGATTCGCGCTCGACCGCGAGCTCGAGCACCTGGAGGCCCATGTCGCGGCGGGTGATGCCGGCGATCCGTACGAGGCGACCTACGCGATCTGGAACGGCTGCCGGATCCTTCGAACGCTCGCCACGGGCAGCCCGGTGAGCTCGAAGCGGAGCGCCGGCGCGTGGGCCCTCGAGCACGTCCCGTGGCAGTGGCATGCGACGATCCGCGCTGCCGGCCGGTCCTACGACGGCGAGGCGACGACGGCCGACGTCGAGTGCCTGCGCGACGCGATGGGCCCGTTCGTGGCGATGGTCCGGGCGCAGCTGCCGCCGCTGAGGCGACGCCGCGCAGGGCACCGCTCGACCTCGCCGCGCTGGTCGTAGGCGCGGGCCTAGCGTCAGGCCCTCGCCCCAGCTCGCGGGCGGCGTGGCCTCGGCTTTCTCTCAAACTGCCACCCGTTGGCAGTTAGAGCGGGGATCGGCCCGAACGGTCGACGGCCGGCGGCCTCCGGCCGCGCCAAGGCGGGCTGCCAAGCACGATCCCCGTGGAGCCGGGCGCGAGTCCGCCCCTGACTGCGCTCTAACAGCCCGGTGGCGCAAATCTGAGAAATAAGCTCGCCAAATCGCAGCCGCCCGATGCCTGCGGCGCCAACACGGCCGCGCCATCCCGGCTACGTCGCCGCAGTTACTTCTTGGGCGGCAGCGTGCGGGTGAAGGCCAGGGCCTTGTCGAGCCAGGCGTCGAGGGCGGCATCGTCGGCGACGAGGGACGTGGGCATCGTCACGTTGCGGCCCATCGCCTTGCCGGGCATGACCTCGAACGGGTGCGCGCCCGGCATTGCGAGGAGCGTGTCGCGGTCGCCCTCCGAGACGCGAACCCACCATTGATCGGCGAACAGGCCGGTCGCCATGTTGCCGTTGATCCAGGCGCACGGGTAGCCGAACATCTGCCGCCTCGTGACGTCCGGAGCCGCGTAGCGGTCGAGGGCTGCCTTGAACCGCTCGACGAGCTCCGGCGGCGACTTCTCGAACTTCGGCATCTCTCGCGGCATGGCCGGACGATAGCGGTCGGCGGCCGCGAGTGCGCGTGGTCGCCCGCGGAGTGCCTCCCGGCGCGCCGCCGGTCAGCGACGCGGCGTGAGATCGGTCAGGTCGCGCGGCGCGATGCGAGGGCCGAACCGGGGCGGTAGCTTGCCGGACAGCTCCAGCAACCGGATGACCCGCGCCCGATGGCCGGCCCACGGGGCGAGCAGCTCGAGCATCCGCTCGTCGGTGGCACGCGGCTCGCCGGCGAGGATCCAGGCGACGACGTTCGGGAGGTGGGCGTCGGCGAGGCTCACCGCGTCGGGATCCCCGAGGGCTCGAAGCCGCACCTCGGCCGAGGTCCACGGCCCGATGCCGGGGTAGGCACGGAGGCGGGCGTCCAGCTCGGCGGCACCGCGCCCGCCGCCGCCGGGCTCGCGGGCGCGAGCCGCGAGGGCCTCCAGGCGAGGGGCGTCGGCGGCGATTCGCCGGAGCAGCGTGCCTCGGCGCGGCTCGATGCCCAGAGCCGGGAACGTCCACGACGGCAGCGCGACCACGTCGGCGGCGCGGGCCGGCATCCACAGGCCCAGCTCGCCCGGAGCCGGGACGGCCAGCTTGCGCACGAGCCGCCGGAAGCCGCGCCAGGCCTCGGTGCCGGTGATCCGCTGCTCCAGGATCGCGGGGACCAGCGCCTCGAAGACGGACCCCGTGCGGCCGAGCCGGACTCCGCGAAGGCGCCGCGCCAGCGCTGCGACCTCGGGATGGAGCGACGGATCGAAGCCAGCATCGTCGTCGTTGAGGCCCACCAGCGCAGGAACCCGCGCCAGCGCCTCCTCCGCGCCCGGGCCCCAGCCCTCCGCCTCGATCTCCGCTCGGCCCTCCGCGGAGCGGATGACCACCGTCGCCGCACCGCTTGGCAGCCACGACGCGCGCGCGGCCTCGCCCCGCCCGAGCCGCATCGTCGGGTCGCCCGCGCCGCGGTGGAGCGGGCCGAGGACGACGCCCAGGTCGAGCGGTCGATCGAGCTCAAAGCGTCGAATCTCGCCCCGCTGTGCAGCCATCGCGCCAGACTGTCACACCCCCGACACCCGCGCCGCAGGGTCGCTCGCGCTCGCTGCAAGACGATCTCGGGTACGCTACTCCTGCGTGCGACCGCCCCGAGTCGTCGCGAGTGCTGCGCTCATCGCCGTGCTCGCCTCGGTTGCCGTCGCCGGAGCAGGCCTTTCGAGGACCCCGAGTCCCGCGGCCTCCATCGACCCGAACGCCTTCGCGGCGGTGCGGCTCGATGACCTCCGGGGATCGGCCTCGACGACCTCCCTTACCCCAGACCCCGCGAACGATTCCGCTGCCAGGATCGATGGCCCGCTCAGCGAGCCGGCCATGCCCGTCGCCACGGGCGCCCCCCCGGCCGGCATCGCCGTGCCCACGAACCGGGCGATCGTCGTGCTCACCTGGCATCACGACGCTGAGGAGAGCTGGTACGGGCCGGGGTTCTACGGCAACCGCACGGCATGCGGCTACACGCTCACGACGACCCTGCGGGGCGTCGCCAATCGAACGCTGCCCTGTGGCACGCTCGTGACCTTCCGCAACCCCTACAACGGCGCCACGATCACGGTGCCGGTGGTGGATCGCGGCCCCTACGTCGCGGGCCGGCAGTGGGACCTCACCGGGGCCACGTGCCTGGCCATCGACCACTGCTGGACCGGCCCGCTCGACTGGCGCTTCCCCTGACCCGTCGACGGGCAGACGCAGCCAGGCCCCTCGGGCTCGCCCGGAGACCCGTATCCTCAGTTCGTGGACCGCTGGCGCACGATCATCGAGCCGTTCCGGATCCACTCCGTCGAGCCGATCCGGCTGACGACGGTCGAGGAGCGTGACGCGGCTCTCGGGGCGGCCGGCTGGAACCTCTTCAACATCCACGCCGACGATGTCCTCATCGATCTCCTGACCGATTCGGGCACGGGCGCGATGTCGCGCGACCAGTGGGCGGCGATCCAGCACGGCGACGAGAGCTACGCCGGCTCGCCGTCGTGGTTCGCGTTCCTCGAGAGCGTCCAGTCGCTCTTCCCGTTCAAGCACGTCATCCCGACCCACCAGGGCCGGGCGGCCGAGAAGATCCTGTTCTCGTCGATCGCCGGGCCCGGCAAGATCGTCCCGAACAACACCCACTTCGACACGACCCGGGCCAACGTCGAGGCAACCGGCGCGGAGGCGGTCGATCTCGTCATCGCGGAAGGCCGCGATCCGTCGGCGATCCACCCGTTCAAGGGCAACATGGACGTGGCGGCCCTCGATGACCTGCTGACGGCCCGCCCCGGCGACGTCCCGGTCGTCTTCGTCACGATCACGAACAACTCTGGCGGCGGCCAGCCGGTGTCCCTGGAGAACCTCCGCGCCGTCCGCGCGGTCTGCGACCGGCACGACGTGCCGCTGTTCCTCGATGGCTGCCGGTTCGCGGAGAACGCCTGGTTCATCAAGCTCCGCGAGCCCGGTCAGGCCGATCGCTCGATCCCCGACATCGTCCGCGAGATGGCATCGCTGGCGGACGGCATGACGATGTCGGCCAAGAAGGACGGGCTCGCCAACATCGGCGGCTGGCTGGCGATGAACGACGACGCGGTGGCCGAGCGTTGCCGCAACGTGCTCATCCTGACGGAGGGCTACGTGACCTACGGCGGCCTCGCCGGCCGCGACCTCGAGGCGATCGCCCAGGGCCTGCGCGAGGTCGTCGACGAGGACTACCTCCGCTACCGGATCCGCTCGACGGCGTACCTCGGCGAGGCGCTGGACCGGGCGGGCGTGCCGCTCGTGAAGCCGTTCGGCGGTCATGCGGTCTATCTCGACGCCCGGGCGCTGCTGCCGCACATCGACCCGTTGCAGTACCCGGGCCAGTCGCTTGCCGTCGCGCTCTACCGCGAGGGCGGCATCCGGGGCTGCGAGATCGGCACGGTCATGTTCGGGCGGCATCCGGACGGCAGCGAGTCACCGGCGGCGATGGACCTCGTTCGCCTGGCGATCCCGCGCCGGACATACACCCAGAGCCACGTCGACTACGTCATCGAGGTCGTGGCCTGGGTCGCCGAGCGCGCCGCCTCGCTGACCGGGATGCGGATCGTCCAGGCGCCGCCGGCGCTGCGCCACTTCACCGCCCGCTTCGAGCCGTTGCCGAGCTAGGTTCCGGCGCGCTGCGTCTCCGTGAGCTGCCGAGCCGCCGCCACGGGCTCGGTCCCCTCGAGCGCGTTCACCGGCGGGGTCGTCCCGTTGCCGTTGCCGCTGGCCATCGGCGCCTCGAGTGGCTCGAACGACGGATCCGGCTCCTCGACGTAGGCCGGCAGGCTGAACCCGAACTCGGCGCCGCCGCCCGGTCGCGGGCGGGCCCAGATCCGGCCTCCCATGAGCGTCACGAGCTCCTTGCAGATGAACAGCCCGATGCCGGCTCCGGGCGCCGTCGCCGCCTGGGTCGTGGCCCGGTAGTAGAGCGTGAACAGCTTGTCCGACTCCTCGTCGCTGATGCCCGGGCCGTTGTCCCGGATGAAGACGTCGACCCCGCTGTCGCCGTCGAGGATCTCGACGTCGATCGTGGACCCCGGGCCGCTGTACTTCGCGGCATTCGACAGCAGGTTCCTGACGACCTGGCCGAGGTACTCCTCCTCGGCGGAGACCATCTGGACGGGGTGGGGGATCTCCAGCTTGATCGTCAGCTCGGGCCAGAGCTGGCGTTCCCGATCGATGAGATCGCGGATGACCCGGTCGAGGAGGACGGGCCGCGCCGGCGCGAACTCGGCGCCGCGCTCGATCCGGGCCAGGGCGACGAGGTTCTCGATCATCCGCTGGAGCCGCTCGGACTCCGCCGCGACGCTCACGAGGAGCTCCGTCCGGGTCTCCTCGTCGAGCCGCGCGCCTCGGCCGAGCAGGAGCTGGGTCCCGCCGTAGATCGAGGTCACCGGCGTCCGGAGCTCGTGCGACAGGACGCCCAGGAAGCGATCGCGGATCTGCGCCGCCTCGTGGCGCCAGCTGACATCCGACACGACCGCCAGCTCGAATGGCTGGCCGTCGAGCTCGAAGGTCGTCCGGGCGATCTCGGCCGGAAAGTGCGTGCCGTCGAGTCGCCGGCCGGTCGTGTCGGCCCTGAACACCGGCCGATCGGTGCCCACCGCCGGGCGGAGGTCGTGGGGCAGGGCCACCAGGTCGGCCAGGGCCATGCCGGAGAGCCGGGCCGCCTCGCCACCGAACAGCTCGCCGGCCTGGCGGGTTGCCCAGACGACGGTGTTCTGCCGGTCGAGCGCCAGGATGGCGTTCGGGTCGGCCTCCAGCAGTGCCCGGAACCGGGCCTCGCTGGCCTTGGTGGCGGCCGATTCCTCGAGGGCATGGCGCGCCTGGCCGAGCGTGATCAGCGCCTCCTCGCGGTCGACGGTGCGGGCCGTCAGGGCGCCCAGGAGCGAGAGCAGCGCCACGTCGTCTTCGGCGAAGAGCGCCCGACCCTCGATCTCGGCGACGAGATGCTCCCGGCCGCCGCCGGGGCGGAGCGCGACCTCGACGTGCGAGAGGACGCCGCCCTTGCTCCGAAGGGCCTCGCGCATCCGTGCCCCGAGCGTGGCGGGCGGAGGCTCCAGGGCACCCACCGGCTGGCTCGCCTCCTCCGGGTCGCCGACCATGGCGAGCGGCAGGCCGTCCGGCGCCGACAGGATCGTGACGCGCCGCGCCCCGAGGATCTCGCGCGCCGAGGAGGCGAGGTCGGCCCACAGCCGGCCCGTGCTGCTGTCGGCGTCCGGGGCGACCAGGTGGCGCATCAGGTCGAACGCCATGAGCCGGTAGGCCTGGCGGCGGAGCCACGCCGGCGGCACGAACGCGACGAGGTATCCGATCCCGGCTGCCAGGGCGAGGCTCCGGGTGACGATCTGGATGGTCGATCCCGAGGCCCCGCCGGTCGCCGCCGAGGCCACGCCAGCAAGCAGGATCGCGAACCCGAAGAGGGCCGTCGCCAGGGCCGCCGTGGCAAGCCGGACTCGGGCGACCCCGATTCGTCGACGGCTGTCGGTGGCCAGCCGGGCGGCCGCCGCGGCCTGGATCGCGAAGAAGAACACGACCGCAGTCAGCGTCGCGAGCGCAACGCCGGTCCCGATCAGGATCGCGCCCGTTGACGCGATGCAACCCGCCAGGACCAGCCATGACACCCGGTTCGAGACGGGCCTGATCTGGTCGACGAGGTGGACGACGAACCACGGCTGGAGGAACAGGAGCGTGACGAGGATGGGCCGGAAGACCGGCGACAGGCTCGGCGCGAAGCCGTTGAGGAGCGAGAGGAGGAACAGGGCCGCGATCGGGGCGAACACGGCCGTGACCGCCAGCTCCAGCGGACCGCGGCGGGTGATCCAGCGCCACAGCGTCACGGCGAAGGTGAGGTAGAACGCGGCCTGGAGCAGGAGCAGGAATGGATCCACCGAGGCGACCCTCCTGGCCGGGCGCATGCGCTCGAAGCGCCTCGGCGAGCCGAGACATCATCGCCGGTTGCGCCGGGTCTCCGAATTACACGCGTATTACAAGTCATGTGCGCAAGTCCCCGGTCCCGAATTTGGTGGCGCGCGCGCACCTCCCGCGCGCACCCCTCGCACGCAGTTGAGGCGCGCTCCCGGGCCGGTGCTAGGCTCCCGGCCATGTGCAGGAGCATTCGAACCCTTCGCAGCAGCGCCGAGCCGGCGACGACCGGCGAGGTCCACGCCGCCGCCCGCCAGTACGTCCGCAAGGTGAGCGGCTTCCGCGAGCCGTCGGCTCGCAACGAGGCCGCCTTCGACGCCGCAATCGCCGAGATCGCCGCAGCCTCCGAGCGGCTCATCCTGGCGCTCGGCGGCGGGGTCGAGGACGGCCCGGACCGAAAGCCGCACGGCCACCCCCATCCGTCGACGTCCCGCGCCCGGCCGATGGGCCGCGCCGAAGCGAGCCGTGCCATCACCGCTTGACCGAGCCGCGCTTGACCCGGCGCTCCCGATCCGGCACGTCACCGGGACCAAGGTCATCGCGGTCCGCGGCTCGGAGCTGGAGATCCGCGACGACCTCGTCGTCGGCGAGGAGCCGCTCGAGATTCGCGCCGCCGGCCCACGGCAGGATCCTGTCCAGGTGGCCGTCACGATGCGGACGCCCGGCTACGAGGACGAGCTCGCGATCGGCTTCCTGACCACCGAAGGCCTGACCGCCGACAACGAGATTGCCGGCGTGTCGTATGGCGACCCCGGCGTGCTCGCCCAGCCTGACGACTCGGTCCTCGTCCGCTTCTCGCGGCCCTTCGACGCGACCCGCGTCGCGAAGCGCAACTTCGTGGCGACGGCGTCATGCGGGATCTGCGGCAAGGCCTCGATCGACGACATCGCCCGCCGCGCCGAGCCGGCGCCCCGCGGCCTGCCGTTCATCGCCCGCTCGGTCATCCTGGGCCTGCCCGACACGATGCGCGCCGCGCAGTCCGCGTTCGAACGGACGGGCGGCCTGCACGCGGCGGCCCTCTTCGAGACCGACGGCCGCCTCGTCGCGGTGCGCGAGGACGTCGGCCGCCACAACGCCCTCGACAAGCTCATCGGCTCGCGCGTCCGCGCCCACGAGCTGCCGCTCTGGGATCGGCTCCTGCTCGTCTCTGGCCGCGTTTCCTTCGAGATCGTCCATAAGGCGGCCATGGCCGGCATCCCGATCGTCTGCGCGGTCTCCGCTCCGTCAGACCTCGCGGTTCGCCTCGCGGACCGTCTTGGGATGACCCTGGTCGGCTTCCTGCGCGGCGATGGCTTCAACGTCTACAGCCACGACAACCGCATCGACCTGCGCGACCTGCTCGGCTAGCCCACCCGGCCCGACCGGGTCCGCTAGGCCCGGCCAGGTCGACGAGGCCCGCCCGAGTTGGTGCCGTGCCGAGGTCCCGGTCCGCGTTGACTGCCAGTCACGGCTTTGACGCGATGGCCGGCCGTGATCGGTCTTCAGCTGGCTGTCTTGACCACGAGTCAGCGTTAGGCACCTGAAGAGCTCGGCAAGGTCGGTCGCAGGGCGCTTTCGTCGGGTTCGAGCCTCGTTTGGTGACTTTCCCGGCCCGATGCTCCGACGCCGTGGCCGCGCTGGTTGGGGAGGCCGAGTGGCCGGGCCCCGCGCTGCTGTGGGTCCGACTCGAGCACGGAACAGCAACGCTCCTGGATCGCCCGCCGAGAGGCTTGCGAATCGGCCGCTAGGCGACCGCTGCCGTTAGCGGCTCGTCGGACGGATCCAGAGCTCTTCGATCTCGGGCGCGGCGATCGCCGCCTTGTCGGTCGGGTCGACAGGCAGGGCAGGAGTTGGTGCGGTCACCGCCCAAGGCGAAGGGCTCGAGGGCTGGCGGGCGACGGCCTCTTCGGTAGCCCAGTCGCGGACGCCGCGGACGAGGCCCGGCAGGATCGACCATGACCCGCCGGCGCTCCAGGTCCCGAACACGACGATGAAGGCGAGGGTCAGCACGATCCAGCCAATGGTCGAGAGCGTGGCGAGCTCCGGTCCGGTCATGGCTTGATTGTCTCGCTGGCGTCGAGTGCCGGAGGGCCCGCCGGACCCGGCCACGAGCCCGCGCAGCCTGCGAGCTCGCGCAGCCTGCGAGCCCGCGTGGCCTACGAGCCGGGCCGCCCTGGACCCCGCGATTGGGTGAACTCGAAGCCGAAGCGGCCCTTGATGCAGAGGTGGCCGTCCGTCACTGACGAGTCCATCGGCGAGGTGACCTTCACGATCGTGTTGTCCTGGACGTGGAGGTCGAGCACGCAGCCGACGCCGCAGTACGGGCAGATCGTCTCGGTCGTGGACTGGGCCGACTCGTCCCAGGTGCCGGCCGCGCGCATGTCGTGCTCGGACTTGAACATGAGCGCGCCGGTCGGGCAGACGCCGATGCAGTTGCCGCAGTAGACGCACGCGGAATCGGGCAGGCCGACGTTCCACTCGGTGGAGATCCGGGCGTCGAAGCCGCGGCCCGCGACCGCGATCGCGAAGGTGTTCTGGGCGTCGTCGCCGCACGCCTCGACGCACTTGTAGCAGAGGATGCACTTCGAGTAGTCGCGGACGTAGAGGTCGTTGTCGACCTTGACCGGCTGGCGAACGGTGGCGGCGGAGGCCGCCTCCGAGCCCGACGGCGAATGATGGTGCCCGGGCCCGTGGGCCTCACGTTCGCCGGCGGCGGCCGGTCCGGCCGGCGGCCCAAATCGAGACGGATCCGCGCCATACCGCTCGAGGTAGGCGGCGAAGTCGCCGTTCGGCGCGGCCGGCCCGGCCAACGACGTGTCGACCGACGACGCGAGGAACTCCAGGACGACCTTGCGCGAGGCCTTCACCCGCTCCGACTTGGTCTGGACGTCCATCCCCGGCTCGACCTTGCGCGAGCACGCCGGCGCGAGGACCCGCGAGCCCGCGACCTCGACGACGCAGACGCGGCAGACGTTGACCGGCGTCAGGTTCTCGAGCCAGCACATCGTCGGGACGTCGATGCCCTCTGCTCGGCACGCCTCGAGGATCGTGGAGCCCTCCGGCACGCTGATCGACCGCCCGTCGATCTGGAGCGTGACGGCCGACTTCAGGGCCTCCGGAGGCGGCTCGGGAATGCGGGTCGGGCGCCCGGCCGGCGTGGTGAACACGCGGGCGAGATCCGGCGGCATGACGTACGGTGCCGGGTGATAGCCGCCCTCGGCTGGCGGCTCGGGCCTGCGTGCGTCGCTCGTCACAGCGCCACCAGCTCGGGCTGGCGAAGGGCCGACTCGATCGCCGACGAGGCGGTCTGGCCGAGGCCGCAGATGCTCGCGTCGCGCATCGCCCGGCCGATGTCGGTCAGGAGGGCCAGCTCATCGGCCCGTGATCGCGAGCCCGCGCCCGACCCCGAGCCTGCCATGGGATCCGCGAGTCGGGCCAGCAGCTCCTCCTGGCGGACCGTGCCGACCCGACAGGGCACGCATTGGCCGCACGACTCGTCGCGGAAGAACGCGGCGATCCGGCGCAGCGTGCCCACGAGATCCACGGTTTCATCGAAGACCATGACGACGCCCGAGCCGAGGCTCGCGCCGATGGCTCGCGTGCCCTCGAACGTCAGCTCGGTGTCGAGCGTCTCCGGTCCGACGAACACGCCGGCTGCCCCACCGAGCAGGATCGCCCGGATCGAGCGGCCGCCGGGCACGCTGCCACCGAGATCGAGCAGCTCCCGCAGCGTCGTCCCGAACGGCACCTCGTAGACGCCGGGACGGGCGACGGCCCCCGAGAGGCAGAACAGCTTCGGCCCGGTCGAGCCCTCCGTGCCGAGCGCCGCGAAGCGGGCGCCGCCACCGACCCCGTCGCCGGTTTCGGGTCCCTCACCGCCGCCGAGGATGATCAGCACGTTGGCGAGCGTCTCGACGTTGTTGATCGCGGTCGGCTTGCCGAACAGGCCGAACTCCACCGGGAACGGCGGCTTGTTGCGCGGCTCGCCGCGCTTGCCCTCGATCGATTCGAAGAGGGCCGTCTCCTCACCGCAGATGTAGGCGCCCGCACCTCGCCGGACCTCGATGTCGAAGCTCCAGCCGCTGCCCGCGACGTCCGGCCCGAGGTAGCCGGCCGCCCGGGCGGCCTCGATGGCGTGGCTGATGCGCGCCTCGGCGAGCGGGTACTCCCCCCGGATGTAGAGGTAGCCGCGGGATGCGCCCGTGGCGAAGCCCTCGATCGTCATCGACTCGACGACCGCGAACGGGTCGAGCTCCATGAGCACCCGGTCCTTGAACGTGCCGGGCTCGGACTCGTCGGCGTTGCAGACCATGTAGTGCGGCTGGGCCGGCTGCGCGGCCACGGCGGACCACTTCCGTCCGGTCGGGAACGCCGCGCCGCCGCGACCCATGAGCTTCGAGTCGGTGACCTCGCGGATCGTCGCCTCGGCGCCCATCGCGATCGCGTTGGCGAGGGCCCGGAACCCGCCGTGGGCCCGGTAGTCGTCGATCGAGGTCGGGTCCACGACGCCGGCGCGAGCGAGCAGGCGCAGCGCGGGGTCGCCGAGCTGCGGCACGGAGGCGCGAGCCGACGCCCGGGCATCCTCATCGGCGGGCGCCGCCGACGCCTCGAGACCGCCGACGACCGAGGCCGCGTCGACGGGCGCCGACGCGAAGCGTCGCGGGTGCTCGCCCGCGATCGTGAACAGCGCCGCCGGGGCGCGCTCGCAGAGCCCCAGGCATGGGCTCCGGAGCCAGCTCAGCGTGCCGTCGTGGGCGGGCTCCCCGGCAGGTCCGAGCGCCCGCGCGACGTCGGCGATCACGTCCTCCGCGCCCGCCAGCCGGCACGCGATGTCATCGCACAGGTGGGCCACCGCGGGCGGGCGCGCCTGCGTGGCGAACATCGCGTAGAACGTGGCGACGCCGTATGCCTCGGCCGGCGGCACCGAGAGCCGGCGGCAGACGTAGTTCAGGCCGGGCTGCGTGATCTGCCCGACGCGATCCTGGAGCGCGTGGAGCGCGGGCAGGAGCAGGTCGCGCCGAGCGCGAGCGTCGTGGCCGCCGCGGGCCGCGTGGCCCTCGGTCCGGGCGTCGCGCCCGCCACCGTGCCAGCCCGAGGTCGCCGGACCCAGGACGGCGTCCACGGCGGCTCGCTCCGCCGGGGACGCGAGCGGCCCGATGACGTGGAGATCCACGGGCGCGAGTGTACGGCGGCGTCACCTCGCCGGACGGCGCCGCCCGGGTGACCGAGCCGGAACCGTCCCTCAGGCGGGCTTCGGGACCGCCCGCGTCGCGAACGTCAGGCGCGCGGGCTTGATCGGGCGGCCCTCGACCCGGTCGCGGATGCCCAGCATCTGGCGCCGGATCATGACGAAGACCCCGAAGCCGAGGATCGAGAAGGCGAACGGCGGGATCGCGAACGGCTTGCCCGTCGGTCGCTCCGGCGCGACCATCGAGGCGCGGAACCGCTCGATGAGCCGGGTGCCGCCGTCGGCCTTCGGCTCGAGGACGAAGGCCCAGCTCGCGGCGAAGTCGCCGGTCATGGCCTTGTCGAGGTAGGCCCCGGTGGCCCGGACGTTCGCCGAGGCGCTCTCCAGGCCCGCCTCGGGCTTCACGGCTGCGGCCTGGGCATTGACGAGGTCGCGGTCCGAGTACACGACGAGGGCGTGCTCCGACTCAAGGATCTTGACCTCGAAGCCGCCGCCCGGGTGGGTCGGCAGGATGTCGCCGACGGCGAGCGCCTGCAGGGCGGCATCGATGTGGTCGAGGCTGGGGCGGTCCATGTCCATCTGGTCGTAGCTGTACCAGCCCGCTCGGCCGTAGCCCATCTGCAGGAGCCACGGCCAGACCTTGTCCGGGGTCGCCGCGATGTCGATGCCGCGCGTGTCGACGGCCTTGGGATCCGCGACGAGGTCGTCGCCCGGCAGGGCCATCGCCTCCTCGGCGGAGCCCTTGCCCCAGCTCCGCCAGATCGTCCGGGCCGACACGTAGCCCGCGACGGCCGATGCGCTGGCAATCGCCGCGCCGGCCACGAAGAGCTTCCTGAGCACTGCTGCACCTCCAGATCGCCGATCATCGCGGGCGCCCGCATCCGACCGCCAGTGCCGGACGTCGCCTCAGGCCGGGACCGGCGCCTCGAGCTTCTCGATGCGGACCGCGGTGGCCTTGAACTCGGCCGTGCCGGACTTCGGGTCCGTGGCGTCCATCGTGAGGAGGTTCGTCGTGACGTCGTCCTGAAAGTGGAGCGTCATGAACACGAGCCCGGGCCGCAGGCCGGCGTCGAGCCGGACGGGGACCTCGACCTGGCCGCGGCGCGAGACGACGCGGACCCGCTCGCCCTCGGCGAGGCCGTAGCGCTCGGCGTCCTCCGGGGAGATGTCGAGCGTCTCGCCGCGCCGCATCGGTGACCTGAAGCCGCCGCTCTGGACGCCGGTGTTGTAGGAGTCGAGGCGGCGACCGGTCGTCAGGCGAATCGGGAAGTCGTCGGTCAGCGGGTCGACCGGCGGGTCGTGCTCCACCGGCACGAACGGTGCTCGCAGGCCGGGGACCGGGTCCTCCTGGAGTCGCGAGTGCAGGAAGAGCTCGCCAGGGTGGCTCTCGTCGTAGCACGGCCACTGGATGCCGCCGAGCTCCTCGAGCCGCGCGTAGGTCATGCCGCGATGGACCGGCGAGACCTTGCGGAGCTCGTTCCAGGCCCCCTCGGCTGAGGCTTCGCCCCAGTCGAAGCCCATCCGGCGAGCGAGCTCGTAGATGATCCAGAGGTCGTCGCGGGCCTCGCCCGGCGGCTCGAGCGCCTTGCGGACTCGCTGGACGCGCCGCTCCGAGTTCGTGACCGTGCCCTCGGTCTCGGCCCAGGCCGCGGCGGCGGGCAGGACGACGTCGGCGATCTCGGCGGTCGCGGTCAGGAAGATGTCCTGGACGACCATGAAGTCGAGGCTCCGTAGCCGTCGCTCGGTGAGGGTGCGATCGGCCTCCGATTGGACCGGGTTCTCGCCGATCACGTAGAGGGCGCTCAGGTCGCCGCGGTCCATCGCCTCGAACATGTTCGAGAGGTGCCAGCCGCGCGTGGCCGGGATGTCGCAGCCCCAGACCATCTCGCAGCGCTGGCGCAGGGCATCGTTCTCGACGTAGTTGAAGCCCGGCAGGCGATCCGGCAGGGCGCCCATGTCGCCGCCGCCCTGGACGTTGTTCTGGCCGCGCAGCGGGTTGAGCCCGGAGCCGTACTTGCCGACGTGGCCCGTCAGCAGCGACAGGTTGATGAGCGCCAGGACGTTGTCGACGGCGTTGTGGTGCTCGGTGATGCCGAGGGTCCAGCAGATCATCGCCCGGTTCGCCGTGGCGTACGCCCGCGCGAGGTCGCTGATGGCCTCCGCGGGAACGCCGGTCTCGCGCTCGACCCGCTCCGGGGTGTAGGCCTCGACGGTCCGGGCGTAGTCCTCGTAGTGGTCGGTCGCCCGATCGATGAACTCGCGGTTCGCGAGGCCGGCGTGGATGATCTCGCGGGCGATCCCGTTCGCGAGTGAGATGTCCGACCCGACGTCGAGACCCAGCCACACGTCGGCCCACTCGGCCGAGGACGTCCGGCGCGGGTCGACCGCGTAGAGCCGGGCGCCGTTCCGGACGCCGCGCAGCAGGTGGTGGAAGAAGATCGGATGCGTCTCCCGGGCGTTCGAGCCCCAGAGCACGATCAGATCGGTCTCCTCAGCCTCGCGATATGAGCTGGTACCGCCGCCAGCGCCGAACACGGTCGCCAGACCGGCGACAGATGGGGCGTGTCAGGTGCGGTTGCAGCTGTCGATGTTGTTGCTGCCCAGGACCTGGCGGGAGAGCTTCTGGGCCGCGAAATTGACCTCGTTGGTCGACTTGCTGCAGCTGAAGATCCCGATCGGCGCCCGTTCGGCACCCGGCCGCGAGGCCAGGGCCGCCCGGAAGCCGGCGACGGTCCGATCGAGCGCCTCGTCCCACGTCGCGACGCGGAGCTCGCCGCCCTTCGTGTCCCGCACGAGGGGCTGGGTCAGGCGAACGTACGACTTCGGCAAGGGTCCTCCGTGCCTGCTTCGCGTGGCCGCGCGCTCGCGCGACCGTTCACCGCCGGCCCGGACGAGCCGGCCGGCCGAGTGTACGGCGCGCCACCGGCGAGGCGTAGAGGGCTCCGAGCAGTCACAGCGGCGAAGCGAGCCGCCGTGAGCAGCGACTGGCGCGCAGTTTCTGCCAGCGGCCACTCAGGCGAGCCTTGGTCATCGCCCCGTCGATCGGGCTCTGCTCGCTCGTGCGTCGAAGCGCTTCTTGCCTCGTCGTTTCCTGACACCGGGTCGCGACGATGAGCCGCTGGCAGGAATTCGGAGACGAAGGCTCGCTGGAATCGCCCCTGACAGAAAGTTTGCCCGATCGACGGATCGAACACTCTGCCGATCGGGGGCGTGAACCGCGGGCTGGTCGCCCTGTATCTCCGAGGCTCAGCCTGGGGCGGGATCCTCCGAGAGGCGGCCCTGGCTCCAGGCCCAGGCCCAGACGTCGATGTCGGGCGGCTCGATGCCGAGCGAGGTCAGGGCGGTGGCGATCTGGCTTCGATGATCGGTGCCGTGCTGGACCGCCTGGGTGAGGCGGACGCCGAGTGGTGCGTGGCTCTTCGAGCCGTCGTCGCGCACGCGCGTCACGACAACATCGGGATCCGGGTCGGTCGCCAGAAGGGCGGTCCAGCCATCGCCGTTGCGAACCATCTCGGCGCGCAGCTCGGCCAGCGACATCGAGCTCTCGTCGATCTCCGAGACCTTGCCGCCGGTCGTGACGAAGAGGTAGGAGCTGTCCGCGCCGACGAGGTGGCGGAAGGTCTCGAGGATCGGGCCGTACGTGCCCGGCGCGTTCGTCGTGAGCTGCGCCTCGGTCAGCGGCAGGCAGGCGTCGATGAGCGTGAGGGTGGCCCAGACGTGATGGCCGAAGCCGTCGCGGAGGAGCGAGCCACGCGACGCGCTGGCGGTCGCGGCTGATCCGGCCGAGGGCGCCTCAGCCATGGGGGACCTCCATGCGCTCGACGTACGGCGCCCGCCAGTCGGGGGCAGGGAAGGGCGCCGCGTAATAGGTCGTCGTCTTGGCGATCTTGCCGTTCCGGACTTCGACGATCGCGATGATGTGCCAGGTCTCGCCGTTCGCGTACCGGATGGTGCCGGAGTAGGTGAACGTGTCGCCGGAGCCCTCGATCCGGAGGATGCTGAAGGACGGGGTCATCACGTAGCGATCGTCGGCGCCGACGAGATGGCTGCTCCCCGACTCGACGGTGCCCACGCCACCGGGGTAGTGGTCGACGATCGCCCGGGCGTTGGCCCGGCCGCGGATGCGCTCGCCCGACTGCGGCATCTCGTCGACGTAGTCGTCCGCGACCAGCCGGCCCTGGGCATCGAAGTCCTTCGCCTCGATGGCGCGGATGTACGCCTCGACGACCGCGCGGCCGCTCGGCTCAGCCATTGGTCCCGTCCATCGGCGAGGCTCCCTTCTCGTGCGGCTGGGCGGCGATTGTACGGGCGCACCGAGCGCGTGGACAGGATCCGCGCACCGCGGGGCTCAGCTGCGGAGGGTCGGAAGAGCCACCTCGGCGAGGGCTTCCAGCCGATGTTCGGCGCTCTCCCCTTCCGGCCAGTAGAGGACGAAGTCGTCGACTCCTGCTTCCTGGAAGTCCCGAACGAACCCGAGGAACGCCTCGGGTTCCAGGATCGGCTCCATGATCCCCTGGAACGAGAGGTACGAGCGTCGAATCGAGGCGGGATCACGGCCCGTGGCCACGCACGCCTCGTCGAGCAGGGCGGCCCGACGTCGCGTCGCGTCGACCGCCCCGGCGTGGTCGAGCGCCCCCCGGGCGTCCCGCCCGCCAGCCACGCCGTACGTGTTCCACGTCTCCGCGTGCCTGGCGGCGACGCCGATGGCCCGTGGCCCCAGGGCCCCCACGGTGATCGGCGGTCGAGGCTGCTGCACCGGCCTCGGTGCGACCACCGCCCCCTCGGTGCGGTAGTGGCGGCCCGCGTGATCGAGCGAGCCTCGCTCGAGCAGGCTCTTGACGATCTCGAGCGTCTCCTCCATCCGCGCGACTCGCTCGCCGGGCGGCCACACCGGCAGGCCCGTCATCGTGTAGTCGAGCGGCGCGCCTCCGGGGCCGATCCCGAGCTCCAGGCGACCACCCGAGAGGTGGTCCACCGTCATCGCCATCCGTGCCAGGCGGGCAGGGTTGTGCAGGGTCACGCTGGTCACGAGCGGCCCGAGGCGGACGCGAGAGGTCGCGACGGCGAGGGCCGCGAGGATGGACCAGCCATCGAACCAGTCCTGCCCCGGCGCGTACGGATTGACGAAGTGGTCTCCGACCCACACTTGATCGAAGCCCATCGCCTCACAGCGCCGAGCGCGATCCAGGAGCACGGTGACCGGCGCGTTCTGGAGAAGGAGAACGCCGAATCGAGGCCGCTCAGCGATCACCTGCGTTGCCGCCTTTCCGTATGGCCTGGCCCGTGGGTGCGCGACAGCATGCGCCGTCTCAGGCGAGGGAAACTCCGGATCCGGGCGATGCCTCGACCTGGCCGATCCGCCAGCCGCGGACGCCCGTTGCGGCGAGATCGCCTTCGATCGAATCCAGCTCGGAACGGGGGATCGAAGCCAGCAGGCCGCCGGAGGTCTGCGGATCGTGGGCAAGGACGACCAACTCCGGCGGGACGTCCGGACCGAGCGTGAGCGATGACGCGACGAAACGGCGGTTGTGGCCCGCGCCGGTCGTCTCGAGGCCCCCGCGGGCGAGGTCGAGAGCGCCCGCGAGCGCCGGCAGGGCGCCGGCCTCGAACACGAGCCGAGCGCTCGAGGCGCGGGCCATCTCGAGGCCATGGCCGAGCAGGCCGAAGCCGGTGACGTCGGTCGCGGCGCGGACGCCGTGATCCACGAGGACCCGCGCCGCCGCCGCGTTCAGCGCCCGCATGCTGTCGACGGCCGCCTCCAGGTCCGCATCCGATGTGCGGCCCTGTCGGCGCCCGCTGACGAGCAGGCCGGTCCCGAGCGGCTTCGTCAGCAGCAGCACGTCGCCGGGCCGCGCGCCACCCTTGCGAAGCAGGTGATCGGGATGGGCGACGCCGATGACCGCCAGTCCGTACTTCGGCTCGGGGTCGCGAATCGTGTGACCGCCGGCGAGGATCCCGCCTGCCTCCCGGACCTTCGAGGCCGCACCGTCGAGGATCGCGCGGAACACCGGCATGGGAAGGTCTTCAGGGATCGCCGCGACCGACAGCGCGAACAGCACGCGGCCGCCCATCGCGAAGACGTCGGACAGGGCGTTGGCCGCGGCGATCTCGCCGTAGGTGCGCGGGTCGTCGACGATCGGCGGGAAGAAATCGAGCGTCCCGATGACCGCGAGATCGGGCGTGAGGCGGTGGACAGCCGCGTCGTCTGGCGGGTCGAGCCCGGCGATGAGCCCCGACGCGGTGAGCCCCGACGCGGTGAGCCCTCCGGCCGCCGCGGCGGTATTCCCGTTGGGCGCCGTCGGGTCGGTTGTGAGCCCGAGTCCGGCGAGCGCCTCCTCCAGGACGTCCGCACCGAGCTTCGCCGCGCAGCCGCCGCACTCGGTCAGCTCGGTGAGGCGGATCGACGGGACGGCGAGGTCGGTCACCGACCGATCATAGGAGCGCACGAGGGAGGATCGATTGGCAGCGACGAGGCGGGTTCGCGGCGCGGTCGTCGAGGACGTCGCACTCGATGTCGATGGCGCGGATCGGGTCGAGGCGTTCGTCGTCTCACCCGGCGACGGCTCGAAGCCGCGCGCGAGCGTGCTCTGGCTCCACTGGCTCGGTGAGCACCACAACGATCGGACGCAGCTCCTGCCCGAAGCGATCGACCTGGCCGCCCGAGGCGTTCGATCGGTGCTGCCCGCCGGGCGCCTGCCGTGGCTGACGCCACCGGTGGATGCCGCGACCGATGTCGCGAGCATCGAGCTCGAGCGCCGACGCCTGGATCGCACACTCGCGGCGCTCATCGAACCGCTCTCGGCGAAGGTGCCGGTGGCAATGGTCGGCCATGACTTCGGGGCGATGCACGGCGTCGGGCTGCTCGCGCGCGAGCCCCGGATCGGAAGCGCGGTGTTCATCGCCGGCGTCCCGCGCTGGGCGGACTGGTTCCTGCCGTTCTGGCCGATCGCCGGCGACCCGATCGACTATCGCCGAGCGCTCGAGCCGTTCGACCCGATCGGCGCCGTCGCTCGGACCAAGGCCGATCTGCTCTTCCAGTTCAGCCGGCGTGACTTCTACATCGCCCCGATGACCGCGCGCGAGCTGGCTCGCGCCGCCGGCCGCGACGTCGGCCTCGAGTGGTATGACGCCGACCACGCGATGCGCAGCCCGAAGGCCCGCGCGTCCCGCCGTGCCTTCCTGGAGCGACACCTCAAGCTCGTCTGACCGCTCGACCCCTCACCCTCCGTCGTCGGCGCGGCACGTCCGCGCGGCTCGTCCGCCCGTCCAGGCCGCTATCGGTGATGTCGCTATAGGCATCACAAACGGAGGGGTCCCCCGGCGCCGTGCTCGGATGCGCCCGTAGCACCCACCGCGCCCCCGATACCGAGCCCGAGGCGAGCCGTACCATCGGCCGGGAGTGCGTTCGGGCCGGTGCCCGGCCTCGTCTTCAAAACGAGTGGCGCGGCGCTCGGCGTCGCACGGTGGGTTCGACTCCCATGCGCTCCCGCCAGCCAGCTGGGGACGTCGTGACCGAAACCGAGACGAACTGGTCCGCCTACTACCGCCACACGGCCGGCCGCGAGCCGCGGCCGTTGTTCCAGCGCGGAATTGCGGCGCTCGACGCCGCCGGCGCAACGCCCGGTGACGCAATCGAGATCGGGTTCGGCGACGGTACGGAGACCCTCGAGCTCCTGGCGCGAGGCTGGCACGTGACCGCGATCGATCCCACGCCCGAGGCCGCGGCAGGACTCCGCGAGAAGGCGTCGGGCAACCTGTCGGAAGGGCTGTCGATCGTCACCGCCGCGGCGCAGGGCGCCGACCTGTCGCCATTCGATCTCCTCTACGCGGGCTACGCGCTGTCGTTCATCCCGCCCGAGGTGTTCGCCGCATTCTGGGAGCGCGTTCGGGCAGCCCTCGGACCGGGCGGCTGGCTCGTCTTCAACGTGTTTGGTGTGAAGGACACCTGGGCGAGCGATCCGCTGATGACCTTCCTCGATCGGGCGCAGGCCGAGGCGCTCGTCGCGGGCCTCGAGGTCGTCGTCTTCGACGAGCAGGACGAGGACGGCAATTCGTTCGTGGGCCCGAAGCACTGGCACCTGTTCGACGTCGTCGCGCGGGCGCCGCGATGAGCGGGCGGGCCACGTCGCCGCGATCGCCAAGGCCCCCGAGCGTCGAGGCGGTGCTCAGGGTGCTCCGCGAGTCCGCCGACGGGCGTGAGGCGGAGGCGCTGCTCGAGGCCGCCAGGTCAACGATCGCTGCCGAGCGGGCGCGGCTGACCGGCGCGCCCGGCATGGCCGGCGTGGTCGCTCGATCGGCCTCCGAGCTGGCGGGGGAGGCGCTCGCCGGGCTCGAGCGGCTCGACGAGGGCACGCCAGTGCCGACCGTGATCAACGCGACCGGCGTCCTGATCCACACGAACCTCGGACGGGCGACGTGGCCGG